>NZ_JAMYQT010000088.1:0-11288 GCF_040320985.1 Mesorhizobium sp. M0571
CCCCCCCCCTCTTTTTTTTTTAACCAACACCAGCACTTCGCCAGTGGGGCGTTGTGTGGTGGGTTGGCTTTTTTTTAAATTATACTGTTTTAGGGGGGGGGCCCCTCTCCGGGGCCCCACAGCATGTTCCTTGCGTCAGGGGCATAAAATCAGGCGGAGACGGCGGCCGGGATGGCGCAGGTGACGCCGGTTCCCTGCAGGCCGCAATAGCCGTAGGGGTTCTTGGCCAGATATTGCTGGTGGTCCTCCTCTGCGAAGTAGAATTCCGGCGCCGGCGCGATCTCGGTGGTGATCTTGCTGCGGCCGGCACCGCGCAGCGAGGCCTCGTAAGCATCGCGCGAGGCGATCGCCGCCTGGTATTGCGCGTCATTGAACGTGTAGATCGCCGAGCGGTAGGTGGTGCCGACATCATTGCCCTGGCGCATGCCTTGCGTCGGGTCGTGGCTTTCCCAGAACAGCTTCAAAAGCTCGGCATAGGACACGATCTTCGGATCGTAGACCACAAGCACGACTTCGGCATGGCCGGTCAGGCCCGTGCAGGTTTCCTGATAGGTCGGGTTGGGCGTGACGCCGCCGGCATAGCCGGCCGCTGTGACCCAGACGCCCTCGATCTGCCAGAACAGGCGCTCGGCGCCCCAGAAGCAGCCCAGCCCGAACATCGCCGTCTCCAGCCCTTCGGGATAGGGACCCTTGAGCGGCCTGTTCGAGACAAAGTGCTTCGACGCCGTGGGGATCGGCCGGTCGCGGCCGGGCAGCGCCTCGGATGGCTTCGGCAGGTTGAGTTTCTTGTTCAGCATGTCGCTGAGAAACATGTGCGGTTTCCTTTTCTTCTTAGTTGAGCCTTCCCTGATCCGGCAATGCTCGGTCCGGGAACGCTTGGAAATGTCAGGTCGCGGCGAACCGCCCGGTGGGGCGCTGCCGCCTGTAGCCGATCGCATAGAGAATGAAGGCCAGCGCCGCGAACACGGCGAAGCCGGGCTGGTTGAGCACCCAGGCGATGGCGCCGTCCCACAGCAGCGGGTTGACCTTGTCGCGGACGAAGCTTTCGAAGGCGCTGCGCGTATCCGGCGAGACGGCGAGCCAGCTGGTGTTGAGCGGGGTCATCACCAGTGCCGACGCCGCCACCGAGCGGGTCGCGTCGAGCACGGCCATGATGACCGAAATCGAAAGCGCGATCATTGCGGCGAGACGGAAGACGAAGCGGAACATCCAGACCCTTCCTCCCCAGGAGTTTATCAGAATGTCGTGTCGGACTGTTAAATAGGATCTACGCGCTCTGTCCGCAATCGCGACACGCGAAGTTGAACCTGCGCCGCCTGTTTGTGCCGGAGCCGGTCGCGCGCTGGACGGCGAAGACACCGCCGCCGATCGCGTGCCGACTGCAAGCCTGCTGCCTACATTGGTCGACTGCTGCTGCCTCGAGAACGGCGAGCCGGCGGTAGGCCAGGGCATCCCTATCTGGCAAAGCGAATACAGTGCCGTTATGTCTTGGCATTCGGCACCGGATCGACTAGATGAGCCCCGCACCTGTTGCTTTGACGGCTCGGGGGCGGGGAAGGGTATCCGCTGGTTGACGGCGCCCACGGCCGGAATTCCGGCCGGAATCCCAAGGGAGATGCATCTCCCCAACCCGCGCGGCGAAACCGGCCGCGGCGAAAATGCTAAAGGATGGAGAGGTGGCCGAGTGGTTGAAGGCGCACGCCTGGAAAGTGTGTTTACGGGAAACCGTAACGCGGGTTCGAATCCCGCTCTCTCCGCCACTACTAAATTGAAATAATTGAATAATATTCCTCTTTGCAGAACATACTCGCGGATTCGAGTCTAGGCCTTGGTTGAAGCTTTCGCGAGGCATTCGAACGCTGAAGGCCAAGTATCGAACTGTCACTTTTTGCTCGGATCGTCCGCCGGGTTGACGTAGGTGATCGCGAACGGCCCGTCGCCATGAACCTGGATAATCGTATCGCTTGTCGTCCACGCGAAGTGATTCATTCCGGCCGGCGCAACGCCGAAGCCACCAGCAGTCAATTCGATGCCTTTCGCCTCGTCGAGCTTGTCGCCCATTCCGATATGAAAGTTACCGGAAAGCACCGTTATATATTCCGCGGTGGGATGATTATGTGCGGCAATTTTGTAGCTGGCGGGCGTCTTTAGCCGCAGCACATAAGGCCCATCCTTCGAGGGGTCTCCAGCAATAACAGCTATCTCGGCGCCAGCAGGAATGACAGCAGGAGCAGGGGCCCATTTGATACTGTCCGCGTTCATTGGCATGTCATCAGCCAACAGGGGCGCTGTCCCGATAAACAGCAGTGCCAGAGCCGAGGCGACCTTGAGCATGATATCTCTCCATTTCGTTCGTAGAGGATGGCGCTTAGCATGAACGCTGAGCCACTAAACCTATTGGCCTACCAAGGCAGAGGCACGACGGCATCCTCCGAACGGGGGATGCGCGATCCTTCCGTTTTTGGCGTTGAACATCTGGAATTTCGGCACTATCCAGTAGGTGCGTTCGTATCGCATGTTGACCGGTGCTGCCCTTAGACCGCTGAGATTCGCGCGCCCGGCATCTTCGTCAAATGGGACACTAGCGGATAGTTGCCGCTGAGCAGTGGGTCCCTTCCGGGTTCCTACTGCGGATCGGGCTGCATCACCGATCGGCCCGCGTTCTTCGTCAGAGGCGCGGGCTTTTGGTCGGCTCAGCAATATCGCGACGGTTTAGCGCGGAACTGCGGGTATTCCTGAGACTGAGCGCGCCGTTTCGCCGGAGAAAACCACGAAGGCAAAGATCAGCACGGCGGCAGCGACAATCATTGAACCGGTGGCGACGATCGGCTCAAGCGCCGGATTTCCCTCCAGCATCAGGTAAAGCGCCGGCAGCATCACGACCAGGCCAAGATTGTAGACGCCATAGTGGATCATCGCCGTCCTGCGGGCAGCCTTCGCCGGGTTCAGGGCATAGTAGCCACCGAATATTGCACTGGTGACCCATCCCAGCAGGTTGATGTGCGCGTGAGCCGGAAACGCCCCGTGATCTCCTGAAATTGCCATCTGCAGGCCGGCTGCAATTCCCAGAATAAGAAAGACGATGGCTGTCTTGAAAAAGAGCTCCGAAACTTTAGGCATGTCATTTCTCCCAAACCCGTTTTGCCGCCGCATCATGCTTTGGTCCCGGTGATCTTGCCAAGGGGACCGTCGGGCCTGCGGAACCATTTGTTGTTGGCCTGACGACCCATTGGCGGCCGGCCGCCGGGCCTGGCCGGTTCGCGAGACCGGCCGGCAAAAAATATGCGCTCACGCTAATTTAATTGCAATATCACCCGCCAGGCTTCCATGTCGTTCTCACTAGGGAAGTGTCCTGCACGATGGTGGTGCCCATACGCCCCAAAGGTCTCCCCGTCACTGTTGCAGCCGGGCCTCGCCAAACTTCTCCCACAGCCGTGCGCAATCTGTTGCTCTGAGGCTGGGGGGTTCCGAGTGGGCCGTACATAATGACGGCGGCGTGAACATCGTAGCCAACGATAGGTGCATTGGCGACAAAGTGGATAGCCTCACCCAATCGGCGGGGGCCAATTGCCGCGTCGGTTTTGTTGGTGATGTCGAAGACACCACGAATGTCCGCTTCCTGGTTCCTGGCTGCCAACGCAGCCGCCATTACCTTTTCGTGCACCATCGAAATCTCTCCTAACGGTCTAAGTCTAAGAACCGCGGCTTGTGCTGGCCCGGCAGCTGACCGGCAAATCGAAGTGCTTTTTGCCGCATCTCGATTGGCTCTTGCTGCGAGCCACTCCGCCCGCGCCCGCGGCAAGCCGATAAGGCAACTGCCAGCGAAGTCCGTAGGCACGTCCACGGTCGTATCAAACGCGGCCCACGTGCCAGTCGGCTCCTGAATGGGCAAAAACCTCATAACAGCGCCTGCTAATATACGTATGCCGACTGTGGGGACGGAGCTTTGTTCCTGCATCGACTAAACGAATGAGAGATGGTGTCGAAATGCCAGGCGACGCTCGTCGAAAACAATCGTCTGCGACATCGCCAGGATCGACGGTGGGCCTGAGCTGCGATCCGACCGCATCGGGGCTCGCCGACAGGGACAAGCACAAGACGCAGCGCCGGCACGCCTCGTCAGATGTCACTTTCTGCGCTGCGGATAAATCGTCTCACCGCGCGTCAGCATCTCCACGAACGCCGCGATCTTCTTCTTGCGTCCGGCTTCGGTCTTCATGTTGTGGGTGCGGAAGGCGAGCGCGAAGCGGTTTTGCTCGCTGAGCTTTGCCAGCATCTCTTTCGCCTTGGGCTCGGCGTCTATTGCCGCCTGGAGATCGTCGGGGATCTTCATGCCCTTGCCGCTTTTGTAGGCCCGCGCCCAGCGGCCGTCGGCTTTGGCTGCCTCGAGCTGCCTCAGCCCATGCTCGGTCATCCGGCCCTCCTCGATCAGCCGGGCGACATTGTCGATATTGATCTGGCTCCAGGTGCTCTTTTTGCCGCGTGGGGTGTAACGCTGCAGGTAGCTTTTGTCGTCGAACGCCTTGCGCACCGCGTCGATCCAGCCCCAGCACAACGCCACGTCGATGGCTTGCTTCGGCGTGATCGACGGCAGCCCCGAATCGAGCTTATGGATCTTGATCCACAGTTCATTCTCGCTGTCGTGGTGCTCGCGCAGCCAGGCATTGAAGCTGCCGGCATCCCTGAACTCGCGCACCTTGGCGGGGTCGACCTTGACGGGCGCCATCAGACTGTCCGCCTGCGACGCAGACGTATAACGACGCCAAGCCGCTTGCCTGCCGCGCGCACGCTCATCTCAGCTCCGAGGCCGCCATCCGCAGGCCTGATGGTTCTTGCCGGCACCGCATTCAGCCTGCACGATTGGGCGTGCCGAGGACATGGGACTTCGGCGGCAGCATGACGTCGTCGAAGGTCTGCGTGAACATTGCCGCCGCAAAGAAAGCGACGGCGCGCAGGGTTTCGGTGCCGGTATTGACGAGGTCGTGCCGGATCGGCGTCGGGAGCACCAGGACACTGCCGGGCCCGACCGGGTGGGTGGTGCCGCCCTCCATGTGCAGCTCGCCGGTGCCGGCGATGATGTATTGCGTCTCCTCGGTGGCGTCGGTGTGCCATCCGAGCCGCTTGCCGGGCTCGATCTCGTAGACAATGACCGAGGACTGGGTGGTGCCGTGCCCGCCGTAAACCGCGAAGGCGCCGGCCCATTTGACCGACGGGTCGTCCTCTGCCCAAACCGGCGAACGTTCGAGCCTGTCGGATGCGACGACTGCGGTCATGGCTTCGTTCCTCTCTCGGCGATTGCGAACACAAAACCTAGATGATTTTTCTGGTCTGCGTCAGCAAAACTCGCTGCCAACCATTCCCCTCGCCCATTGCACGTAACGATTCCCGGGCTGCGATCCGGCACGCTCTATTCCCGGCTCGGATCGCCGGGCCGATTTCACAACGCAACCAAGCCTTTACCTTTTAGCCAGTTTGGAGTTGCCCCTGCGTTGCGTTCGTGGTCCGGTACAACCAGGGCGCTCAATGCGGCATTCGGCAACGGTCGCCTCACCGACCGTCAAGGCAACACAGGAGATAGCAATGGGCATTTTCGACAGTATCAAAGGTGCGATTTTCGGAAGCGCGGTTGCGGCCGAAGCACCGCCGGCGCAACCCTCCGCCGCGCCTGCTTCGAGCACGGCCCCCCAGCCGACGGTGGCTACACGATCCGGCCCGGCTGCAACTCCGGCTCCGGCCACGCAGTCCGCGCCGTCCTCTGCCCCGGACATCGCCTCCATTCTCGACCGTAACAATGA
This sequence comes from Mesorhizobium sp. M0571, assembly GCF_040320985.1. Classification (NCBI taxonomy): domain Bacteria; kingdom Pseudomonadati; phylum Pseudomonadota; class Alphaproteobacteria; order Hyphomicrobiales; family Phyllobacteriaceae; genus Mesorhizobium; species Mesorhizobium sp. M0571. Next base: position 5,796 of record NZ_JAMYQT010000088.1, read on the forward strand.
ATCTATGGCTGCATGACGCACTGATAAAAAAACTGGCCGAGAATGGCGGCAAGCTTCCGAGCGACCTGGCCGCCTAGTCCTGCCCGCAACCGTGATCGCGCTCTTGCCGTGCTGACTTCGGCGGCAACCGAGCAGATCAAGCTGCCAAGTAAAATTGAGACCCATCCCGGCCGTCGGGATGGGTCTTTGGCGACGTGGCATGGCACAAAAGCGCTGCCGCCTCGCGCCCGGATTGCCTCACGCAAAACCGACGATTTTCGGTCGCCGTCCGCGCGCTGGTAGGACCACCATTTTGCTGGCGAAACGCGACGTTCGGCGTATCATTCTCCCGGGAGAGGGTTCATGGCGGGAGGAAGCCAATGAACGTGGTGCAGAGGGTGACTGTCGCCGACTTGACGGCCCAAGAGCTTGTTTCATCTGCGCTTTCAAGATTCGGCGCTGGCGACACCATATCGACGAGGGCGATGCTGGACGTCGTTCGCCGGACGGCCCCGGCGTGCTGCGACAGCGATGACGATCTGGTCGAGCTTATCGTCATGACGGCCGTTGGTAGGACCATGGGGGTCGTGTTCGACCATCGGTCCCGTTAGATATCAGGAACGAATACCAGGCTGCACCGTTCAGTCCGCAAAACTTATCTCGCTTGAGTTGTGGAATGGTGCCATGCGTGATGAACAATTCGACGTTCCCGTGACAATAGAGACTGGGCGGAACGGACGCATCCTGACGGTGACGCGGGCGGTCGAGGCCGCATCGCTATTGGTCGAAAAGTGGCCGGACGAAAAGCGCGGGCCGAAATATCGCTCGGCCTTGCAAGCGATGATGGACGCCATGGAGCAGCGGCGGGCGGTTGGCAGCGCCCGACGGGCATTCACTGCTGCCGCCAAGGAAGCCAGCCTGTTTGTGCGCGAAGTCCGGCCTGGCGCCAAGCCCTCGTCTTGAACGTGTCGTCTCTTGAGCATGTCGTCGTCCCGAAACCGCCGCGCATGCCGGGTCATGCCGAAGGGCAGGCTATTGGGCGACACGAAGGAACTCCCGGAAATCTTGCCCGTTATGCTCTCGTGGAGATGAGGAGAGAGCTGCCATGGCCGATGACAAAACCAGGACCGACAGCCGCGACCGCTCGGCTCGCGGCGAAGACTATGAGGTACGTCATTTCGCCGAGGAAGCGGGCATTACCCCGCATCAGGCACGCACGCTGATCAAGCGCCACGGCACCGACCGCAAGGTGCTGAACGAAATCGCCGAGAGCATAAGAGCGTTGTAATGGCTGACAAGAAAGCCGCAATGGCCGACAAGAAGAAGCGCGATCCGGACGACAAGGAAGCCCTGCACCTGGCCGAGACCACCGACGTTTCGCCGAAGCAGGCGAAGGATCTGATACGCAAGCACGGCAAGGACAGCCCGAAGGTCGAGAAGGAAGCCAAGAACTTCAAGGCCGAGGGCTGAGCCGCCGAAGGTCTTCGCCCGTCGCCCGCAACTTGACGCTCGAACGCGCCAGCCGGTTAGATGCGCGGCACAAGGGTTGTGGCCGTAATCCTGCAGCTTATCGGTTTTCTAACAAATTTGGCCTATTCCCCGTTTGATGACGGGAGCTGGGTTATTGGCACAAACAGGGAAAAGCGCGGCGCGGCGCGTGGTTGCGCTGTCCGTCGTCGTGCCTTGCTACAACGAGATCGGCGGTATCGCCGAGTTGCACCGGCGCGTCACCGCCGCTTGCCGCGAGCAGGTTGGCGCTTCCTACGAGATCGTCCTGGTCATCGACGGGGCGACCGACGGCACCCGAGAGGCCATTTTCGAGCTAGCCAACCAGGATAGCCACATTGTCGGCCTCGACCTTGCCCGCAATTATGGCCACCAGATCGCGCTCAGCGCCGGGCTGGAATTCTGCCGCGGCCAGCGAATCCTCATCCTCGATGCCGACCTCCAGGATCCGCCGGAATTGCTCGAAGCGATGATGGCAAGGATGGATGAGGGTTTCGATGTCGTCTACGGCCAGCGGCTGAAGCGCCAGGGAGAAGGCTGGTTCAAGCTGGCCACGGCCGCCTTGTTCTATCGTCTGCTGCGCAAGATGGTCGACGTCGACATGGCCCTTGATTCCGGCGATTTCCGCCTGATGAGCCGCCGGGCGCTCGATCACCTCAACGCCATGCCCGAACGCTACCGCTTCATTCGCGGCATGGTGAGTTGGATCGGATTGAAGCAGGTGGCCTTTCCCTATGAAAGGCATCAGCGCTTCGCCGGCGCCACGCACTATTCGCTGAGAAAAATGGTGCTTCTGGCCATGGATGCGATGACCAGCTTCTCTATCGTGCCGCTGCGATTTGCCTCGCATCTCGGTATGATCTTCGGCATTCTCGGTCTCGTCGCGCTCGGCTACACGCTGTTCTCATGGTTCATCGGCAGCGTCCTGCCGGGGTGGACGAGCCTGGCAGCAATCGTCCTGATCCTCGGCAGCGTCCAGCTTCTGGTTCTCGGTATCTTCGGCGAATATCTCGGGCGCATGTATATGGAGACCAAGCGGCGCCCTCTCTATCTGATAAACGAGATTGCTGCCCACGATCCCGCCGCCGAGAAGTTGCCCGTCCATCGTCTGCAGGAGTTGGCCCAGGGACTGACCCGGGAGCCAACGAAGGGGGCCACGCGTGCTTCAGGCCGAGTTTGACCAGTTCGCGCGCGAATATCACGAGCAGCATGCGGCAAGCATCCGACTGAGCGGCGAAACGCCGGATTTCTTTGCGCGGTACAAGATCGACGATGTGGCCACAGTGCTCTCTCGATCCGGTGCCAAGCCGCGACGGATACTTGACTTTGGCGCCGGCGTCGGAAATTCGCTGGGGCCGATGCGCGCGGCATTTCCCGATAGCGAAATTGTCCTGCTCGATCCCTCGCAGGATTCGCTCGACATCGCCGCCAGGCGTTTTCCCGACCAGGCCGAGTTCCGGCATTTCGACGGCGAGACGATCCCTTACGAGAACGGCAGTTTCGATGTCGCCTTTGCCGCCTGCGTCTTTCATCACATCCCCGAGAACCTCCATGTCTCCTTGCTCAAGGAGATCGAGAGAGTGCTGGCCAATGGCGGCAGGTTTTTTCTGTTCGAACACAATCCATGGAACCCGCTGACAAGGCACGCGGTGCGAAACTGTGCTTTCGACGAGAACGCCGTGCTGATCGACGCAACGCAAATGCGCAAACGAATAGCGGCTGCGGGCTTCTCCGGGCTCGATATCGTCTACCGCATCTTCTTCCCGCGCCTGCTTGCAAGATTGCGGCCGCTCGAGCGCTTCCTCACCAGTCTTCCCCTTGGCGCCCAGTATTTCGTGCATGCGGTCAAGCCCGTACGTTGAGCGTCCACGGACGGGCTCGGCGGAATGATGCCTTGATTGGAACCTTTTCACGCTACAGCAGCTCAGGAACAGCAATGCGCGAAACACTGGCATTCCCTGAGGCAAGGCTGGCGACAGAAGACACTCAACGCGCAAGCCTGGTGTTTTGCCTGTTGGCGGCGGTCGTGATAGCGGCCGCGCTCCTTGGCTTCGCCACCTCGCTGCTGCAGGACCCAGACAGCTGGTGGCACATCAAGGTCGGCACGGATCTGCTGGCAAGCCGCACATTCCCGACCGTCGATGCCTACTCCTACACCTTTGCCGGCCACCCATGGATCGCCAAAGAATGGCTTGGTCAGGTCCTGCTGGCGCTGGCCTACAAGGCGGGTGGCTGGAACGGCGTGGTGCTGCTGGCGGTCGCAGCGATCGCGCTGACGGTCTTCTTGATGTCGTGGTATCTCAGCGCGTGGTTGAAGCCGACGCTGGCGATAGGACTGACGCTGGTTCTCGCGCTTTTGATCGGACCAATCTATGTCGCCCGACCCCACATCTTTACCTTACCCATCATCGTCGTCTGGACCGCCGGTCTTTTCGAAGCCGCGCGCAACGAGAAAGCGCCGCCTCTATGGCTGCTGGCGTTGCTTTGCCTGTGGGCCAATCTCCATGCCACCTTCACCTTCGGTTTCGTCATCGCCGCCTTCGCCGGCCTCGATCTCCTCATGCGCACGCGCTTCTCGAACCCCCGGCTGCTGGCCAAGTGGATCGCTTTCGGGCTGCTTTGCCCGCTGGTCAGCCTGCTCAATCCCTATGGCATCAAGGCCATACTCGCCACATTTACGGTGGCCTATGGCAATGAGGCGGTGCCTTACATTACGGAGTGGCAGCCATTCGACGCCTCGCGGCATACCCTCCAAGAGGTGGCTCTGCTGATGGCGTTTTTCGGGCTGCTCGTGTCGAGATTGCGCATTGGCTGGGCCAAGGCGCTGTTCCTTGTCTTCGCGTTGCACGTCTATCTCACCCACATACGGTTCATGTACCTGTTCTTTCTTCTTGTCCCGGTCGTCCTTGCGGTCGAGGTCGCGCAACAATATCCAGCATTTTCAGCCGCGAGATGGGCGGCGGAAAAGCGCGACGGGCTCGAACAATTTTTCGCGCGGCATTTTTCCAAAGTTTGCGCTGGAATTGCCGTTTTGCCGGTTTTGGCGGCTGCGGCCTTCATGGCCTATCCGGTCGTGCCGAGCCAGAAGACCTCGGCGAGGGACGCGCTGGCATTCGCCGAAAGCCACAATTTGTCGGGCAATCTGCTGAACTCCTATGATTTCGGCGGCACGCTGATTTTCCATGGCATCAAGACATATATCGACGGCCGGGCGGATCAGCTTTTCCTGAATGGCTTTACGGAAACGGATGAGCAGACGGGGCACAGCCGGGGCAAGCCGATCCTGAAAGCCCAACTCGAGAAATATGCGATAGGCTGGGCATTGTTGACCGCCGACGACAGCCGCATTCCGTTCTTCGACGAACTGGGCTGGAAGCGGGCCTATGCGGACCATTACGCGGTGATCTATACCCGCGCAGACTGAATCCCGGCAACTTCGCGCGCCGGTGCGCACCTCCCTCCTGAAGCTGCGGCCAGCGCCGAGGCGGCGCCAGTAAAATCCTTATGGGATTTTAATTTCTTTGCTCCGCGTCCCGTCTCGAACCTTTATGGCACTTTGATCCATATTCGCCAGAGCGATGTATCCGGCCGCCGATATGATCAGGCGAACGGGCTCGGACAGTATTGTCCCAGTTGACAAGAACAAACTAAATATAAGGAAAATGCACGATGGACATCGTTGTTGTCGGTATTGGAATCTCGTTCTTTGCTCTATGCTTCGGCTACATCAAAGCTTGCGACAAGTTGTAAGTTAGGGATCGCAACATGCTCTTCGACTATATCCTCGGCGGCACCGTGACCCTGTTCCTTCTCGCTTACCTGACATACGCCCTCGTTTGCCCGGAACGCTTCTGATCTCCGCTGGCAAGGAGCCAACCCCCATGACAATCACCGGATGGCTGCAGATCCTCGTCTATTGCGGGATCGTCGTTTTGCTGGCGAAGCCGCTCGGCGGCTACATGCATCGCGTTTTCAGCGGCGAGCGCACATTCCTGTCGCCAATTCTGG
>NZ_JAMYQT010000089.1:0-11223 GCF_040320985.1 Mesorhizobium sp. M0571
ACACCCCGAAACACAAATCCCCATAGCTCACCGCGTGCGGCCCGCGGGTTCCTGCATGAGAGACTTTCGTACGCCTGACGGCACCCGAAACCCTTCAGCATCTAAGACATTCCGGAGACGCGGCCCTATCCCGGAAGCGGACGTTGCCAGTGAGCGCGCTAGAGACGTGATTGCGCCAAACGTGGATCGCACGCGCGCTCCTCCAGCCGACACTCCTGTTAGGCTAGAGGCACCCCATTCCTGTCGTTGCAGCGAACTGAAAGCCCGCGTTGATGATCACGACTGGATTGCGAACGGATAGCAGACGGGTGGGCTAGGAACACATTATGCCGTTGCCAATGGGACTATTCTAAGACTTAGTGCTCACGATGGAGCTTCGATAACATCCGAGAAAGCCGCGTGGCTCTCTCAGCGTGTTGCAGGACGTCCGATGACCACCAGGGAACGAGTTCAGACCGGGTCGCTTGCAGGGGAGCGCAGGCATGTGACCGCGCTGTACTATGACATTGTTGGTTCGACCACTCTGCTAAATCAGCTGGACCCCGAAGAATTCGGCGCTATGCAACGTTCGCTCCACAATGGAGCGGCTGCATTGATCAGCGACTACAATGGCTACCTCGAGCGGGTTCATGGCGACGGCGGCTGCGCCTATTTCGGCTTTCCCGAGTCCAGGGAAGATGCCGCCGAATGTGCGGTCGCGTCGGCAATCGAAATTGTCGAGTGGTGCGAGAAACTGGCGAGACAGTCCGAATCCAGCCTCAAGGTAAGGGTCGGCATCACCACAGGTGTGGTCGTCATCGCTGACGCTTCGAAAACGAACCTTCCGGGCGCCACCGAGATTATTGGCGTCGCGCCGGCACTGGCTGCGCGCATCCAGTCCGAAGCAGCGCCGAACAGTGTTGCTGTCGCAGAAGCCACCTATCGGCTTACCATGGGCGCGTTCGAATTCGAGGAGATCGGTCCAAGGCACCTGAAAGGATTTGGCGAACCGGTACTTTTGTGGCGGCCATTAACTCGCCGGCAGCAGTTCGACCGCTTCACAGCGTATCGGCGCGTTTCCGCGCCGCTAATCGGTCGCGAAGACGAGCTTGAATTGTGTGGCCGGCGTTGGGTTAGAGCCGCAAACGGCAATGGCCAGTTCATTCTTCTCCATGGCGACCCCGGGATCGGAAAATCCCGGCTGATCGCCGAGTTCCGCCGTGATCTTGCCGCTAAGGGTGTGCGGACACTGGTGTTTCAATGTCAGCCGCGCGGCAATTCGGAACCGCTGCACCCGTTTCTAGAACCTCTCAGAAAGGCAATCGCAGACACTACCGGCAACCCCGACCCGGATCGGGATGCGGTCACGCGCTACCTGCGGTCACATGGCTCGGAACTTGGCGCGTTGAATGCCGAGATCATCACATTCCTTGTCGCGGGCGAGACGGAGGGGGGCGCTGGCCAAGCCTGGCAGGTCGATCTCTCGAACGAGGAGATCAGGGCGCGTGTTGTCGAGGCCATGCTGTCACTTCTGACGTCGCCGTCCGTTCTTGGACCGCTCCTCCTGATAATCGAGGACGTTCACTGGGCAGACACGCTCACCAAAGCACTTGTCGCCAAGCTGAGCCGGTGGATCGAAACACGGCCGATTCTTGCCGTAGTTACGTCGCGCGAGGCTATCGCGCCGGACGGTTTCGGCGATCCAAACGTGCTTGCCGTCGCCTTGTCTGGCCTGACTGCTCAAGCTACCGCGGAGCTGCTCAGCACGATCTGGGAGGATTATTCGCCACCAGATGAACTGGTCGCCTTTATCTACGAGAAGAGCGATGGCGTGCCCCTGTTTGCCGAACAGCTGGCGCTTTGGATCCGTGAACGAGCGAAGGCTGGCTTGCCCGATCGGGCCGGATTGGAGGCGTTGCTTCGTGCGGATAGCATTCTGGATCTCCGGGATCTTCTCGCAGCCCGCCTCGCCAGCTTGGGGCCATTGAGACGTGTCGCCCAAATCGCAAGCGTCCTGGGGCGACAGTTCCGACGGAAACTGCTGGCTTGTGTGCTTGAACTTGGGCCTCTTGCCATACCTCTGGACGAAGCAATCGAAGGTCTTGTCCAAGCCGGGATTGTCCGTCGGAAGTCTGGCGGTATGGAAATTCGCTTCCGCCACGTGCTGATCCAGGAAGCGGCCTACGAAAGCCTCCTGAAATCCGAGCGGCAGGAAATCCACACAAGCGTTGTAAATCTCATTCAATCAGGTGTTGTTCCGCCGCTCTCCGACGAGACGATGGCATGGCATTTCGGGCAGGCCGGACAGCCTGTGCAGGCGGCGCGCCACGCTATTCAGGCGGCAGAGGCTTGCGATGTTCGGTCAGCAATGCAGGAGGCAGAAAACCTGCTGGATTTCGCTGAGAAACAACTCGCTCAGGCCGGCAGGAATGCCGAGTCGAATGAGCAGCTGCTTCGCCTCCTCACAGTTCGCGGGCCGGTCGTTGCAGCGCTTTTCGGTAGAGGCAGCAAGCAAGCGCGTGCGATCTATGAGCGCGGCGTATCGCTGTGCGCCACGGTTAAGGATCGGGATCGTGCAGAATGGTTCCCGCTTTACTGGGGTTGGTGGTTCACTGCGCCCGACTACCAGACACAGCGCGCAAGATCCGACATCCTCGTGCAGGACCTTGAAGGCTCTGCAGATCCTGAGGTCCGGCTTCAGTCGCTGCATTGCGCATGGGCGACCAACATTGATGCCGGGCTGCATTCGCACTGCCTAAAATGCGTCGAGCAGGGTCTCGTTCTTTACGACGAGGATCGCGCATGTTTCAACCGCGGCCGTTACGGAGGTCATGACGCCAAGGTCTGCGGCCTGGGCGAACGTGCGTTCTCCCTGTGGTTCGTAGGCGACGACAATGGGGCTTCCGAAAGTATAATCGCTGCCAAACGATGGGCCGAGCACATCAATCATCCGAACAGCATGTTGCATGCACTGGAGTTCGAGATCGAGCTGAAACGATATCGAAACGACCATCCCGGTGTGATTGCGGTCTCCGAAAGGATCGGAGAACTCGGGCGGGCAACGCCGGGTGTACTCGCCAAGGCGGCGCTGTTCCGTGCCTGGGCGCAGGGTATGAGCGGGGACGCGGCAGCTGGCGTAATGGCATTCGAAACCGAGCTGACACGCTGGCGCGAGATCGCGACCTACGAGGGTGCCCCCGTTTTTGAGGGCATGCGTTCGGAGTTGTTCGAACGCGCTGGACGCAACGACGAGGCCTTGTCGATACTGGATAGCATCATCGCGGCTTCGACCGGCAGTGGGCAAGTGTTCTGGCTTGCTGAGTTGCTACGGCAGCGCGCTGTGCTCCGTCATACCCTTGGCGAATCGCAGGAGGCGGTGGTGGCCGACCTTCGTCGAGCGCTCGAAGTCAGCACCGAACAGCGGGCCGCACCCCTGGCGTCACGCGTGCGGCTGGACCTCGATCGGCTCCGGCTGTGAAGTCCGACACCGGCTTTGCGCAGGCGCTTGCCATTCCTGCGAATGAGATCGGTCTTAGGCTCGACCGCGAACTCTCCGCCCTTGGCGATGCCCAGTGCACAGACTCCGCAGCCACCGAGAAGCTCGCCCGCGGGCTTTTCTCCGTCCGGAGACGTTTTGGCATAACGCGGATCGGATCGTTGACCCGCCTTGATCGCGCCGGCGTGGCGGTTGCTCAAGCCGTGCGGCCATTGTCGCTCTCCAACGCTGTCTCCCAGGGCAAGGGTGAAACCCTCATAGAGGCAGCGGCCGGGGCGCTGATGGAAGCGCTCGAAGGATGGGCAGCGGAGCAGGTCTCGCATGAGCGCATCAGGATCGCAAGCGCGCGCGTTCTGGGGGAAGAGATTCGGGCCCTCTATGCCGGCTGCCGAGTCCATGACTTCGACGCCGGCTGGGATCAACTGCAACTCCAGTGGACCGACGGTTATGATATTTTCACCGGCCGGGTGCTGCCAGTTCCTCTCCCCCTGGTCGATACCATCTACACGCTTCCGTCCCCGCATCCCGTGGCGTTTCCCCGATCCACGCGCGGACTCGCCGCCGGGCAAACGCTAGTTTCCGCGATCACCCATGCAGCGCTAGAAATCATCGAGCGCGCGAGCATCGCAGGCGCCAAGCGGTATCCACGTTCCTTTCCGGAAATTCGTATCGACCCCGCCCGTATTGGCGGTCCGCGTTCGTCGCGAATTCTGGCAAGCCTCGCAGCCGCGGATCTCGTTGCGGGAATATGGCTCGTCCCAGGCGATCATGATTTGCCGGTCTTTCGCTGCGCCGTAATGGAATCGGAAGCGCATCAGGAGATTGCGCCGCTGCCGGGCGAGGGGTTTGCGTGCGACTTTACCCATGATGGCGCCTTGGCCAAGGCACTGATGGAGGCGGCACAGGCCCGGGTAACCGCGCTCGCCGGTGCCCGTGAAGATATTACACGTGCCGCTTATCCCGAGTGGTACGACCGAGTGGACCTGGACACGCGTCGACGCTCGTTCCGGGTGCCAGGGAACGCCACCGCGCTTCCCGCCGATAGCGTCGGACCGACCTCGGGCGCCAGCAAGCTCGACGCCGTTCTCAAATCGCTAAGGCGCGCCGGAGCGCAGGCCGCCCTTGTCGTGCCGCTCCATAGCAGCACGGATCCCGATATCGAGATTGTCCGTCTCGTCGCCCCTCCGCTCAAAGACCTCATCAGAGGATAGGGATGGTGGACAAGCCGGTCATTTTCCTCGGACCGACACTGCCGCGTGCCCAAGCGGCAGCCATCCTCGACGCCGTTTATCTACCGCCCGCCGAACAGGGTTCGATCGTCCGCGCAATGAGAGCCTATCAACCGAAAGCGATAATCCTCATCGACGGTTCGTTCGGGAAGGTACCGGCAGTTCGTCACAAGGAAATCCTGTGGGCGTTGGGAAACGGAGTTCCGGTGTTCGGGGCGGCAAGCATGGGCGCGCTCCGCGCCGCTGAACTGGCGGCGTTCGGTATGCAGGGCCATGGCTTCATCTACCGATGGTACGCGTTGACGCCGCTCGCCGACGACGATGAAGTCGCCGTAGCGATGTGTCCTACTGAACTCGGCGCGGCGGCGCTGAGCGAAGCGCTTATCAATATGCGCCTTACGCTAAAGCGGGCATTGCGAGCAGGCATCATCAACGCCGTGGAAAGGCGATCTCTGGAACTGCTGGCGCGCGACACGCACTTCGTCAATCGCAGCTATCCGAGGCTGCTCGCGGAGGCGCGATCTTCTCTGCCCAGCAAATCCGCAACGGCCCTGGATCGGCTTGCTGACTGGCTCCCCCGATCGGCGATCGACCGCAAACGCGAAGACGCAACCGGCTTGCTGGCGAAACTTGCATGCTGCCCTGAACTTCTGGCGCATGCGCCGATGACCCCGCCTTTCACCCTGACCGAAGCTTGGGCCTATGATCTCGGCGCGGCCGGGCTGTGGGACGACGACATTGGGTCTGTTCTTGCGGAACGGGATGGATTTTGATCTAACAGGAATACTTCAGACTGTCCTTTCAGGAGAGGGGTGGGACTGCCTGCATGGGCGCCAGTGCAAGATGGCAGTCGGGTGTTGGATCCGCGGCTTCGCGCCTTGGAACACGCTTTCTTGTTTTTCCCCAACCTCCTTTCATTCAGGGTTACGAACGGCCCGAGATGATTTGGGTCTCCACGCCGCCTGACGCGATCGGCCCCGGGCCAGCCGACCGACGGATGTATGTGATCGACCCGTTGCTTGAAAAGCAGCCATACCAGTTTCCTTACCTGCCTCCTTACGCCGGTGCCCTCAGGCCGCCTGCGGTAGCCGGCCCAGACGGGCACTTCGACAACATTCCGCTGGGCACACCGGAGTTCGAGGCGGCGCATGCCTACGCTTGCGTGCGGCGGGTGCTCGACATCTGCGAGAGCTATGTGGGGCGCGAAATTCCCTGGTTCTTCGAACCGACCTATCCGCGTCTCGAGATTGTGCCGCGGCTGAACTGGGACAACGCCCAGTCGGGTTACGGCTTTCTGGAGATGGGGATCGATGAGGCGCGCGGAACCACGCAGCCCTTCGCGCTCAACTTCGATGCTGTCGCACACGAGATCGGGCATCTGGTGATTTTCGGCGTCATGGGAGTCCCCCGTTTCGATCCGCCGCATGAATACTTCGCCTATCACGAGGCAGTGGCCGATTTCATCGCGCTGATCTCGCTCCTGCACTTCGATACCGCGCTGGATTTGCTTTTGCGGCGCACGCGCGGCAATCTCCTGATCAATAACGAACTGGACCGCTTCGGCGAGCTCTCCGACGAAAAGCAGGTCCGACGGTTCAGCCACTCGCTGCGGATGAGCGACGTCAGCACGGAAGTGCATGACCTTTCCAAGCCCTTCGCGGGCGCACTCTTCGACATCCTTATCGAGATCTACCAGGTGCTGCTGTTCGAACGCGGGCTGTCCGATCTGGATCCGCGTGACTTTCGTGATCTCAGGAGTGAGCTTTCCGAAGAAGAGGTCGAAGACCTGCTTTCAGTCTCACTCGCCGCCAATGACGGCCGCCTCTTCGCATTGAAATCGGCATTGGAAGAAGCCCGCGATCTGGTGGGCGAGATCCTGGTGCGGTCGTGGGAAGAGCTTGATCCGCATGCACTAGACTATCGCGAAGCAGCCGAGGCGATGGTTGTTGCCTGCGAAAGCGGGCGTGCGCACCGCTTCGCTGACAGCCTTGTCGACAACTTCGCCTGGCGCGAGATTTTTTGAAGGAGAAAGGGATGCCAAAGTCACCAACGCCGACAGGCAACCCACTTAAACCGTCTGGCCCGGGCGGTGGGTCAGGTCGATCACCAACCAATACTGGAGGGAGAAGCACCATGTCCGATATTCCCGCACCACCGAGCGCGCAAAACTATTTGCCGGATCAGATTACGCTCTATGGCGTCAGGTTGAATTTCGATAATGTGGGCAAAGTTAGTCACAGAACAGCGACTTTGCCGTTGAATGAAAACTTACTTCGCATGTCCATTGTCAAGAAACGCGACGACCTCGAGCCTATAATTCCAACCAAGGAGGTGATTGCTGTCGTCTATGGATATGCCTTTGAAGGTCAATGCTACCGCAATGACAAACCAAAACTACTCATTTTTCATCCAACGTCAGGAGAAACCGCCGCGACTGGATGCGGATTTGATGACCTGGGATACGTCATGTGGGGAGTTACAAAGAAAACCCCGATCATGGAACTTGCCACAAGTACTGACTTCGCCGAAGAAATCATCTTGAATGCAAACCTTCCCGGCAACCGCAGCCCGAACACTTACGGGAACAGCTTCATGCTGGCACATCGCGGCGGCCGGCTAAGCCGCGGAGGGGGGAGCCAAAGTTAGTTCTTGGTATCTTCCTTGGCGGCTTCTTGCTTCGACTTCGAGGGTGGCGGTTGCGGGAAAGCTTTGTCATTAATATTGTATGTGGTGTCAGCCTCGACCTCCATATTCTCTTCGTGTACAAGCCAATCTTTCTCGTTCTTGCTCACATAGACATCGACACTGCCGACGTTATTGCCTTGGGTCGTAACGGCCACCTCACGTTTGGCATCACCGACTTTCAGGGAAAACTCCGTCGGCGGCGGCTCGGGAAATGGTAGTTTGTCTGTTATTCTCAAAAATTTATCACTAACCGTCACGGTGAAATATATCGATTCCACGCCTGCCATTGATCCCTCCTGCAGAAGGCCGTGCTCAAATTCGGTGCGAAGCAGTACAGTGCAACCAGTTCGGCTCGTTGTAAAGGCAGTGACTACGGCCTTACCTTTCGGGCACAGAACCCACACGGACAAACTCGACCCCGGTGATCGCCGTCGCACGTCGCCTCTCCACGATTGCCAGGATGGAGCGGATAGTTGTGCTCGATCAGGGACGCATCGTGGAAGAAGGCGGGCCGGACGAACTGGTGGGACAGGATCGCCTGTTTGCCCGTCTGTGGAAACACCAAACCGGTGGCTTTATTCCTGACGAGATAAGCTAACCTACCTCTGTTGCAGGAGCCGACAAAGCTCCAGAGATTTGCGACGGAAATTGGGATTCCCGTTCTGCAGTCGCGAGCGCTCCGATCTACGCTCACGGCGCTTCGTGGCTTGAACGTCGCTCTCATCTATGAAGCTCCATAAGCTGCCCTTCCGCTCTCGGCCTCGTTCTAGTCATTCCAATCCATCCGTGCGATGATCCGCAGTCAACGCTGCTCGGCCACTGGGCCGAACGGGAGAAAGCAACGTGCGCCGTGAGAAGGCGTTGCCCACCCATTAATCCGCTACGACGGGGCCCTCGCAGGCTCCCGTTTTCCGCGTCCGAAGTCATCGACCGACTCGGCTTCCATCGGCTTTGGCAAGACTAATAGTCGAGCCACGTACATCAATGTTTTCAGCTCGCCACTTCTCGACAGAACGGCTGTCGATTGTGGTCATTGTCCTATTCTCAACATGACCTTGCGCCCGTCGGAAAGGGTTCCCGTTCCTGTGCCAGCCGGGGGTTGTCTGCTGGTCAGCGAGAACACGAACCGGGACGAGAGTTGCCCGCAAACGATCGTTCCTTCTCCATGCGAGAACGCAATATTGACGGTAGCCGTCCCTCGGCATTCGACCCCGGCATTGGTCTGTCCGCTAATGGTTCCGCGCCGTGTAATGCTGTTGACGGAAGCCGTCCCGGAAAAGGAGAGCGTCCCATCAACAGTTTGACCAGAGACTGGTGCAATGATGGTGAGCGGATTCTGCGCCTGCGCGTAGCCGATAGCGTCTACGACGCCATAGGCAATCAACATTGTCGCTAAGATTCGCTTGGTCGCGCCGAGGGCTCCGCAATGGTATCTCAATTGAAGCTAGGCCAGCCCCGCGCGGCGGGCGCCCTCCCGGATCGCGGCAATTGCAGGAGGATTGGTGACTGGATAGGAGCCGATAAATCCTTCGGCCGAAATGTCTGGAAATTCTCTCGCCAACCGGTTGGCAATCTTTATTGCCTGAGGTGTTTCGCCGAGCATGGCGTGCGCCATGGCCTGGAACAGCAGCGTTGCAGGCGAGTCCGGCGGAGCTTGGCTGAACGCGGTCAGGCACTCCCTGTGGAGACCTACAACGAAGCTCGACCGGCCCAGCATGCTATAGTACCAGGAAACATGTGGATTGAGACGGATCGCGCGCTTCGCCAGTTCATATCCTTCCTGCGGGTCGCCTGTCACGAATGCCTTTCCTCCGGCAAGCAAGGCAAGGGTATCGGCATCGTGCGGGGCGGCCGCCAAGGCAAGATCATGTTCTCTTGCTGTGGCAACGAGATCGCCCTGCAAGGCTCGAAGCTCGGCTAGACATATGCGCGCATGGGTATCACCCGCGTCGAGCGCCAAAGCTCGTTCGAGGCACAGTTTCCAGCGCTCCTTTGCGGCGGAAGGGTCATTGGTAAACGCATTGATGGCGGCGACGGCATGCGCCAGCCCCAAGACTGTCCAGGCTCTGGCAAGACCCGGGTCCAGCTCGATGGCACGCGTCAGAAGCCGCACCGCTTCCGCATTCGAAGCGTGCGTGTACAAATTGTGCTGCTCGACGCCGAGCAGATAGTAGTCATAGGCACGAAGGCTGGCGGGGTGTTTTCGACGGACAACATCACGTCGAAGTTTTGCGAGCTTGCCGCAACAGCTAGCAAGGACATTGACGACGTTTTCGGTGACTATGTCCTGCATCGCAAACAGGTCTTCCGCAGATCGATCATAGCGGGCCGTCCACAAATCGACTCCAGTGCGCGCGTCGACGAGTTGGACGCAGATCCGCAGCTGCTGCGCTGCCGCCTGCAAGGTCCCCTCAAGTAGATAATCCGCATTCAGTTCCCGCCCGATGGATCGCACGTCATCGCGCCGTCCCTTGTACGAGAGCATGGTCTGGCGGGCGATGACCGCAAGGTCGGGGTAGCGAGCGAGGTCGACCATGATGTCCGCCGACAAGCCATCGGCCAAGCGGTTCCATGGTTCGTCCGCGCTCAGATTGTCAAAAGGGAGAACCGCAACGACTGTTGGCCCTGAGCCCTCTACCGAAAGGCCACCGGATGGTGCCTGGCCCGTGTCTTGCTCGTGTTGGTTGGCAAGCAAGGTTGCAAGCGCCACTTTGTTGCGAATATCGAGTTTCCGATAGATGGCCGACAGATGGGTCCGAACGGTAGTCGGCGCTATGAAGAGCGTCTCGCCGATTTCACGATAGGTCATCCCCTCGGCGAATTTTGCAGCGACCACCCGCTCCCGGTCCGACAGACTGGTCAGAGGATTGCTTACGGCGCGAAGCATCGCTTCAAGTCTCCGATCCGCTACGAGTTGTGGCCGACCCGGCACGGCAAAATACTACAGATGCGATCCCGAAAACACAGCATTTGCACGATGCCATCCGACCGCCAGCAATTCTAGGCTTTCCTGTCGATACGGTTTCGTAGGGTCGCAGAGCCCCCAATCCATTCTGTAACAGGAGGTATCCATGACAAAGTCATCAATCTTTGCCGCAATGCTGGTGCTGCCTTTGTCGGCTGGACCATGCTTGTCCGAAGGCACGCAATCTGGTGGCAAGCTGATTTCCGAAGATGCCACGAGAGCCGTTAGTGCCGAATTGTATTCCGATATTCTCATCCGAGCGTGCAGGAATGGATGGCGCTATCCTCGGAGCCAAATCGAGAACGGCTTCAAACGGCATCTCAGGGAGCTGAAATTGCAACTGGTCGATCAGGATTACATGATCGTGCCTGGTGCGAAAGCGAACAACTCGCCCCGGAGTCTCTCCGCAACGGGATTTGTCGCCAAGCGCCAATCTGTCGCGTCGCGCCAGTTCGGCTGTTCCCGCCAATACTGGCTCGACGAGTGACCGTTCTGGAGCGCGCAACCGGGGCAGCATATCAGGCAAGTATTGTGGTCAATTGGCTTCCTAGTCCGGTCGTATCGGCTCGGTGGCTCCCTTTGAGTTCCAAGCTACATGTTCGGTCTAGGATCCGACGAATGTCTGGAATGGGTCAGGGGCGCGATTCGGCCAAGGGCGAACGAGCATCCGCCTGGGGTCGTGAGCTGAATGACTGCTTTTGCCAACGGGATGCTCGAAAGCTGCCGATCTGCTTGCGGCCCCAAAGCCGCCAGTCTGCAACGCGCAGCATGCACGAACCCGCTTCGCGGGAGTGTCGCCTGGTTCTGAGATGGCGCGGTATTCATAGGCCTTGAGCGGGTAGAGCCCGCGATCCGACCATGGAGTTCCC
>NZ_JAMYQT010000090.1:0-11207 GCF_040320985.1 Mesorhizobium sp. M0571
GGATTAGGCGCCCCACGCCTCGGCGGATGAAGCTGGGATGCGTATACATGGCGCGCACGCGCGCAGCGTCTTTCGTCGGGTCAAGCAGCGCTGCATCGCGCCCAGGAGAACGGTCGCCGCCGTAGAGGGTTGCGCGCCGACTCCATCCGCCGCAACCGGCCAGGACGCCATTCTGCTCCGCAATGAAATATGTTCCGTCATCAACGAGTTGCGTATCGAGCCCCATGATTGCTCGGCTCGAAGCGATCTGCTCCTCTGTGAGGAACGGCTTCTGAAGCTCGCCGATGGCTGCATTCATCAGTAAGACCAGCGCCGGCATATCGGCATGTGACGCCAACCGATGGTCCAGGCTGATCCTCGGCATTCTTCAGCAGGTCCAGTGCAAACCGCTTTCAAGTTAGCACAAGATCATCACGATGATGGGAAAAAAGCTAAGGCATGGCCGCTGTCGAAGCTTGCCCTTCGCCGCCGCCTGATGCCCAGTTATGAGTCCCGATCCTAGAGGCCGGTGAGCAATTTCTTAAGTAGAGCGTTAAGAGTTTCCTGCTCCGCCGGCGTCAGCACGGAGATTAATTGCTCTTCTAGCGCCACCATTGGACCGATCAAATCGTCTATCGCGCGCTTGCCGCCAGTCGTTAGCGCAATTTGCTTGCCGCGCCGGTCGTTGGGATCGGGGCGTCGTTCAATCAGCCCAGCGCGCTCGAGCCGGTCCAGGCGGCTCGTCATGCCGCCCGAGGAGATCATTGCCGATTCGTAGAGCTGAGTAGGTGAAAGCATATGGGGTTCACCGGCGCGCCTGAGCGGCGTGAGCACATCAAACTCACCTACATTCAGGCCTACTTCTTTGAGCAACGGGTTCATGTGATCGCGGATAACCCGCGCGGCGGCATCAAGCAGACGACCTACCGTTTCAACAGGTAGCAACGGAAGATCGGGGCGCTCGCGGGCCCATTCCTTAGCTGCGGCCTCGGCGCGATCCATGGCAAATATTCCCTCGGCAAATGTATCTTGCAATCAAGATACATTGCATCTACTAACATTGTAGTAAGACAATAGCGCAGCGCGTAGCCCTGGAGAAGGAGAAATCGATGCCCAAAATGATTTTCGTGAACCTGCCTGTCCGTGACCTATCGGCGTCGACGGCGTTCTACGTGGCGCTAGGCGGCACTGTGAACCCGCAGTTTTCGGGCGAGAAATCCACCTCGCTCATGTTCTCGGACACGATCGGGGTGATGCTGCTGACCCATGACCACTACCGCGAATTCACTACTCGCCCAATCGGCGACGCACGGCGCGACAGCCAGGCAATGATCGTCCTCACTGTCGATAACCGCGACGCCGTCGATTCAACACTGACCAGCGCGGTTGTGGCGGGCGGTCGCGCCGATCCCAACCCAGCACAGGATCTTGGCTTCATGTATAACCGCCACATTGAAGACCCAGATGGCTACGTTTGGGAAATCGTATGGATGAACCCGACGGCGAACGCCTGAACCTAATGCATGTCGCGCAAAAGTGTGCAGCGGTTTTGCGATAACGACATGCATCAAAACAAGAACCTAAAGCGCGTCGCATGAAGCCGGTCGAACGCGACGCGCTTTAGAAGGCCACGCAATGAGCGCGACTAGGCTCTCGTTGATCAGAGCCAGAAGATGGCGGTTGCGGCAATGCAGATGGCGGACATGAAGGTGTCGGCGCATCGGTCCTAGCGGGTGTGAGCCTCGAGTCATGACCAGCAATTCGGGCATGGCCCAGCGCCGTTTCGCGTCAGCTGCGCCCGTCAGGTCGTCTTGACATATTTCCGCCAGCTGTGTTCCGGCCGGAAGCCGAGCACGTCCCGCGCCTTGCGGTTGGAGAGCAGCGTCTCGTATTCGCCGAGTTCGCTCTTGACCGGCACATCGGGATAAAACCGCCTCAGGAGTTCGGCTGTCGGCAGATCGGACGAGGTGTCGTCATTGGCGGCATTGAACACTTGGTAGCCGAGCCCGTCCTTCTCGATGGCGCGCAGCGTGATCTGGCCGAGGTCGCGCGCATCGATATAGCTCCAGGCGATCCGCTTGCGGAAACCCGCATCGGCGAACCATTTCGGAAACAACGAATATTCATGCGGCTCGATGACGTTGCCGATGCGCAAGGCATAGATGTCGAAGCCGCTGCGCAGCGCAAAGGCGCGCGCCGTCTTCTCGTTGACCACCTTGGATAGCGCGTAGCTGTCCATCGGATCGACGTCGTACGCCTCATCGAGCGGGAAATGCGTCGGATCGCGCGGTTCGTTGGCGAAGACCAGCCCGTAGGTCGTTTCGCTGGAGGCGATCACCACCTTGCGGATGCCGAGCTTCACCGCGGCCTCGATGACGTTGTAGGTGCCGAGCGCGTTGATGCGGAACACCTCATTGTCGGGCGTGATCATGATGCGCGGGATCGCCGCGAAATGCACAACGGCATCGATCGGTTGCGAACGCAGCGACGGGTCGAATTCGTGCAGGCCGATATAGCTCGACAGCGCATTGAACACCTGCCCGCTGTCGGTGATGTCGGTGATCAGCGTGCGCACCTTGGGATTGTCGAGCGGCTTGGTGTCGATGTTGAGCACCTGGCAGCCCTGCTCGACCAGATACTGCACGACATGGCGCCCAGCCTTGCCGCTGCCGCCGGTGAACATGATCCGCTTCGTCATTTTGCTCTCCCTGGAATTCATGTGTATTGTCAGACAATATCGAACTCTGCAATTGCCTGCCATGGCATGCGGCAAAAACCCGCTTCAACAATTCGCCGGCAATGTGCAGCGCCGTCATCCATCACTGCAAATAGGACGAAACGACATGAACACGACCGCCGCGAGTGAAAAGATCGGCTTCATCGGGCTTGGCCTGATGGGGCACGGGATAGCGAAGAACATCGTCGACAAGGGCTACCCGCTGACGTTTCTCGGCCGCAAGAACTGCACGCCGGCGGAAGACCTGCTCGGCCGCGGCGCCAAGGAAGCGGCGACCTCGCGCGACGTCGCGGCGGCATCGACGGTTGTCTTCATTTGCGTCACCGGTTCGCGCGAGGTCGAAGCCATCATCCGCGGCCCAGGCGGCATCAAGGAAGGCCTGAAGCCGGGATCGGTTGTCGTCGACTGCTCGACCTCGGATCCTGTCTCGACGGTGGCGCTGGCCGCCGAACTCAAGGCGCTCGGCGTCGACTATGTCGATGCCCCGCTCAGCCGCACGCCGAAGGAGGCCTGGGAAGGCACGCTGGACGCCATGGTCGGTGCCCCCGAGGCAGTCTTTGCCCGCCTGAAGCCGGTGCTCGAAACCTGGGCCGGACGCATCGTCCATATCGGCGACACCGGCGACGGCCACCGCATGAAGCTGCTCAACAACTTCATTTCGCTCGGCTACGCCGCGATCTATTCTGAAGCGCTGGCGCTGGCGCAGAAGGTCGGCATCTCGCCGCCGCGCTTCGACAGCGTCATCCGCAACGGCCGCATGGACTGCGGCTTCTACCAGACCTTCATGCGCTGGACGCTGGAAGGCGACCGCGACGCGCACAAATTCACCATCGCCAACGCCCTCAAGGACCTCACCTATCTCGAATCGATGGCGGGTGCTGCCGGCATCGCCAACCCGCTTGGCAACGCCGCCAAGAACTCCTTCGCAGGCGCCTTCGCGGTCGGCCCCGCCGATCAGTACGTGCCGATGCTGGCCACGCATATCGGCAAGGTCAACGGTGTCGACCTGATGCCCACCAAGGATGGCAAAAAGCAGACGATCTGAGGCGGCCGATCAGCTCTCTGCCGCTCACCTCATTCCGAGGCGTAAGCGCCACTGGCGAAGCTGCCGACCTCCCCTGAGGCAGTGCAATCGCATCTAGGCAAGAGCCCCTCACCCGGATTGCCAACCGAATTGCGAAGGGCAATTCGGGGCAATCCGACCTCTCCCCGAGGGGAGAGGAGGTCGCCAGCATTGATTCCCAGGCTCTTCTCCCCAACGGGGAGAAGGTGGCCGCGAAGCGGCCGGATGAGCGGGACCCCTATGCGATTGCCCTGCCTTGTTGGGGGGATGTCCGGCAGGGCAGAAGGGGCGCTGTCCCTCCGACGTTGGGATCGGCAGCAGGCGCAACGCCAAAACCAAAAAACCCGCCTCGGTGGGCGGGTCGTCGGCGCCAATCAGCACCATACCGAAGTTAGTAGCATAGCTGCCGGCACAAAGCAAGAACAAAATATGCTGCGGCGGTAGAAAATCCGAATTCCTGCCTCACCCGAGCTCGTTGCTCAGAACGATTGCAAAACTCGCATTCCTTCGCGCCCCTCTCTGTCCTGCCGGACATCTCCCCCACGAGCGGGGAGATCGGATGCCACTTCGGCTTTCGCTAATCACCAACGTTAGGGCCATGGCAATGAGGGGCGGCGCCGCCCTGGTGCATAAATCACCGCCGCGACCGGCCGATAACGTCGTCGGTATTGGCGAGAAGTCTGTGCACCGCAGCGCGGGCTGCAGCCGGCCGCTGCAGGCGGATGTTCTTCTCGATCGCCTCGTGCAGTGCCTGCGCCCGCCGCTGATCGCTGGTCTCGCGGGTGACGAACTGGAACAGATGGTCGAGCGCCGATTCGATCAGCACGCCGAGCGGCACCAGCAGATCGTTGCCCGATGCCCGCAGGATGGCGAGGTGAAACCGCGTGTCGGCGCGCGTGCGCTCCTGCAGATTGGTTGCCTCGCCCATCTCGCGGCAGGCCTGGCTGATCTCGGCCATCTGCTCGTCGGTGCGTCGCATCGCGGCAAAGGCGCTGGCCTCCGGCTCGATGATGTGGCGGAATTCCTGCACGGTCCTCAGGAACACCTCGCGGTCCGGCGAGGTCGCATACCAGGCCAGCACGTCGCGATCGAGCAGGTTCCAGCGTTCCTTCGGCTCGACCCAGCTGCCGATCTTCGGGCGTGACGCCAAAAGGCTCTTGGCCATCAGCATCTTGATCGCCTCGCGCACCGCCGAGCGGCTGACGTCGAAAGTCTCGGACCATTTGGCTTCGTTGGGCAGGATGGTTCCCGGCGGATAGTCGCCGCGCACGATCCTCAGCCCGATCTCGTTGGCGAGCGACGCATGCACGCTCGAGCCGGGAAAGTGTGCGGCGTCGGCACGCCGAACGCCGGCCGGCCGCTCAGCCTCTGCCTTCAACTTGGCGGGTCGCTTTTTTGATGTCGCGTCCGGCATTCGTATTCCCCGGCAGCTGCTATTCACCTTTGCCGAAAGACCTTAACTCAGGGCATGGCAAAGCAGCGGCCTACGCTCCAAAGCAGCGTCGCCTCGTGCGTTTTGTATGGACAGTGCGAACGGGGGGCCCCCCGCGCCGGGGGCCCCCCACCACCCCCACACAATCTGCTGGAGGGGGGGACCGGGGTGGGGGGGGGCCGGCCGCGCGGCCCCCCCGAAACTGCGAACCTACTTCTGGATGCAGGTGTCGACGGTGTCCTTGGTGCATTCGTCGAGGCCGGTGAACACCGGATCGGCGACTGGCTTGCCTTCGACCAGGTCGATCATCACCGAGGGCGCCTTGTAGCCCATCTCGAACGGCCGCTGGCCAACCAGCGCGGTCACCAGCCCGTCACGAGCAATCGCCACCTCGTCGCCGATCGTGTCGGCGGCGCCGATGACGAAGGCGTTGCTGGCGATCTTGTCGGCCATCGGCTTGAACAGGTCGCGGTAGGGCTGCGGAGCACCGAACAGCGGCCATCCGCCCATGATGCCGAAGGCATCGAGATCGGGATTGGCAGCGAGGATGTCGGTCATCGCCTGCACGCCCTTGGCGCCGTCGTCATTGGTGAACACCGGGCAGCCGGCAACTTCGGTCCAGCCGCCTTCGCCTGCCAGCGCCGCGAGGCCGTCCTTGCCCGAAAGCGCGTCACGCATGCCCTGCGCGCGGCGCAGGATGTTGTCGGCCGCCGGATTGCCTTCGATGGTGCAGATCTTGCCGCCATTCGGCTTGGCCTTCTTGATGTATTCGCCGATCTTGTGACCCATCAGGTAATTGTCGGTGCCGAGATAGGTCTTGCGCAGCGCCGCATCTTCTTTGCTGAGGTCGGCGTCGAGGGTCATGATCGGGATCGACGGATTGGCGCTTTTGATCGTCTGCGCGATCAACGGCGCGTTTGACGGCGAAATCGCCATCGCCACCGTATCGGGCTTGCTCAGCATGTCCTGGACGATCTGGGCTTCACCGGCCTCATCCGAGGTCGATGCCGGTCCGGTGTAGAAGCACTCATATTCCGAGCTGGCGTTTTCCTTGTTCCATTTCTCGCAACCCTGGTGGATGGCCTCGAAGAATGGATTGTCGAGACCCTTCACGACGATGACGAGCTGTTTCTTGGCCATAGCCGGCCCGGCACCCAACGCCATGACGGCGGCGGCAGCGAGCAATAATGATTTCCTCATGTCAGTCCTCCCTTTGAAACAAACGGACACGGCGTGCCCGCCACACACAGACCGACCCGGAGCAAGATGACAGAGGACGTCGCGCTCGTGTCGCCAAGCCAGGTCGATAAGCATTTTCATATTCAGTCTCAGACCGGCACCGACAGATACTGCTGGTTACCAAATCCCGGACCGACAAACCTTCACCGATTCCTTCCGGCAACCCCGGGGGCTCGGCGCAAGCTCCTCCGACACTTAGCTAATATCGCCTTGTCACCGACGTCAATGCTATTTGTCCTACAAAACTGATTTTTCGAAAGAGGCCGTGGTTGACGCCAAGGAGGCTTATGCGTAAATGGGCAAAATCGCTGCTTCCGGGAGGAACTGGGGAGAGCGAATGGCCGCGGCAGAACCGCAGGCCGCAAAGCACGGGGAGGCAAGAAGGCTGGTGGCGGTTCTCGAACTCACCAACATCTCGAAGCATTTTGGCGCCATCCAGGCGGTCAACGACGTTTCGTTGTCGATCGAGGCCGGACAGGTTGTCGGCCTGATGGGCGACAACGGCGCCGGCAAGTCGACGCTGGTCAAGATGATCGCCGGCAATTTCCCACCGAGCCATGGCACGATGCAGATGGACGGCAAGGAGCTGATCCTGCACAAGCCGGTGGAGGCGCGCCAGCACGGCATCGAAATCGTCCATCAGGATCTGGCGCTCTGCAACAATCTGACGGCCGCCGCCAACGTCTATCTCGGCCGCGAATTGCGCCGCGGCGTCGGGCCGCTTCGTATCCTCGACTATGCCGCGATGTACAAACGTGCCGGCCAGATCTTCGCCGAGCTGAAATCCGAAACGCGCCCGCGCGACCTGGTCAAACAAATGTCGGGCGGCCAGCGGCAAGCGGTGGCGATCGCCCGTACCATGCTTTCGCAGGCCAAGATCGTGCTGATGGACGAGCCGACGGCGGCGATCTCGGTCCGCCAGGTCGCCGAGGTGCTGAACCTGATCCGCCATTTGCGCGACCAGGGCATCGCCGTCGTGCTGATCAGCCACCGCATGCCCGACGTCTTTGACGTTGCCGACCGCGTTATCGTCATGCGGCGCGGCCGCAAGGTCGCCGACAAGACGATCGCCTCGAGTTCGCCAGAAGAAGTCACCGGGCTCATTACCGGCGCCATCGAACAGGTATGATTGGCGCCTCAACCATGAGTAAAAAAGGTCGATAATGGCAGTCACCCTTGATCAGACGATCGCGCAGAAACAGCACACTCTGCTGACCAGGGTGTTTGCCAGCCAGACTTTCTGGGTGGTGATCGCGGTCATCCTTGCCTGCCTGTTCCTGTCCGTGGCCACGGATTCCTTCGCCACGACCAAGAACCTCTACAACATCACCCGCAACATCACCTTCGTCGCCATCGTGGCGCTCGGCATGACCTTCGTCATCATCACCGGCGGTATCGACCTGTCGGTCGGCTCGGTGCTTTGCCTGTGTTCGATGGTGCTGGCGGTCACCATGCATGCCGGCTACGGCATCGAGATCGGCATTGCCGCTGCGATCGCGACAGCGCTGATCATCGGCGCCTTCAACGGCATCTTGATCGCCTATCTCGGGTTTCCGCCATTCGTCGTGACGCTCGGCATGCTGTCGATCGCACGCAGTCTTGCCATGGTCGCTTCCAACAACACCGTCGTCTTCCAGTTCGGGCCGGACCATGACAAGCTGCTGGCGCTTGGCGGCGGCGCGTGGGTGTTCGGCATCGCCAATCCGGTGCTCTACATGATCGTGCTGGCTATGATCACCGGCTTCGTGCTGCGCTGGACGAAATTCGGCCGGCACATCTTCGCCATCGGCGGCAACGAGCATGCGGCGACGCTGACCGGCGTTCCGGTGCGCCAGATCAAGGTTGTCGTCTACATGATCTCGGCACTGGCGGCGGGCCTTGCCGGCATCATCCAGACCGGCTGGCTGGGCGCGGTCACAACAAATCTCGGCAACGGCATGGAGCTTCAGGTGATCGCCGCCACCGTCATCGGTGGCGCCAACCTGGCCGGCGGCATGGGCACAGCCTTCGGCGCGGTCGTTGGCGCAGCGCTGATCGAGGTGATCCGCAACAGCCTCGGGCTGCTCGGCATCAATGCCTTCTGGCAAGGCGTGTTCATCGGCGGCGCCATCCTGCTCGCCGTGCTGTTCGACCGCATCCGCAATTTCAGGCGTAACGACTGAACTTTTCCGCCGGCGGGGCAAAGTTGCTTCGCTGGCAAAATCCTTGCTCAGCCTCGAAGGGGGTGCTGGTCGTCGGTTGCCGTCGACCGCATCGGTCTTGCCATACCGGCCTGGAAACGCTGACCTTCTTCCTATCGCCGAGTCTGAAAATCCGCCGGTGCGGCGCATGGCCGGCGCCCGGACGTGCACATGCGTCTTGACGCAAGCCCAAACTGAGCCGCACAATCGCTCGCAGCAGGCGAAGGGAGGCCAGTCGCCTGCGGGAGGATATACCCATGACGGAAGCGATCAGGCTCTACTGGGGCCGGTTCGGACATGTTTCTGTCCTGAACGTCGCCAGCGACTTCGTCACCCATGCCCATGTCGAGGCGCATATCATCATCTGGCTGGAAGGCACGGCCGGCGAGATGACCATCGGCCGCGAGACGGTGCGGCTTGGACCGGGCATCGCCGCCGGCATCAATTCATTCCAGCCGCACAGCCACGCTCTGTCCCGCGACGGCACGCCCGGCCTGTTTCTGGCCTTTTACATAGACCCGGACTGGGCACGAAGGCGCCGCGAGCTGCCTTCTTCCGCTCCACTGTTCTCAGCCCCGGCGATCACGCTCGAACCTTGGCTGCACAAGGCAGCGGCTAACCTTCTCGACCATCTTAGCGACAATGAGAGTATCGACGACATCGCCAATTACGAGATCGAGCGCTTCATCGACAGCATGCTCGACGCGGCCGACGCGGCCGCACCGCAGACGGTGCGCGCCCGCATCAACACCATGCAGGACTTCCGCGTCCGCAAGGCGATCCAGCTGATGAAAGCCAATGTCTGCGAGCGCATCTGCTTCGACGACGTGGCGCGCAGCGTCGGCCTGTCGCGGCCGCATTTCTTCGCGCTGTTCAAGGAACAGACCAATCTGACGCCCAACGTCTATTGGAACACGCTGCGCATGGAGGAAGCGGTGCGGCAGTTGCAGTGGTCGCAGGAGCCGCTGATCTCGGTCGCCTGCAATCTCGGCTTCACCACGCAAGGCAATTTCTCGCGCTTCTTCCGCGACCATGTCGGCGTCCCGCCGACGCTTTACCGCGAGGCGGCCCGGGCGATCAGCTGAGCCATTTTTAGACTGCCCGTTTTTTTCAGACTGGTTGATCGGTGTTCAAGACGCATTGATAAGCGCCGCCGAGTCCGCCGCCCTACCCTCCCAAGCAGCTAATTTGCAAGGGAACGATCATATGGCGAAAGTCACCATCTCCAGCGTCATCGACGCGCCTGTGGAAAAGGTCTGGGCGCGCATACGCGACTTCAACGGCCTGCCAAGTTGGCACCCGCGCATGGTCGAAAGCCATATCGAGGACGGCAAGGACGCCGGCGCGATCGGCTGCGTGCGCAATTTCCAGCTCGCCAGCGGCGCCCGCCTCCGCGAAAAGCTGCTCGATTTCTCCGACGAGAACTTCCTCGTCAGCTACGCCATCCTGGAGACGCCGCAGCCGCTGACCAACCACAAGTCGACGCTGCAGCTGCGGCGGGTGACCGATGGCGACCGCACCTATGCCGAATGGACCGCCAGCTTCGACGCCGCTCCCGAGGAAGCCGACAAGCTGGCCGAAGGCATGGGCGCAAACGTCTTCCAAGGCGGCTTCAACGCCCTGAAGAACCATTTCGCCGGCCAAGGTTGAACTGAATTGGGCTGACAAACAGGAGCGTTCCATGGCGCTTGCACTGCAGACTTTCCCGACGGTGAAGGACGCCGGCGCGGCGCTGAAAGCCGCCGGCACCCGTTATCTCGGCGGCGGCACGCTGGTCGTGCGCGCCGCCAATGAAGGCGATGTTTCGGTCTCCAGCCTTATCAGGTCGAGCGAACCGTCGCTGTCGGCCATCACCGTTTCCGATGGGCAAGTGCGCATCGGCGCTTCGGCAACCATGGCAGCGATCGCCCGTCACCCGGATCTCGCCACTCTTGCCGACGCCGCGCGCGCCGTTGGCGGCCCGGCGATCCGCAATATGGCGACCGTCGGCGGCAATCTTTTCGCGCCGACCCCCTATGGCGATTTCACCGTCGCGTTGCTGGCACTGGACGCGATGGTCACCACGGATGATGGCGAGCTGCCGATAGAAACCTTTCTGGCAAAGCGCGAGAGCAACCACGCCATCGTCACCTCGGTCGGCTTCACGCTTCCAAAGGAAGGCAGGTTTCGCTTCCTGAAAGTGTCGAGGGTCAAGCCGAAGGGCATCTCGGTGCTGAGTATCGCCACCGTGCTCGAGCAAACGCCGGACGGCACTGTGTCGTCAGCTCGGATCGCGCTCGGCTGCATGGCCGACAGGCCGATGCGCGCCAAGGCGGCGGAGACGGCCCTGCTCGGCCGGAAACTCACCACCGACGGCATTGCGCCGGCATTGGCTGCTGCCAATGACGGCACCTCGCCGTCCACCGATCCGATCGCCAGTGCCTGGTATCGCAACGAAGTCCTGCCGGTCCATCTCGGCCGGTTGCTGCTGGCCTGAAATTACCCGTTGGGGGGCGCGGGGGGGGGGGGCGGGGAGCCGGCCGCGCCCAGCAGGCCCCACTAGCCACACGACAGCGAGCGCGACAAAAAAGAAAAAAC
>NZ_JAMYQT010000091.1:0-11136 GCF_040320985.1 Mesorhizobium sp. M0571
CGCGCGCGGCAGCTCCGCCGAGTCGCCCCACCCCCGCCCGCCCCCCCCCCCCCCCCCACACCCCCCCCCCCCCCCCCCCCCCCCCCCCCCCCGGGGCGCCGCCGCCCGCCCCCCCGCCCCCCCCCCCCCCCCCCGCGCCCGGCGCCGCTGGGGGGGTGGGGCGCGGGGGGGGGCCGGCGCCGCCCCCCCCCCCCCCCGCGACGTGGTCTGTTCAGCCTTCGAAATAGCCCGGCTGGTCGATATCGGCGATGAGCCCGGGTCCGCTCGGCTCCCACCTCAGCAGCGCCCGGGTCCGTTCGCTCGAGGTCGGGACATCCATCGCCGCGAACATCGCGAACCAGCCGAAATGGCCGGCCGCTTCTTCCGGGGACTTGGCGACCACGGGTACGTTCAGACGCCGACCGATCACGCTGGCGATGTCCTTGAATGGCACGCCCTCTTCGGCGATCGCGTGATAGCGCCCGCCGCCGGCGCCGTGCTCGAGCGCAAGCCGGTAGACGCGGGCGGCATCGAACCGATGCACTGCGGGCCAGCGGTTGAGCCCTTCGCCGACATAGGCCGACACGCCCTTCCTGCGAGCAAGGTCGATGAGGATCGGAACAAAGCCGTGATCGCCCTGGCCATGGACCGACGGGGGAAGACGGACAACCGATGCGCGCACGCCGCGCGCCGCCAGCGCGGCGGCTGTCGCTTCGGAGGCGCGAGGATACGAGGCGGACGCGGGGACAGGCGCATCTTCCTCGGTCGCGATGCGGCCCCGCGCCTGGAGCGCGGTTCCGGAGGTGACGAGCAGGGGACGCTGGGAGCCTTCGAGTACGCCCCCCAACGCCTCGATGGCGCGCCGGTCCATCTCGCAGTTTTGCGCGAATTTCGAGAAGTCATGGTTGAAGCCAGTATGGATCACTCCATCCGCGACGGCCGCGCCCCTGCGCAGGCTTTCCAAGTCTTCGAGGTCACCTCGATGCACCTCCGCTCCGGTAGCGGCCAGCGACTTGGCCGACGCCTCCGAGCGGGCGAGACCGAGCACCTGATGGCCGGCGCCGATGAGTTCTTGAACGACGGCAGAACCGACGAATCCGGTCGCCCCGGTAACGAAAACACGCATCACGACTTCTCCTTGTTACTCTGACCACGACCATGTTCGCGGTCCGGTGGTGTCGTGATAGGCGCTTGAGAAAATACGATCTATGCGGTAAAGTCCGTATTATCTTTGCAATCGTCCGGGATGACCCATGGATCCCCTTTCAGATGTGCTCTCGCTGCTGAAGCCGCGAAACTATATGTCAGCCGGCTTCGACGCGGGTGGTGAATGGTCGATCCAGTTCCCCGACCAGCAGCAAAGCATCAAGACCGGAGCGGTGGTCTCCGGCCGGTGCTGGCTGTCGGTGGAGGGCGTTGCCGACGCAGTGCGCCTGGGAACGGGGGACTGCTTCCTGCTGCCGAGCGGACGGCCTTTCCGTCTTGCAAGCGACATGAGCTTGACGCCTGTTGAAGCCGTCAAGATTTTTCCGCCAGCGCGGGCCGGCGGTGTCGTGATCTACAATGGCGGCGGTGATTTCTTTCTTGTCAGCAGCCGCTTCGCGCTTGGTGGCAACCATGCCGGCATCCTGTTGCGGATGCTGCCAGCCATTGTGCATATCCGCAAAGAGTCGGACCAGTCGGCGCTTCGCTGGTCTGTGGAGCGGATGATGCAGGAACTGCGCGAGCCGCAGCCGGGTGGCTTTCTGGTGATTCAGCATCTCGCCCACATGATGCTGGTTCAGGCGCTGCGGCTGCATCTTTCGGAAGGACTGAGAGGCGGCGTCGGCTGGCTCTTTGCCTTGGCGGACAAACAGATGGGCGCGGCGATCAGCGCCATGCATGACGATCCGGCGCATGGCTGGACATTGCAGGAGTTGGCGGAACGGGCCGGCATGTCGCGATCGACCTTTGCGCTCAGATTCAAGGAGACGGTCGGCGCTTCGCCCATGGACTATTTGACGCGCTGGCGAATGTTGCTGGCCGGGGACAGGCTGGCGAATTCCAGCGATCCCGTGTCCGTCATTGCGCTGTCGCTCGGCTATGAATCCGAAAGCGCCTTCAGCACAGCCTTCAAGCGGGTCATGAACTGTTCGCCGCGGCAATATGGCCGTGGCCGGGCTCCGGCCTTCGCGTCACGTAACGGGGCGGAAGCTGCCTGAGCCGATCGGCTTGAGCGTGTCGCGGATGTAAGCGGTTGGAGGGCTCGCCGTCTCACCGGAATTTAACCGCATTGGTGCAGCATGGCGCCGGTGCTACTAACGCTTCGATTCCAGATCCCTTTTCAACGGTTGCCATTCCATGAGCCAGAGATCCTGCCTTTCCATCATCCTCGCCGCAGGCGAAGGCACGCGCATGAAGAGTGCCGTGCCGAAAGTGCTGCACCAAATCGCCGGCCTGCCGATGGTCGCCCATGTCGTGAAGGCGGCCGAAGCCGCCGGCAGCGGCGATCTGGCGCTGGTGATCGGCCATGGCGGCGACGAGATGCGCAAGGCGGCACTCAAGTTCGCGCCGAAGGCCGAGGCTTTCGTCCAGGAAAAACGTCTCGGCACCGCGCACGCCGTGCTTGCCGCACGCGCAGCAATATCAAAGGGTTATGACGACATTCTGGTGATGTTCGGCGACACGCCGCTGATTGATCCGGAGGCACTCGCCGCAGCGCGGCTGAAGCTGGCGGAAGGTGCGGCTGTCGTCGTGGTAGGCTTCCGCACAGAAAATCCTTCCGGCTATGGCCGGCTGATCGAAAAGGTCGGCAAGCTCGTGGCCATCCGCGAGGAGAAGGACTGCTCGGACGAGGAGAAGAAAATCACCTTCTGCAATGGCGGGCTGATGGCGGTCGCCGGCAGGCACGCGCTGAAGTTGCTCGATGCGGTCGGCAGCAAGAACGCCAAGGGCGAGTATTATCTCACCGACATCGTCGAGATCGCCGCTGCGCAGGGACTTGATGTCGTCGCCACCGAAGCCAGTTTCGACAACGCGCTCGGCATCAACAACCGTGCCGAGCTTGCCCAGGCGGAAGGTATCTGGCAGGCGCGTCGACGGCATGAAGCGATGCTTTCCGGGGTGACACTGATTGCGCCTGAAACTGTGTTCTTCTCGTACGACACCGAGATCGGCGCCGATACGATCGTCGAACCGAATGTCTGGTTCGGGCCGGGCGTGAAAATCGCCACGGGCGCCAAGATCCATGCCTTCAGCCATATCGAAGGCGCCACCATCGCGTCGAATTGCGATGTCGGGCCGTTCGCGCGGCTGCGGCCCGGGGCCGATCTGAGAAACAAGTCCAAGGTCGGCAATTTCTGCGAGGTCAAGCAGGCGATCGTCGAGGAGGGCGCCAAGGTCAACCACCTGACCTATATCGGCGATGCCCGCATCGGCGCGGGCGCCAATATCGGCGCCGGCACCATCACCTGCAACTATGACGGCTATTCGAAATTCTTCACCGATATTGGCGAAGGCGCGTTCATTGGCTCGAACTCCTCGCTGGTGGCGCCGGTGTCGATCGGCAAGGGCGGCTACATCGCCTCGGGCAGCGTCATCACCGAAAGCGTGCCCGACGATGCGTTGGCCTTCGGCCGCGCCCGACAGCGGACTCTGCCCGGCAAGGGCAAGGAGTTGCGCGAACGGTTCGCTTCGGCCGCGGCGGCCCGCAAAAAAGGCTAGCCTAACGGAACTCGGCGACAAGCTCGATTTCGCCAACGATTGCATCGTTGAAGGCGGGCAGGTCTTCGGCCGAGATCCAGTATCCCAGATGCGCCCTGCTGCCGGCATGCTGGACACTGTAACGGTCCAGAAAGCTGCGACGCACCTCGAAACGCGTCACGAAACTGATCCGCTCGCAGGCACATTCCAGTCGCGGGCGATCTGGGTGGCATAGGCCTCGCTCGTTACCGGATAGAAGATCGGCTGATCGGCAAGTCGAGGGGAAAGGCGCGCATCCCTGACTTCTGGATCAACTCCAGTTCGTGCGGCCCAACCGGACGCCATAGCGTCACCGTGTCAATTCGTTCGTTTCATGATCGCATCATGTCTTTGACCGATTTCAGGGGCCGTTGAGGCGAGATAGCATACATGCGCGAAGAATCTGAGCAATTGCGATAACCGGATTGCAAGAGCGTTCTGTCATGGTGCATCTGTGCAGGACCGTTCCGGCTGATACCGGACGAAATGCAATGTGATTTTTCGCGGCAGCCCGGCAGTCTCTAAATAGCGCCGGGTTTGAAGTCGGAGTCGGGGGCAAGCGCCATGTGCGGTATCGTTGGAATTGTCGGTAACTCGCCGGTCGCGCCGCTCATCGTCGATGCGCTGAAACGGCTCGAATATCGCGGCTATGACTCGGCCGGCGTCGCCACGATCGAGCACGGCAAGCTTGACCGTCGCCGTGCCGAAGGCAAGCTGGTCAATCTCGAGCGCCGGCTGAAGGACGAACCGCTCGACGGCATGATCGGCATCGGCCACACGCGCTGGGCCACGCATGGCGTGCCGAACGAGACCAATGCGCATCCGCATTTTTCCGACGGCGTCGCCATCGTCCACAATGGCATCATCGAGAATTTCGCCGAATTGCGTGGCGAATTGATGCGCGACGGCTACAGCTTCTCGTCGCAGACCGACACCGAGGTCGTCGCGCATCTGGTGGCGCGCGAACTGGCCAAGGGGCTGAAGCCGGTCGAGGCCGCACATCAGGCGCTGAAGCGGCTGGAAGGCGCCTTTGCGCTCGCCATCATGTTCAAGGGCGACGAGGATCTGATCGTCGGCGCGCGCAACGGCCCGCCACTGGCCGTCGGCCATGGCGACGGCCAGATGTTCCTTGGCTCCGACGCCATCGCGCTTGCCCCGTTCACCAATTCGATCACCTATCTGGAAGACGGCGACTGGGCGGTGGTGCGCCGCAACGAAGTCGGCATCTTTGACATGGACGGCAACAAGGTCGACCGCAAGCGCCAGCAATCGCTCAGCACCAGCTTCATGGTCGATAAGGGCAACCGGCGCCATTTCATGGAAAAGGAAATCCATGAGCAGCCGGAAGTGATCTCGCACACGCTGGCGCATTATGTCGATTTCGTCGGCGGCGTGTCGAAGCCGCTCGACCTGCCGTTCGATTTCGCCAAGATCGACCGGCTGGCGATTTCCGCCTGCGGCACCGCTTATCTGGCCGGGCTGATCAGCAAATACTGGTTCGAGCGCTATGCGCGGCTGCCGGTCGACATCGATGTCGCCTCGGAGTTCCGTTACCGCGAGATGCCGCTGTCGAAGACAGACGCCGCCTTCTTCATCTCGCAATCGGGCGAGACCGCGGACACGCTGGCCTCGCTGCGCTACTGCCGCAAGGCCGGCATGAAGATCGGCGCGGTGGTCAATGTGCGCGAATCGACCATGGCGCGTGAATCCGACGTCATCCTGCCGACATTGGCCGGCCCGGAAATCGGCGTCGCCTCGACCAAGGCGTTCACCTGTCAGCTTTCCGTGCTGGCCTCGCTGGCGGTGCGGGCGGGCGTGGCGCGCGGAACGATTTCGCGTGAGCAGGAGAAGACCCTGGTGCGGGAGCTGTCCGAAGCGCCGCGTTATGCCAACCAGGTGCTGAAGCTCGACGGGCAGATCGAAAAGATCGCGCGCGACCTTTCGCACTACAAAAACGTGCTTTATCTCGGTCGTGACACCAATTTTCCGCTGGCCATGGAAGGCGCGCTGAAGCTCAAGGAAATTTCCTATATCCACGCCGAAGGCTATGCCGCCGGCGAGTTGAAACACGGCCCGATCGCGCTGATCGACGAGAACATGCCTGTCATCGTCATCGCCCCGCATGACCGCATCTTTGAAAAGACCGTGTCGAACATGCAGGAGGTCGCGGCACGCGGCGGCAAGATCATCCTGATCACCGACAGCAAGGGCGCCGCACACGCCACGGTCAAGACGATGGAGACGATCGTTTTGCCGGACGTGCCGGAAATCATCTCGCCGATCATCTACGCGCTGCCGATCCAGATGCTCGCCTATTTCACCGCTGTGTTCATGGGCACGGACGTCGACCAGCCGCGCAATCTGGCGAAATCGGTGACGGTGGAGTAAGTTTCGCCCTCAAGTTGAGTGGCTGGGCTGACATGGCATTGAGACTCGTACGTCCAATTCACCCCGGAGAGTTCCTGCGCGAGGAATATCTCGTCCCGCTTGGTATGAGTGCCGGTGCGCTGGCGAAGAAGCTCAATCTTCCGCGCACCCGTATCGAACGCATTGCCAAGGAAGAGATCGGCCTGACTCCTGATACCGCGCTTCGCCTCGCCAGGTTCTTCAACACCACGCCGGAATTCTGGATGAATTTTCAGCAGGCTTATGAACTTGAAACCGAGGCGAAGAAACTCGCACCGGAGCTCGAGAAGATCGAACCGCTGGAAGCCACGGCATAGTTGATCTTTTAAAAACTTCGCCATTCCAAAGCGCCTTCGGGTTCAGTAGTGTCGCGTTGCAAACACACGCTGCGGTGAACCATGTCGGATGCTCTCAAGACCTCAGGCATGACCCGGCTGAGAAACTATTTCCTGACCGGCTTCGTCGTCTGCGCGCCATTGGCGATCACCGCCTACATTGCCTGGTCGCTTATCGGCTGGGTCGATTCCTGGGTGAAACCCTATATTCCGGCACGTTACAATCCTGACACCTATCTGCCGTTTCCGGTTCCGGGTTTTGGGCTGATCGTCGCCCTGATCCTCATCACCTTCATCGGTTTCCTGACCGCCAATATCGTCGGCCGCGCCATCGTCAATTTCGGCGAGCGCCTGCTTGGCCGCATGCCGCTGGTGCGCGGCATATACGGTTCGCTGAAGCAGATTTTCGAGACGGTGCTATCGAACAAGGGCGACATGTTCCGCCAGGTCGGGTTGGTCGAATATCCGCGCAAGGGGGTCTGGTCGCTGGTCTTCGTCGCCAGCGAGAAGGAAACCGAGATCAATCAGAAGCTCGACCAGAAAGGCGATCCGCTGATTGCCGTGTTCATGCCGTGTACGCCCAACCCGACCACGGGCTTTCTGATGTATGTGCCGAAATCCGACATCGTGCTGCTCGACATGACGATTGAGGACGGAGCCAAGCTGATCGTGTCGGCCGGCCTGGTGGCGCCGGCGGTCAAAATGGTGACGGTGAACGGTGAGCAGATCCACGGCGCGCTTGCCAATCCGCCGCTCGACACCATGCCTCAGCCGGCGCGCAGGAGCCGCACGGCCTCGTCGCGGCCAAACAGATAGAGCAGCAGGCGCAACGCCGTGCCGCGTTCGGATTGCAGTTCCGGATCGCGCGACAGGATCAGCCGCGCATCGTCGCGGGCGGCTTCGAGCAGGTCGGCATGCGCCTCGATGCGCGCCACCTGGAAGCCCGGCGTGCCGGATTGGCGGGTGCCGAGCAACTCGCCTTCGCCGCGCAGCTTCAGATCCTCTTCGGCGATGCGGAAGCCGTCCTCGGTCTCGCGCATCACCGACAACCGGCGTTTTGCCGTCTCGCCAAGCGGGTCCTTGTAGAGCAGCACGCACGACGATGGCTTGTCGCCGCGCCCGACCCGGCCGCGCAATTGGTGCAGCTGGGCAAGGCCAAAACGCTCGGCATGCTCGATGACCATGATCGTCGCGTCCGGCACATCGACGCCGACCTCGATGACGGTGGTGGCGATCAGGATGCGCGTATCACCCTGCTTGAAGGCGCGCATCGCCTCGTCCTTGTCGGCGCCTTTCATGCGGCCATGCACCAGGCCGATCCGATCACCGAACAGCGGCTTCAGCGAGACAAAACGGTCCTCGGCCGACATCAGCTTGATTTCCTCGGATTCCTCGACCAGCGGACAGATCCAGTAGATTTTCTGGCCGTCGGCGACGGCGTCGAGCATGCGGCCGATCAGCTCGTCGAGCCGTTCGAGCGGCAAAGTGACAGTGCGGATCGGCTGGCGGCCGGCCGGCTTTTCCGTCAGCTTGGACACGTCCATGTCGCCGAAGGCGGTCAGCACCAGCGTCCGCGGTATCGGCGTTGCCGTCATCACCAGCATGTCGGGCGCATCGCCCTTGGCGGTGATGGCAAGGCGCTGGTGGACGCCGAAACGGTGCTGCTCGTCGACGACGGCGAACACGAGGTCATGGAACGTCACCGTTTCTTGGAACAGCGCATGGGTGCCGACGACGATGTCGATGTCGCCATTGGCCAGGCCGGTCAGCGTGTCGGCGCGCTCGCGGCCCTTTTCGCGGCCGGTGAGGATGGCGATGCGCAAGCCGGCCCTTTCCGCCAAAGGGGTGATGGTTGCGAGATGCTGGCGCGCCAGGATTTCGGTCGGCGCCATCAATGCCGCCTGGCCGCCGGCCTCGACGGCACGCGCCATGGCGAGCAGCGCGACCACCGTCTTGCCGGCGCCGACATCGCCCTGCAAGAGACGCAGCATGCGTTCAGGGTCGCCGAGATCGGCGTTGATTTCGGCAAGCGCCATTTCCTGCGACACCGTCAGCGAATAGGGGAGCGCGGCGCGCACCCTGTCGACGATGCGGCCGTCGCCGACGAGTGGCCGGCCCGATAAGCGGCGGACCTTGGCCCGGACCAGCGCCAGCGACACCTGGCCTGCCAAAAACTCGTCATAGGCAAGGCGTCGCCACGCTGCGCCGTCGACGGAGACGTCGATCGGGTCGGCCGGGTTATGGATGCGAGTGAGCGCATCGCCGAAGGCAGGAAAGGTGTGGCGGCGCAGGAACTCGCCGTCCTGCCATTCGGGCAGCACCGGCAAGCGTGCGAGCGCCTGGCCGATTGCCCGGCGCAGCACCTTGCCCGATAGCCCGGCGGTCAGCGGATAGACCGGCTCGACCAGCGGCAGGTTTTCCGCGTCGCCGGCAAGTGCGATGTGATCGGGATGAACCATGGTCGGGCGGCCGTTGAACCATTCCATGCGGCCCGAGACGACGACATGCTCGCCTTCGGGCATTGCCTTTTCGAGATAGGCGGCATGAGCATGGAAGAAGGTCAGCGCGATCTCGCCGGTGTCGTCATGGGCGTAGACCCGGTAAGGCACCGATCTGTTGCCGCGCGGCGGCGGCTGGTGGCGGTCGATGCGGACGTCGAGCGTGACGATGGCGCCTTCGGCCGAGCCGGCGATGCCCGGCCGGTTGCGGCGGTCGATGACAGTATGCGGCAGCACGAACAAGAGGTTGCCGGCGCGCGCGGCCCGGTCGCCGAGATCGGCCGCCACGACTTTCTCGATCAGCGCACCAACCTTCGGCCCGACGCCGGCAAGCGAGGTGATCGGGACAAACAGCGGATCGAGGAGGGAGGGACGCATGATGTCAGCTTATGTTGCGCCGGCCGTAGCGCAAGGCTGACACCGCCTTCTATCCACGCTATATGCGCCGCCTGGGCAAGGATGTTGCACGATGACCGGAACGACACGATCAAGCGAGGGGCTCGACGCCCGCCGCCGCAAGCTTCTGTTTCGTTCGTGGCACCGCGGCATGCGCGAGATGGACCTGATACTCGGCAGCTTCGCCGATGCCGAGATCGGCGCCTTGACCGGCGACGAAATCGACCAATATGAAAGGCTTCTCGACATTCCCGACACCGAATTCCTGCCCATCGTCACCGGCGAGCGCCCGGTTCCGGCGGATATGGATTGTGCCGTCCTGCAAAAAATCCTGGCCTCGCGCCGGGCCATGACCTTCTGAACAACGTGTAGCCATGAGCCTTATTCCTACGATCGGTCTGCCGAAAGGCCGCGCCGGCCAGTTCATCGTCGATGGCGTCGCCGACGGCTACGAAGCCTTTGCGCTGGTGCAGGCTGCGCACGAGATCGCACCTGACAAGCCGGTGCTGTTCGTGGCGCGCGATGGGCAGCGCCTGCCGGCTATCGTCGAGGCGCTTTCCTTTGCCGCGCCGGGCCTGCCGGTGCTGGAACTGCCGGCCTGGGATTGCCTGCCTTACGACCGCGTCTCGCCCGGCGCCGATGCCGCCGCAAGGCGGCTCGATGCACTGGCCGCAATGATTGCGCTGGCGAAGAAGCCGCACCGTGCCGTCGTCCTCACCACCGCGAATGCATTGCTTCAGCGCATTCCGCCAGCGGAACTCGTCGAGGCGCAGACCTTCCACGCCAAGCCCGGCAACCAGATCGACATGAACGTACTGGTGTCGCGGCTGGAGACTTCCGGCTTCGAGCGGGTGCCGACGGTGCGCGGCATCGGCGAATTTGCGGTGCGCGGCGGCATTCTCGACCTCTTCGCGCCCGGCTGGACGGAGGCGCTGCGCCTCGACTTTTTCGGTGATACGCTGGAATCGATCCGCGTCTTCGACACCGCAACGCAGCGCACCACCGGCCAACGCAAATCGATGGCGCTGCAGGCGATGAGCGAGGTGGCGCTGACGCCCGAAACCATCAGCCGCTTCCGCCGCGCCTACATCGAAGCCTTTGGCGCACCCTCCCGCGACGATGGGCTCTATGCGGCGGTCAGCGAGGGCAGGCGGTTTGCCGGCATGGAGCACTGGCTGCCGTTCTTCTATGAGCGGCTGGAAACCGTGTTCGACTATCTGCCCGACGCGCCCGTGGTGTTTGATCATCTGGCGCATGAGGCACTGGCCGAGCGCCATACGCTGATCCTAGACCACTACGAAGCGCGCAAGAAGCAGGCCGACGGCGCCTTGAAGGACGCGGTGCCGTACAAGCCGGTGCCGCCGGATCTGCTCTATCTGTCGCCCGAGAACCTGATCGCCTCGCTTGGCCCGCGCGAAGCGATCGACTTCACGTCCTTCGACGCGCCGGATGCAGGCGCGAAAAAGGTGTTCCATGCCGGTTCGCGCCATGGCCGGAGCTTCGTCGAGGAACGCGCCGATCCTAACGCCAACGTCTTCGACGTTGTCGTAAAACACATCGCCGACGAGCGCGCCGCCCGCCGCCGCGTCATCGTCGTCGGCTGGACCGAAGGCTCGCTCGACCGGCTCGGCCAGATCCTGGCCGAGCATCACCTTGGCAACCTGAAGCCGGTGGCGACGCTTGCCGAAGCCGAAAGGCTCGAGCCGGGGCAGGCGGGATTGGCCGTGCTGTCGCTCGAATCCGGCTTCGAGACCGAAAAACTGGTCGTCGTCGCCGAGCAGGACATTCTCGGCGACCGGCTG
>NZ_JAMYQT010000092.1:0-10862 GCF_040320985.1 Mesorhizobium sp. M0571
TCTGCCCCGCGCTCATGAGCCGCTTCCACAAAGCGCGGAACGTGAGCGGGAACGAAGAGTAGGGATCTCCAGCGCGGTACAGACGTCTCACTTTCAACGGCCGGAACGATGTCCTTGATCATGGAGTCGCCTCTGCGGTCGATCTTAGCGAGGGCGGCAGCAGTGAGCTTGCTGGGCGACCGATGCGCTGGGATGGGCAGAAGTATGCACGTTTTCCGTAAATCGCGAGCGCGCGCACCTTATCGACAAGATTCGCGCTCACGCTGACGCGGCCCTTTCGCGCAAACGCGCTGAAACCTCCTCGCGGACACTCTCCGTATGGGCGCCAAGCGCCGGAACGGGGCGCAGCGAAAGCTTCTCGGAGTTGAAAATCGCCGCCGGCGCTATCGTCTCTACAGTTCCTTCAGGTGTGCCAATCTCAACCCTGCGAACGTGTGGATGTTTTGAAACATCGGCCACTTCATTCAGTCGCCCATACGCCAGACCGGCCGCCTCAAGCTCCTGCATTGCTTCGTGGCATGTCAGTTTTGAAAACCGCAGTTCGATGATCTCATCAAGTTGGGCCCGGTGACCGAGTCGCTCCATATTATCAGCAAACCCAGGTGCGCGTGTAAGCTCCGGCTGCTTCAGGAATTTCGCGCAGAAATTTATCCATTCGCGATCATTTTGAACGGAAAAGATGACGTCTTTGCCATCGGCACAACGATAGGCGCCATACGGCGCCAGCGACGGGTGTCTCACGCCGGCGCGTACCGTGTGATAGCCGCTGTAGTCGTTTTGCAGAACCGGAACATTCATCCAGTCGGCGACGGCATCGAACAGTGACACCTGGATGCTGGTGCCTTCGCCGGTGACCTCGCGGTGATAGAGGGCCTGAAGAATGGCGCTATGCGCTGTCATGCCCGCCGAGATGTCGCAAACCGAGACCCCTACACGCGCGGGCCCTTGTTGGTTGCCGGTGATCGCACAGAGACCTGTTTCAGCCTGGACGATGAGATCATAGGCCTTCAAATGGGAATACGGCCCTGTCTCCCCGAAGCCAGAGATATCGCAGGTGATCAGCCGCGGGAAACGTCTACGGAGATCTGCACACCCGAAACCCAGTTTTTCGATACTGCCCGGCTTCAGATTCTGGATAAAGACGTCAGCAGCGGCAATGAGCGTGTCGAGGACCTCGCGGTCCGCCTCCAACCTCAGGTCCAGACACACCGATTCCTTACCCCGGTTGAGCCATACGAAGTAAGCGCTCTGCCCCTGGACCAACTTGTCGTAGTTTCGGGCAAAGTCCCCTTCCGGCCGTTCGATCTTGATTACCCGGGCGCCGGCATCCGCAAGGCGAGACGACGCATAAGGCGCGGCCACGGCCTGCTCCACAGCAACGACGGTGATCCCCTCAAGGCTATTCTGCATTGGTGACACACCGCGCTTTTCACCCAACATTTTTAGTTGCTCGACGGTTCAGGATCGCGAGCAACCGGTTCTGTTCGTTCCCAACGATGGAAAATGCCTCGTCGACACCCATCCCGGGCTTTGCGAGCATCATGGCGGCCTGGGTTGCTACCGAAATGTGGACTGAGGCCTGGGCGGACAGATCCGTCTCGGTACAGCTTCCCCCGACATACGCTCCAACTTGGTTCTGCTTACAAATGAGAACAGCACGAGCCGTGTCGGCTATTGAGCCCACATCCGGGGTCTTGATTTGCACGAGATGCGCGCCCTTCGCTTCGGCAAAGAGCCGAATGTCCTCAAGCGTATTGCATCTCTCATCGACGACAATGCGTGCGCTAGAACCCCGATCATCCAAAATCGATACGATCTCGGCGTAATTCTCAATTTGAGCCTGTGTGGAACCAAAGTCCGCTGGCGACTCGACATTGAGCGTGAAACCCGGAACGCTCTCGGCAACCCTGCAGATAAAGTCGGCTATTCTTCGCGGCTCCAGCCCGATTTCCTGGCCAATCCAGCCATACACATCGAAATGCAGCACCGGCTGATAGTTGGGGCGGCCGATCTCGCGCGTGCGCGCTGCAACCCACTTCACGAACTCCATGAAGGTCTGGCCATTGACTCCGAACTTCTGACGTGAGTTGATCAGGCCGTGGGGAAGAACATCCACGGCCTTTAATATCATTTTGTCTACATTGATTTCGCGAGCATCGCCGCTCTGGCAGTAAATCGGGACCCTGCACGTCGGCAGCGGTAGGTCAAATTCAGCGCATACGATCTCTGCCATGGTGGCACGCTGGAGGTAGGCCGCGGCTCGAAGCAGCGCCTGGCTGACTCCGTACTCAAGCGCGAGGGGTAGCCGCTCTTGTTCGAATGGCTCGAAAACCTTCGCGCAGGCATCAAGGTAGCGAGACGCATCGACACCGAGAAGTCGCGGTACCATGACCCGCGCCGACAGATCCGAAATTTGTTTGATGTCAAACAGAGGATTGCGTCCACCCGCTCCAGAATATTGAACACTCATCATGTCGCCCCAAACGACGGTGTCGTCGACAAGGACAAGCCCGATGCTGAGCGAAGACGCCGGAACGCGGATAGAGGTGAAACCGGGCGTTAGTGGTTCGCCAAGATAGATGAAGCCGTCCTGCGAGGTGCCGGCCCTGATAGCAGCCTGGTCGTCATAGAAAAACGCACCACTACCGGGCGCGAGGAGGACGTCTTTGATCTGCACTTGCTTCGCTCAACCTCTATGGAACCGCGTTGGCGGCCGGATGCAGTTTTATTCCGCTAGCTGCCAAGTATGTGCCACCTGGCGTAGGGTTCGCCAATATAATGTTCCGGACGGTGCTATCGCGTTTTCAGATGGCCGCCGCCTGCCCAAGCAAACTGCCGCCGTCTTAACGAATACGGAGACCAGTTTGAAGCGGGTAATCTGCGAGGGATACGTGACGAGATACGCCGCGATCGCGCTTTCAGCCAACGAGAAGCTCGCCTTCCACTCCTTCAGCCCTTTCACGCCCGCGCTCAGACGGTCACCACCATCCTCAACACGCGTAACTCTGTGCTCGGCCACTGAGCGGCTGCGCCACCAGGGCAGCTGCGACGCATCGCGATCAGTATCCGGGATGAAGCCCGATCGACTTGCTCGATCGCAACAAGCACCGCTGATCCCGCTGATGTTCGATGTGGCAGACGGCCCGCTACAGAAGCCCGTCCTATTCAGTCGGCCGTGAACTATCCGCAAGTCGTTGATCGCGTTTGCTGATTAACGCGAAATGCCGCCTCTGGAATTGCAGGGTTTGCGATATTTGGGCGCCGTTTTCCTGCAATTCGGTTTTACGATTCCCTGGTGCTGCGGAGCATGATTGATCGGGATAGGGGGACGCCTCGCGACGCCGCCCCTCCCACACCACCGGGCATACGGGTCCGTACCACGGCGGTTCGATCGGATTAAGCTTGGGCAGAGACATGGAGTCGAGGGAGGCCGAGAGACTCGAAGTAGTGGTTGCGCAGGGCCTGTTGGACCGCCGGGTGTCCTGACATGCGCAGAATCCCGTCGGCGAACCGGCGGCAGCCGCAGAACTGAACTTTGGGACGCCACGATGGCGCAGTTCCTTGAAGCGGTTTGTGCCCGTTCCCCCATTGCCGCCAGAGATACATGCGTAGTCTTCGGCGGATCCACGCTTCCAAGTTCGTAAGCACCCGTGGGGTCTGGCAGAAGCCGAAGTAACCGCGCCATCCGATGAGGTATGGCTTCAGCTCTTTGATCAACTGCGGCAGACTGATCCCCCGTGTCCGACGTGTCATGTCCAGGATCAGCGTCTTGAATTTGTCGAGGGCCTTCGGCGCGATGCGCCGCTCGCTCCCGTCATTCGAGATGCTGAACCCCAGGAACTTCCGCTCCTCCGGTCGCGCCACCGCGCTCTTTTCCTCGTTGACCTTCAGCCGCAGCTTCTTGGTCAGGAACCGGCTGACGGAAGCCATGACCCGTTCGCCGGCGCGGCGGCTGCGAACA
The DNA here is from genome assembly GCF_040320985.1 of Mesorhizobium sp. M0571. Lineage (NCBI taxonomy): Bacteria > Pseudomonadati > Pseudomonadota > Alphaproteobacteria > Hyphomicrobiales > Phyllobacteriaceae > Mesorhizobium > Mesorhizobium sp. M0571. The sequence continues at coordinate 3,962 of NZ_JAMYQT010000092.1, forward strand.
TAGATGTTGCAGTCGTCGGCGTAGCGGCAAAAACGGTGGCCACGTCGGGTCAGTTCCTTGTCGAGATCGTCGAGCAGGAGGTTGCTTAGGAGGGGCGAGAGCGGGCCGCCTTGCGGGGTCCCCTCGTCCACCGGACGGACCAGACCGTCCTCCATCACCCCCGCATTGAGGAATGCACGGATGAGTTTGAGCGCACGCTTATCGGACACCCTGGCGGCGACGCGCGCCATCAGGCTATCATGATTAACCGGTCGAAAAATCTTTCGAGGTCGAGGTCAACCACGTAGCTGTAACCCTCGGCAATGTAGCATTGCGCTTGGGCTACTGCCTGATGGGCAGAGCGTCCCGGGCGGAAGCCGTAGCTGTGCTCCGAGAACGTCGGGTCCCACTGCTCTTGGAGGACCTGCAGCAGGGCTTGCTGGATCAGTCTGTCGACGACGCAAGGCACGCCGAGTTTTCTGACCCCGCCGTCCGGCTTGGGGATTTCGACCCGCTTGACCGGCTGCGGCTGATAGGTTCCCTCAAGCAATCGAGACCGGATGCTTGGCCAGTGCTCACGCAGGTAGCCCTTGGCGTCGTCGATGGTCATCCCATCCACGCCTGGGCTACCCTTGTTACTTCGAACGCGTTTCCACGCTGTTTCCAGATTCTCTCGGCTACATACCGTCTCCATTAGCTGTTCCGTCCAAGCCGGGCTTTCGGGTGCCGACTTCGCCATGAGTGGTTCGGCCCCTTGGTAACCGCTGACAGGGGCTTCACCCCGGTCCCTCGGTTCCAGGGCCAGTGAATACTGGGTCTTCTGCCGCTTTCCACTCATGAGTTGCCAGTCCTACTTGCCGCTTCCAATCGTTCGGGCCTTCGGTCATCGTTTCCGGCTCGGCCTATCCATTTGCTCCGCCTTTCGGCCTTGGAGTGCCTCACTAGCCTTGCCGACAGCATCACCTACTACGCCCTCTGCTGACTCCTGCATCACGGTCAGGTCACCTTGCGGTTCCCTCAGTTCCGAAGTCGGAACATGACGCAGGCCTCCCCAGGTAAGCTCAATCGCCTTCCCCGCGCACCTGCCTGCCGGATCTACAGCCCTGCCCTTTGATGGATATGGACTTCGCGACACGTTGCCCGCTCGTCCGGCCAGGGATGCCTCATATCCGGTTTCTGTTCGTCAGGTCGCGGTTTTGCTCCACGCTTCCTTCAGACACCACCTCGCGGTAATGCCCTTGCGCTTTGCTAAGCCTTCACCTCCATCAGGTTGGCTAGGGGACTTTCACCCCCAAGCGGTTGAACATGCTGGGCACACAACTAAACCGCTGCCGCGGTAGCTGATGCGCGGGTCTGGCCGGAGGAGGCCCCTGTCTGAGAAGATTTGGTGTCGAGCCAACCTTCCAGACAGGAGAACCCCAGATGGCCCAGATAAGCCCTCTGCGTCAGCGGATGATTGAAGATCTGACGATCCGCAATTTGTCACCGGAGACCCAGCGATCCTACGTGCATCACGTGGCGAAGTTCAGTCGATTTTTTGGACGATCACCCGATCAACTGGGATACGAAGAGGTGCGCGCCTATCAGGCCCACTTGGTGGGCCGAAGGGTCTCGTGGGGCGCGTTGAACCAGACCGTTTGCGCCTTGCGTTTCTTCTACGGCGTGACGCTGGGTCGATCTGATCTGCCTGAGCGGATCGCTTACGCCCGGACGCCGCGCAAGTTGCCGGTCGTGCTGAGCGCCGATGAGGTGGTCGGCTTTCTGCAGGCCGTGAAGGGGACGAGGAACCGGGTCGCTCTGATGACCACCTATGCGGTGGGCTTACGCGCCGCGGAGGCGGCGCGTCTGCAGGTGACGGACATCGATAGCAGCCGGATGGTCATTCGCATCGAGCAGGGCAAGGGCGGCAAGGACCGCTATGTGATGCTGTCGCCGCAGCTGCTGGAGATTTTGCGCGTCTATTGGCGGTTGACCAAGCCGGGGCGATGGCTATTTCCTCGGCGCGATGGCCGCGGCCCGATCCACCCACAGACCTTGGGGATCGCTTGTCGAGCAGCCTGCGAGTTCTTGGGCGTTGAGGAGCGGGTGACGGTGCACACCCTTCGCCACAGCTTCGCCACCCAGCTTTTGGAAGCCGGCACGGACATAAGGATCATTCAGGTGCTGCTGGGCCATCGCAGCTTGGCGACGACGAAACTATACGCCCAGGTCTCAACGGCTGTGATCAGCCTGACCGCCAGTCCTTTTGACCAACTCCGCATGGAGATCACGCCGCCCGGCTGAGCCGCGCGCCATGCGCCCGGATCTGGAAGTGGCGGATGTATTCCACCGTCACGGGGCTGATTATCGCCGCGACCATGCCGGCCATCTCGGGCGTGTCGAGCGCCGGGTCATGGCCGCGGTGGAGGCGTGCCGGACCGCGGCCCTCGGCGGTCACGCCGAACACTGCACCGACTGCGGTCTCGTGCGGCAAGCCTATAATTCCTACCGCAACCGCCACTGCCCTAAGTGCCAGGGCCTAGCCCGCGCCCAGTGGCTGGCCGAGCGGCAGGCTGAGCTGCTGCCGGTCCCATACTTCCACGTGGTCTTCACCGTCCCGGCCCAGATCGCTGAGATCGCCTTCCAGAACAAGGCGGCGGTCTATGCGATCCTGTTCAAGGCCGGATCCGAAGCCTTGAGGGTGGCGCCGGCCGATCCCAGGCATCTGGGCACCGAGATCGGCATGGTCGCCGTGCTTCATACTTGGGGTCAAATCTCCACCATCATCCGCATGTTCACTGCGTCGTGCCGGGCGGCGGCCTGTCGCTCCAGCCTGCCACGGCGAAGGCCGGGGACTAGCGATGGATCGCCTGCCGGCAGGGATTTTTCCTGCCCACACGGGTTCTGTCGCGCCTGTTCAGGCGGCTATTCCTGGAGCGCCTGCAGGACGCCTTGACGCTGGCCAGCTTCGCTTCTTCAGCGATCTCGCTAGCCTGGCCGACCCTGCCACCTTCTGCGCCCAACTGGCTGGACTGAAGCGGATCGAATGCCGAGTAGGTGGGGGCGTTACTGCCCCCACCTCTCACAGACCCGGACGTGCGGTTTTCCCGCATCCGGTTCCTCATGGTAGATTTTCGCTCACGGTGGCAAACGAATGAAGAATCCTGGCTGGCGGCAGCGGATGGCGTTTCAGGATTTCGTTAAGGCGAGTCCATCGGAACACGCTTTGACGATCTCGCCGAGCTAGCCATTTCTGCCATATTCTCACGACCTGGTGGGCGAACCATCGCAATCGCCGAGCATTTCCCCCGACGCCGTAATAGGCGAAGTGGCCCCGCATCATGGACGAGAGGTGGCGAAGCTGATCGCGGATCGACCAGTTCCGGTATTTCCGGCACCAGTCACTTACCGCAGCCAGCGCACGAGCAAAACGGCCCTTGGCCGTGACTTGCATCACCATGTCCTTGCCTCTGCGCGACCGTCCCCACACGTGGGTCAGGCCGAGAAAGTCGAAGTTGGTGCCATCCGTCTCCGGATGCCGTGTGCTCTCCGTCCTTCGCGGGCGAAAGTCGACGAGACGCGTCTTGTCGGGGTGAAGCGTAAGCCCGAACCGTCCAAGACGTTTGTCCAGCACTGCCAGGACACGCTGAGCGTCGACGATGTTGTCGAACGCCATGAGCGCATCGTCAGCGTAGCGGGCAATGGTACAGCCCCCACGGAGCCGAGGCCGCACCTCGGTCTCGAACCATTCGTCCAGCACGTGGTGCAGGAAGATATTCGAGAGGCAGGGCGAGACTACGCCTCCTTGCGGGGATCCTTCGGCCGCTCGGCGCAGAAGACCGTCTTCGACGGCTTCTGCGTTCAGCCATTTATCGATCATCCGTCGGATGAGGCCGTCCGTGACTCGCTGGTCGAGGATCGCCCGGAGGTGAGAGTGCGGAATCGAGTCGAAGTACTTCTGTATGTCGAGATCGATCACCCAATAGAGCCGCTTTGCCCACAGGACGTTCTGCATGTTGCGGAGCGCCTGATGGGCCGAGCGGCCCGATCGGAACCCATACGAGCAGGGGTAGAAATCCTCCTCATAGACGGTCTCCAGCACCATCGTAATGGCGCGTTGCGCCACCTTGTCCTCGAAGGTCGGAATGCCGAGCATCCTTTGCGACCCATCCGCCTTGGGTATATAGGCCCGCCGGACCGGCGGCGCACGATATCGGCCGGACTTGATGCGCTCCAGGAGGTCCAGAAGTCTGGTCTCCAGGTTCACCTCATAGTCCGCCGCAGTGACGCCGTCGGTGCCACGGGCACCATCCTTGCGGGTCAGCCGGTAGGCCTCCTTCATCCTGTGCAGATCGATGACATGGTGGAGCGAGCACAGCGCCACACCCCGTTTCGTCCTCGCCAGTTCGGCTATCCGTTGTCGGTTCGTAGACAGGTTTGTGGGGTTCAGAGCCCCCTCCCATGTTTCAGGTCAACGGTTCTCTACACATGACGCCTCCCTTCGCTCCGTCGGGTCCCGGTGAGCCCAGTTCCCCGTCTTCACCGCTATTATGAAGGCGCTACGACTTCCCGCTCACGCATACCTGCTCCGTTATAGTTTCGGTCACAGGCCCCACATGCGCCTCCCATGTTCGTGCTCTGCGAGGCGCTCCCGATGAGCGTGGAGGACGCTCATCGAGCCTGGACCCATGGTCAACCGGCGGTCCCTGTTCCGGCGTACTTCGCTTGTGGACGCGAGCGGGATCTCACAGGTTCGCTGGCGATCCATCCCATGCCTTTGCCCTGCTCCAAGACCCCGGCCGAGCCGCCAGAACCTCGCCCTGGCGGTTCCGACGATGCTGCCCCCCGGGCTACCCACGACGAAGGCCTCCGCATGCACATATCTCGAGGCTGACACATGGCTTCAGCATCCGCTGTCTACGCTTCACGAGCGACGTTGCCGCCGCCCATGCAAGACTCGCTTCCGGCTGGCGGGCTGCGCCTTTGCCGGGAGGGGGTCGAACCCTCTGGATCGCTTCGAAAGGTTTCAGGATCTATATTCCATTCTCCTTTCCAGGGCTTGGCCTGTCGCAAGGGTCGTCTACGCCAAGCCGCCCTTCGGCGGGCCGAAGCAGGTGCTGGCCTATCTCGGCCGCTACACCCATCGCGTCGCCATCGCCAACAGCCGCCTCGTGAGCCTGGACCAGGGCAAGGTCAGCTTCCGCTGGAAGGACTATCGCCATCACGACAAGTCCAAGCACAAGCTCATGACCTTAAGCGCCGACGAGCGCCCAGTGCCGTTTTCTTCTGGCAGCGCCCACGCCGCCGCCGGACCCGACCGCCGACTATCGCCAGCGTTACCGCTGTCTCACAGGACGAGCGCTGCCCCGGATCAGGCGCCCGGATCCTCATCTTCCCACCGACACAAAAGCCCTTCATCATCGCCTGGTCGCTATGGCGACGACGACATCAAGCTGCGTCCAGCATCTGTCACTACAAACGGCATCGACATCCGCAACTGTAGTACTAGGCTGGTTTCCGTCCATAAACGCCGGTATTTCGCGGCATTTACAATGACTTGGATCCGACCGGAAGTGCCGTTGACGGGCATGGACAGGTCAGGAATAGTTGATGATCGACAAATGCCGTGCTTGGCAACGATCGGACGCACGCCATTGCCGGCGGCTCTGCCGGCGGGACGGCTGCGATGCCGAGCTGGTATCAGGTCGGCCTGAGGCGGGTGAAGAGGACGAGGTTGTAGGCCACGACCGAGGACCAGACGTAGATTTTGAAGTGATCAAGGCCGCGCCAAGTGCAGCGCGCCAGGCCGTAAGCGCGTTTGAGGCACGAGATGCCAGCTTCGATGCCGGCGCGAAAGTTGCGCAGCTTGTGAGTATAGCCACTTGCTTTCTGACCATGTCCTCGATCTTGAGGCCGGCTTTCTTGTGGAAGGCCATGTCGGAGACGCCCCACGCCTTCGCCGTGGCCAGGTTGTCGCGCGTGGCGAAGCCACCAGCGCTGCTGCGTGCCGCGGCGCTTGGCCCCAGATGCCTATGTGACGCTCCAGCATCGGCAGCAATCGGTCGCTGTGGGCCGGGTTTGCCTTTCTCGATCACCAGATCGAGGATCTTCCACTCTTGCCGGTGGTCAGGTTGAGCTTGTGGCCATATCGCGGCTGCCTTTGACGATGATATCGGCATGCTCTTCGAACAGGCTGACCAGCTTCTCGCCGGCCGACACAGGCTCGCCGGGCAATACCCGCCGCTCGCTCTGGCTGCGCGGCAATGATCGCGCATGCTGAGCCGGCACCGCCGACCAAGGCGTCAGCCCGCGTCAGCAGGCGCACCATGACCCGCACGGCATCCCAAAGCAGGCTGCTGTCGCTCGGCTCGTGCATAAATGCCGAGGTCACGGTGCTGTCCAGCCGCACGACTGCGCCGTTTTCGAGCTTCGCCTGCCGAGCGCTCAACAGCAGTACCCGATTGACCTGCTCCCAGGTCTCGGACCGGATCGCACTGATGGTCCTTTGCAGCACCGACTTGTGCGGGCTCCATGACAAAGGCAGGCGAGCAAAGGCGCGAAACGAGGCGGAGTCCTCAAGATGGAACGCCAGCTCCTGGTAGCTCAGTTGGCGGTACTGCTTGAGGATCGCGCAGCGCAACACCGCTTCGGCAGGCAGGCCTTGCCGTCCGGTGGCCTTGACGTTGACCCGCACCAAATCGCGCGCCACCAAGCCAAGCAGGTCGCTATGCTCAACCAGCCATTGCGACATCGCCTTCAACTCGCGACCGATCTCGTGCGTGGCGAAAAGATCGGCATGGCAGGAGGCACGGTCAATAAGATGACGATTGACATTCTCTGAGTGTCCGTTCCAAAAAGAGTTGAGTGATTTCAGCAGGTTGTGATTCTGTCGGATTTGCGAGATTCGATGGAGATCACGATGGCCTGGACTGAAATCACCCGT
>NZ_JAMYQT010000093.1:0-10562 GCF_040320985.1 Mesorhizobium sp. M0571
GCACACCCCGAAACACAAATCCCCATAGCTCACCGCGTGCGGCCCGCGGGTTCCTGCATGAGAGACTTTCGTACGCCTGACGGCACCCGAAACCCTTCAGCATTGCCGGACGCTTTGGATTGAAATGTTGGCACCCAGAAGCGGACGAGGGTGCGGAAGATCAAGGCGGGGTGGGCAGGCGATCGCTGTTCAAGGCGACTTGGCCAAAACCGCAGATATCGAAGCCATGGTGGTCGAGGTGGTGGCGAGATTTGGGCCGATCGATATTTTGGTCAACAACGCCGCAGTGTTCGACTTCAAAGCGCTGCCCGATATCGATGAGGCGCACATTCATCACATCTTCAACACCAATGTGCTCGGCCTACTGACCACCACCAGGGTTGCCGTTGCAAACTTCAACCCCGAAGGCGGTAGCGTGGTCAACATCAGCTCCCTATCCGCCTTGGGGAATGCGCCCGGTGGCGCCGTCTATTCCGCGTCCAAAGCCGCGGTGAACGCCATAACGAAGGTGCTGGCTCTCGAACTCGCCGAACGGAAAATCCGGGTGAATGCCATCATGCCGGGCTACATCGATACGGAAGGCGCGCGGGCAATCGGTTTGAAGGGCAGCGAGCAGGAAGCGCACCTCATTGCCGCGACGCCCTTGGAAAAGCGACCCGGCCGACCTTCCGATCTGAGTCCGGTCGCCATCTTCCTGGCCTCCCGCGCGTCGGCCTGGATGACGGGGGAAGTCCTCACCGTGTCAGGAGGACAACGTTGAACGGCTCGCAACGGACGTCTGCGATCCGAGTGCGAGCTTGGCAGCGGACAGTTCACAAACGGCCAAATTTCGGTTGTTCAATGATACCCGTCGCGATGGCCGCTTCTGGTGCATCCTTCCTTTTCGAGAAACCGGAAGAATTGACCCCCAGCGGAGGTTCGCTCGCCCTCGGTTGGCTTCACACCCATGACTCTGAGCGGACGCTCTCTCCGTCAGACCGAAGGGCAATTCTGGACTGCTGACAACAGGACGTCGGGATCAGGACGCGTAAGGATTTGTCGGTGTCTTCTGGAACCGAAGCGACGACGAGCTTAGCTGTGCCGATTCGCTCTAGGGAAAAAAACATATGGTTAGTGAAATATATCCTGGAAAATTTCCTTTGATGCGTGGGAGTTGATTTGCTGCAATACAATAGGAATGCTAGGATATTTAGCCGCCAATATTTTGGCTGATTAGCGACCAGCCTGCCAAAACGTAGGGCGCGTTTCGTCCGCCGCGAAGTCCATCTCGGATTAGCGGGCGCGAATTCGCGTTACCGGATATGTGCACATCCAGAAGAGCATCAAGAGGTTCGGCGGCATAGTTGCGGCCCCGTGCCTCAAATCCCGCTTGCATGCATGAACAGCCACCACCGGCACCGGCAGGGCGCGTGGCGTTGAAGATAACGCAACGCATCCAAAACCCAAGGAGATCGTCATGGACGATATTCAGGAGCGCGGCGAAGCCGCAATCGCGACCCCGGCAGCGTGAGGGGTAGACTTGAAGCTCGAGGTCGTGGTCATTCCCGTTTCGGATGTCGACCGCGCCAAGCACTTCTATGGCGGCTTGGGTTGGCGACTGGACGCCGACATCACAGGCGACGAATTTCATGTAATCCAGTTTACGCCTCCGGGCTCCCCGTGTTCGACAGTTTTCGGCTCAGGGGTCACACCGGGGCTCTATGCCCGGATCGAGCTCGATGTCCTCGAACACGTTGGCGAGCTCGTCGTGTCGGACATCGGGGCAGCGCGCGCCGAACTCGCCGATCGCGGTGTCGACGTGAGCGAGGTGTACCACTATGCCGGCCGTGAAGGCCGTGTCAGCGGACCGGACCCTGAGCGGCGCAGCTACACCTCATACGCCACATTCAGCGATCCAGATGGAAACCAATGGCTGTTGCAGGAAGTCACCCAACGCTTTCCAGGGCGTGTCGACGCCGACAACACCACATTCGCCTCGTCGACCGAGCTCGCAGCGGCGTTCCGGCGTGCGTCTGTGGCCCATGGCGAGCACGAGAAGCGGACCGGCGGCCAGCGTGATGAGAATTGGCCGGACTGGTACGCTGCGTACATGGTAGCGGAGCAGGCGGGCAAGGAGCTGCCGCTATGAGGATTGGCTTGCGACGTCATTTGATATGGTAGCATCGACGCAATAGTGACTCTCTGATCGAGGAGCCAGCGCCCTCGGCGGCTCGATCGAAGTGCAGGGCGTGCGCATCCCCGGCACCGACCACCGCGGCGCCGATCCTGACGCTGAAGGGTGGCGCCCAATTGCCGTTGGAGTTCCGGCCAGGCCGAACTCGTCAAACTGCGACGACGCGGCCTGGGTGGCCGATCCCGCCCGTGTGCTGCCCGGTCAGGTGATAGCTCTCAAATCGACAATTACCTTCGTGGCCAATTTTTCCGATACTTTGTTTTCCGGACCGCCGTTGTTGCCTACTCGAACAGCAATAACGCGGGGAGACACACTACCGGGATAGAACCGGGTAGACAGCAAAACGGAACGCAAGAACGGGTGCATAAGATGACGCGTCAGCACCTTTTTATTAGCCAATGCTAATAACAGGCGTATAATTGCTTCAACATGTGGCCGAAGCGGCAATCGGAAAAGGGAATGCCGCGGCGCCAAGCCCCTGCCGCGTTCGTCCTTGCGGCCCTTTCGTCGTTAGGATTCTTGGTTCCCTCGAGCGCACATGATGCCCCGTCCGGATGGAGCTATCCGCCGGCCTGCTGTCACGGCGACGCCGAACATGGCGAGTGTCAGCGAATCCCAAACGGCGCGGTTCATGTTCGTCCCGGTGGCTGGGTTGTGATCCTGAGGCCCGGGGATCATCGGAAGATCACGCGTCAACAGCGATATTTCATTCCATATGGTGATGAGATTCCGTCGCAGGATGGCGACTATCATATTTGCCTCCATCCGACCCAAGAGCATGAGAACTGTTTTCTTGTCCCGCCTGACTCGATATGATCCGGGAGCCACGCGCGAGCTGCGGCTGAGACGCGGATAGCGCCGCGCCCAGTGCCGCCCGACGGCTACCGCCACCACTGTGAACCGGCGCCAAACCGTGACCCCTGCCCCAATGTGGGTGAACCGTTTGATTTATTCCGCTTTTCTTGACCCAGGAAAGGGTCACGACCGGCGCCGGTGTCGACCCTCTTTCAGCGCCGGATATGAGCGCGATATCAATAGCATACGGGCGATTTGCGTGGGGTCATGGTTCGGCGCCGAGTCACAGCGAGGTCGCGGCGAACGATCTTTGGATTTCGTGGCGTCAAATCGGTACGAGAGCTAATCTGATCCCACAGGGGGGCCCGGCCACGGGCTGTTCGTATAGCTGCAAACATTACCCACGAATGGAATCATGTCCTGGGTCATTTACACCCAGACCGAAGCGGAGCTGTGGAAGCACATCGAGTTGCATGCCGCACTCGCGCATCAGCCGGGACTTAGGGCAGAGGGATCGGCTTGTCGCTTAGCGTACGCAAATAGGCAATCAGATTAACACGCTCGGTCTCGTCGGGAACGCCGGAAATTTCCATGAGGACACCGGGCGTGGTGAGGACGGGATCATAGAGAAAGGTGTTCAGATCCTCGTAAGTCCACGCGCCCTCCCAATCCCGCAAAGTCTTGGAATAATTGAATTCCGGCACCGATGCCTTGTCGCGGCCGACGACCTCCCACAAGTTCGGACCAGTCTTGCGGCCCTTGCCTGGTTCGTTGTTGTGACACCCGTCGCAATTTCCGCCGAAATAAATCCGGCCCTTCTCGACATCGGCCGCAGCCAACTTTGTGGCAATCGGTGCGGGCTTAGGCAGCATGACGCCATGCGCCATGAGATAGTCGGATATCTCGGAATATTCGTAAAATCTGGCGAGATGGATCGGTGTCCGGGCGAAGGAGTCCGCTGTTCGGGCGTTCACATCAGCGCCCGCTTCGACCAGCGCCGTGACGCAGTCGAGGCAGCCATGCTTGACGGCCACATGAAGGGGGGTCTGCTTCCCCGCGGTCGAGTTCGGATTTGCGCCATGCACCAACAGCAGCGTGATAAATTCAAGCCGGTTTCTAGCGGCCGCCGCCATCAGGGGCGGCCCCCCAATCTTCGACCCGGCGTTGACGTCTGCGCCGCGCTCGATCAGCAATTCGGTCGCTTCAAGATGCTGCCTATTGACCGCGTAAAAGAGCGGCGTTGCAATACCGTCAAAGTCGTTGACGTTTGCCCCCGCATCCAGCGCCGCCGCGATGGCCGCGATGTCGCCCTTCTTGGCGGCGTCGTGAATGGCTGCCGCCTGGGATGTCAGCGGGATCAAACAGAAACAAATCAACAACAGCATTCCAGCGCGCATCAGTTGCCTCCCCCTACCGAAACTCCCGCCCATCCCATTTGAGCGTCGCCGCTTCGCCCCCATGTGGCGTGCATTCGGATTTCCGGGACCTGCCCTTCGCCGACGCTTACGCCCACCCCGAGCATTTCAGTCTTGAGCTCCAGAAGCGAGCCCCGCCGCACATAGATGTTCACCGCGCATATCTGCGCGCCGCAAAAACTGCTCCGGCTCGTTGACGCGCCTGCTGAACAGCTTATGCCCTCGTGGCTTGTGATGAGATCCGCCTTGCCCTCGCCGGTAAGATCGCGCTCGATCACGGAGCCGGGGGCAATCTCTCCCACATTGCCCTCGCAAGCCGAAGCGATCTGTTCGGCGATCAGGTAATTCGCGGCGTTGGGGTAGGCTGCGGCCGGCGCTGTGGCGGCAGCAAGAAGGGTGGCGAGGAAAATTGACCGGAGCATCGCGCTCTTCCCTGCAGCCACCATAACCCAACTTGGATTTCACCAAAAGGCAATGGGGCTCTTGTTCGGCAGGTTAAGCTGGTTGCGGGGGCAGGATTTGAACCTGCTACCTTCAGGTTATGGGACGCACGGAAAGTGACGCTGCTGCTGTGTGGCGGGACCTCGCTCTCGGTGTGGCCGCTTTCGGGCAATGGCAAAGGTTCTCAGTACGTCCGAGATGCAAATGTCCCCAACGACATCTAGGACGCGCTGATTTCCGCTTCTTGAAAGTTTGTTGTCATGATAATTTTCAGTCTCCTCGCTGAAGAATATGTAGACATGTCAGTCAAACCGGCGGGGGATGGGGAGGATAGGATGAAACTGTTATCGCTTGTTGTCGCAGCTACGTTTTCACTTGCTATGTCCGCTTGGGCCGAGGATCTACCAAGCAGCGCGAAGAAAGCATCTATGGAAGAATTTAAGACTTTTGCTAATGGGAAAAAGGTAAATGTAATAATATATGACGCTGGAGCTGATATAACTGCCACTCTCGTCTGGAACTGGAAGAAAAAACAGATCATTGGCGAAGCTTTGGTGAACAACAAAACTAAGATAAAGGTCAAAGTTCCATTGACTTTCGACGGTGAAAAGGCCTGTTCTGAAGACCAAGGTAAACCAGTTTGTCATTTTATCTACATTGACAACGACAAATTTTACGAGGTGCGCGACGACGGCAAAGTCCACGCGACTTCAACGTTGGTTCAATGAGACGGACTATGTCCGAATGATTTGGTCGGCGTTTGCACGGATCCGCAAATGCCGGCCCTATTCAGTACGCTTGTCAAGGCTTACGACACCTGCACACTCGCCTCCGACTCGAGAAAACTCACCGCTTCCTTTCGCACCTTGAAGCCTGCCAGTGATATGGTTTTGCCTTGGCGCACCATCGTCATCGACGAAACTTAAATAGATATCGAACGCCCCGTCGGCGGTGATTGTTCCGGCCAAAGGCACCATCGCGGAAATTTCCGTTCCATCGATAAAGATTGTCGTTGACTGTTCAGTGTAATCGCAGGCGGAATTACGTGCGCGCCGCGTCAGTGCCCACGCGCCATCAAAAGCCTTTACCTTGACCGGAGCGCAGACACGTTCTGGGATATTCTTGATTGCGCGCAACACCTCTTTCGTCGGCTCCAGGCTCGCAAGCTTCAATCCCCGCTGCTCGGCAAAGGCTTGAAGAGCCTTCCGACTTCCCGGTCCCCATTTGCCGTCTGCTTGTCCGACAAGGCAGCCGACCCGCGTTAGCTCTGTTTGCGTTGCCTTTGTCAACGCGCGCGGATCAGCCAAAGCTTGCGTCACATCTACATCAGAATGAGCTTCTGCAACCTCTACGCCGTCGATGGAAATCGAGGGGGCTTTGCCACGATCTGTTGCTGCCTGTTCGATCTCGTCGATCTTCAAGCTGGCTAACGCCGCAAAGACGCCGCTTGGATACTGTCTGAGATAGGCCTCAAAGAAGCGCTTGTCCGTCTTTTCCTTGATGGTCTCCCAATAGGCGACTTCTACGTCCCCTCCTTTCGCATCCGTCGTGACAGCGGTGTTTTCGGACAACGGTTGCAAAATGACGTCGCCCGTCAGCGAGGAGTTGTCCCATGGCACTTGCTTACCGTCGGTTGCTTCAAGCACATCCCTACGGACGTTGATCAGGTCGCGGGAGATGTCCTGGCCAGGCGTACCAAGATTCTTCAGCAGCGCAGATGTGAACGGCGAGTTCCTTCCCTCGCCGTCCAGCGCAACGTTCCCGGGCTGCGTTGCAAAGGCTATGAGCGACCCAACGCCCGTGCCTAGCCTTGCCAACCCCCGACCGACCGACCCTGATCGCGTACCCATCGAGCGCCCAAGGTTCTGTGAAAAAGGACTGTCCCGACAAGCATCCAAAAACACCAGGTTGACCTTCGTGGTTCGCTCCATGGCCGACAAGACGAGGTCCATGGGCACGGCTTCGAAGTCGAGGTCGTTATATGTGAATAGCCGCGCATCAACGGGAGCCATGTAGTTGGTGCCGTTCACCTGGACGCCATGGCCGGCATAGAAGAGAAGCGCCATGTCGGCACCATCCAGCTTGCCGATGAAATCTCGAACCGTGCCGCGCATCCCGCTCAGATCGAGGTCCTCGCCTGCAACCACCTCAAAGCCCAACGCCTGCAGTTTTGCGGTCATATCCACCGCATCATTTTTTGGATTGGAAAGTGGAACTGCGTATCTATAGGCAGAATTACCGATGACCAGCGCGACGCGCCGTTCTGCCCACGCTTGGGCGCTCAGCGAAACTAGAAGAAGCGCAATGGCGAAGCGAAGCGCCATCATGGCTGTATATCCTTAGTCTCGGCTCATTCAGCGGGTTCACCAGTCGATAGACTGGACAAAACCGGAGCAGTCTTGCGAGACTGAGCCCGGTGCTTCGCGGTGTCAAGTCCAACGGACAGTCCAACGGACTTAGCGAAGGGCCTACCGCTAGCCCTCACTTCGCCAGCGGTCTATGCTGTGTAGATTCACGCCGATAGACACCGAAACGGATTGCACGCAGCTTGGCCGTCTTCACGCCGATCGGAAAGGTTCAAAAAGGGCGCCTTCTCACATCGCTCGGATTCTTTTTCATTCTGGGAGCCTGCATTGCCACATTCTCTCCCTCCGGCGAGAAACTGCTGCGCGACGTCTTGATGACGACCATCTCGCCCTTCGTCGCGCCCCCGACAGACATCGTGATCGTAACGATCACAGAGCAGACCTTGGAAAGATTTCCCTATAGATCGCCGCTGGATCGGGGTGCCTTGGCCGACCTCGTGCAGAGAATCGATAAAGCTCATCCGAGAACAATAGGCATTGACTTGCTTTTCGATCAGCCAACCGAGGCGGAAAAGGATCGGCGCCTGGCTGAGGTTATCGAGGCGGCCGAAAGTCCCGTAATTGTCGCATCTGCATCACACGAGGACGACCTTACCGACAAGCAACTGTCGTACCTTAGTCGCTTCGCGCCAAGCGCCATCCGCGGACTGGCGGCCCTGTCTCATGATAGGGTCGACGGGGTTGTGCGGGAAGAATTTCCAGGGCGCGTGGTGAATGGCAACTGGCAACCTAGCTTTGCATCAGCGCTCGCGCAGACCGCCGGCATATCGGCATCGCAAGCTGCGGAGAAGATGGTCTACTATCGGGCTACAGGCATTCATCCGGCACGATTTACAATATATCCGGCACACGCCGCCGCTTTCGCGCCCCCGGCTTGGTTCGCCGGGAAGTTCGTTTTGATCGGCGTTGACCTCCCGCTGCAGGATCGTCATGCAACCCCCTTTGCCGTGCTGAACGGCTCTGTTGCCGGAGCGCTGCCGGGTGTCGTTATTCATGCCAATGCGCTGGCGAGATTGATCAAGGGCGACAAAATCATTACGCCAGAGGCGGTGGCGGCGTTTGCGCCCTTCGTTCTCGCGACGGCGCTCTGCATCTGGGTCGCTTGGCTCCGCATATCAGTGCTGGTGAAACCTGTGGTCATCATCGGCGCAGTCGTTTCGGTTTTGATCTTAGAAGCAACCGCGTTTGCCAAGGCCGGAATTCTGTTACCTATGGTCGCGCCGTCGATGCTGCTGCTAGGGCTCTCCGGATTCGTCGCAATTCTGGCATGGCACCGGGACTCGAAAGAAAGGCGTTTCGTCCAGAACGCGTTCTCTCAGTATCTCAGCCCGGCAGTCGTGGCAGAGCTAGTCAGCAAGCCGGCGTCGCTGCGCCTCGGCGGATCCGAACGCTTGATAACGTGCGTGTTCACCGACCTTGAAGGATTCACCAGTTTGGGCGAACGGACGGAACCAGAGGTATTTGCTAAGGTTCTGAATGAATACCTCGAGGCGGTTTGTGGTCTCTTCATTGAACATGGCGCCACGATAGACAAACTAATAGGCGATGCAGTCATTGGTTTTTTTGGCGCACCGGGTGTGCAGGAGGACCAAGCCGAAAGGGCCCTAAAACTAACGCTTGCTACCGTCGCGATGTCTCGAAGATTTCGGACAGATCTAAAGTCTAGAGGCCATGACGTTGGCGTCACTCGTATCGGCGTCCATCGAGGACCGGCAGTTGTCGGAAATTTTGGGGGCAATCGATTCTTCAACTACACGGCCATGGGCGATACGGTGAACACCGCTGCCAGGCTCGAAGGCGCGAACAAGTTTCTAGGTACCGTGAACTGCATCAGCGAGGAGGTGGCGAACTCTTCCGATGACTACCTGCTTCGGCGGTCCGGTGTGTTGTGTCTGAAAGGCAAGACTGAGTGGATTTCAGCCTTCGAGTTGCTGGAGGAGGGGCGTATGAATCGCGAGATGGTGGAGGCTTACTCGCAAGCTTATTTGCTGATGTCCGCGCGCGACAAGACTGCCGCTGCTGCGTTTGCATCGCTGGCCATTCAATATCCCAACGATGGCCTCGTTGCTTATCACCTTGGGAGATTGAAGCAGGGTGAGGCTGGCGATAGGATCTATCTTGAAGGCAAGTAAAACAAGCGTATGGTTGAACGCGCGTCATGTATCGGCAACCCAAAATCATTTTCCTACTGGCTGCGGCTATGGCAGCAATTGGTTCTTGCTCGAGCGCTCTTGCGGCCAGCGAGTATGTCGTTGTCGCTGTCGATCCTCCCGCGGACAGCCCTCAGCTCGGCAAACTGTTCAAACTGGGCGACCTCGTGCATATCGAGGGTGGATCGACTGTCACTTTGATGGGTGACGATGGCTCGGTCACTGCGTTGCCGGGACCTGCGGATATTGTGGTGACTGACGACGCATCGGGTTCTGGATCAACGTCTAACGGGGCGGCAGGCGCTTCTTCGAGTTTGACTGCGATTTCGGATCTATTGGGGAATGCCGCTGGTCAGCTCCAAACCATAGGTGGATCTCGTGGCGTTTCCGACACGACGGCCGCCACCTTGGAACCTTGGATGGTGCCGGTCGAAAATGGTCTGACAGGCTGCGTTTATGATCTCAAACTGGAGCTTTGGCGCCCACCGGGGCACCGGGCGGATGTTTCTGTTGGCTATAATGAAGAGTCGCTGGCGACAAGCTTGGTCTGGGACAAGGACACCCCAATTTTGGCAATTCCCGGAAACGTGCCACCGGATCTTCGATCCGTTGGGTTGGTGATCGACGATAAGTCGTTTCGAATGCCTATCGTGCATTTGCCCACCGGCTTCAGCCCGTCGGATCATGTGGGACTGTATGCCTGGATGATAGGAAGCGGTTGTCTTCTTCAGGCATCCGCACTGATCCGGAACTTGGCTAACCGATAGACCACCAGGGGTGGTCACTTCACGGCGCACTGGAAGCGGTAGAGGCGCGCCTTCGCGTCAACCACCGCCATATCGAGGCAACTTCTCGATGGCGCGCTAAGGAAAGCGATCGCCTTGCGCCCAGCGGGGACGCCGACTGAAAGTTTGCGGCGCACGAATTTATTGCTTTCGTTGACGTAGACTTGGACGGTTGCCGAATAGCGGCTGAAGTAGATACGCAAGTGGCAAAACGTCGTGCTGTGTTGCCAAGGCTATGCTGGGATCAGGTGGTCCGTCCAGAATAGTTCTTCCTGCAGAACCGGCGATCTCGAGATGCCACCGACCCTCCGCATGCCCCCTCGAAACGCTGGAAGAGGGATGGTGCGTCGCACAAAAATATTGCAATGCACTATAAATGCCGTAACGTCAGTTTCGTAAATGAACGAGACGGCTTTTGTGAAAGGCCGTCCACCGGA
>NZ_JAMYQT010000094.1:0-10496 GCF_040320985.1 Mesorhizobium sp. M0571
AGGGCTCTCACCTCGGACCCTGCTCTTCGCCACGCGGTCGTCCGTGCGCGACAGGAGAATAGCGCAGATTTATCAAAAAGGCTCTTGTCGATCACATCAGTGGACCATTCATCATTGCAATCACCTTTGCGGTCAGTGAAAGCCCGCCTTCGTCGGTAAGCATCGGCGATTGCGAAGGGAATTAGCTCGCCGTGGATTTCGGTCAAGACGACGAGGAAATCCGATCGGCCGCCCTGTCGCCCTTGTCCCGGCAACCGGAAGTGTCTTGTCCTGCCAACCGGAGTGTCGACCACGTCCTGGTCGTCTTACATACCTCCGCCGCAGCCGTCTGAGAGATCCCAGACGTCGACGACCTGCTTGCCGGTGAAACCGTGCTCGCGAATCAGGAACTTCGCCAGCCCGCCATACACTTTCCAGCGCCAGCACTGACAGCAGCATGGGCCTTTCTCGCTGGAATTGGCCATCGCATAGTCGTAGGCCTGCTGCTCGTCGCCGGAGAGTTTCACATCGTAGTAGGGCATCATCTTCTGTGCGATGCCGGCCGGAATATCGTACGGATCGATTGGGATCATCGCGATCTCGCGGTACCTGGCCAGGCCGCTCACCTGCTCGGCATAGCGCTTCGTCTCCATTGGGCTGCAGCACGAGCCCGTGATCCGCGACATCGCCGGCATGGTCGCGATCGATTCCGTGAACTTGGTCGAACACGTGCTGTTGCCGTTCTGGCTGAGATATCTGAAACGGCGTACCAGATGTCGGGATCCTCAGCGGCGATCGCCAAATCCGGCTCCTTGAGCAAGCTCGCGACCGCAGAGGCGCCAAAGGCGCCACCCAGAACAACCGTCCGTCGGTTTGGGCAAAATATTCGGCTCATTTGCTGGTCCTCGCCTGCTCGATCAGTTTCTTCATCGTTGCGAGGTCGGTCGCGCCGGGGAAAATCTGCTCGCCAACGACGAAGCTTGGCGTTCCGCTGATCTTCAGCGCCTGGGCCAGTTGCGTATTCCGGTCGATCGACGCCTGGATATCGGGCTGCTGCATGTCGGTCTTCAGTTTAGCCACATCGAGACCGACGTCGGCAGCCACCTTCAGCACGACCGCTTCGGACACCCGCGTCTTCACCGCATACAAGGCCTTGTGGAATGCCATGTATTTGCCCTGGCGCACTGCGGCGAGAGCCGCCTTGGAAGCAAATACGGAATCCGTGCTGAGGATCGGGAATTCCTTGTAGACGATCTTGAGCTGCGGATCGTCGGCCATGGCTTGCGCCATGATCGGCGCAACCTGCCGGCAATAGGGGCAGTTGTAGTCGAAGAACTCGACCATGGTGACGTCGCCTTCGGCGTTGCCGCCGACCGGGCTCGCCGGGTCCCGGAAAATCTCGTCCGCCTTGTCCGTCAAGGCGGCTTTGGCCTCTTTTGCAGCAGCCTCGCGCTGGCGGGCGTCGAGGCTCTGCAGCGACTGCACGAGCACCTCGGGATGCGCAAGAATGTAGTCGTGAATGCGCTGGTCGAACTGGTCCTGGGACATCTCGCCCGCGGCGATCGCCTGGTTGTGGAGACCGAGCGCGAGCCAGACCGTCGCGCCGGCCAGCATGAAGGCACGGGCCATTTTGCCGATGGCTCCGATCGATGGATTGGACTTGTGGATCACAGGGTTCTCCTTCCCTCTGTTCGCCGGACCGCCGGCACGTGCACATGATGCCTCAGAACATGCCCTTGATTTTCGCCCACCATCCCGTTTCCTGCTCATGGTGCGGGCGCTCGACATTGTTGGTGAGCGCATTGACGAATGTGACGAGATTAACCGACGCGAAATCCAGGCCATGGAAATTCGCCCGCCAGCGGCCCTCCTTGTCGATCACATGGGTGATGGTGCCGTGCATCTGATAACCATCATCCGTCAGCGTGAACTTGTGGCCGAAGGCCTCCGCCAGTCTGCGGGTCGCATCCTCCGGCTGATCCTCCATCGTGGTCAGGAACAGCCAATTGACGGGATCGAGCCCGTGCGCCGGCCCGTATTTGCTGAGCACGTCCGGCGTGTCCCTGATTGGGTCGGTGGTGATGGTCACAAAGCTGACCCGGTCCTTCATCGGCGTGCCATTCACCATTTTCTGGATCTCGGCAATCTTCTCGGCGTGCAAGGGGCACACATCCGGGCACGATGTGTAGATGAAGTGGAGGACGACCACCTTGCCGCGCAGATCGGCCGTCCGCACGACACGCCCCTCGGCGGTGCGCAGCGTGAAATCAGGCGCCGGCTTGTCGATCGGCTGGAAATATTTCTCGTCGGCCTCAAGCGTGGCGTCGATTTCGTCGAGCGAGTGGGCTTGCGCCGGATACGAAAAGCCCGCGGTCAGCGCCGCAATGGCAATTACGCTTAGCAGCAAGCACCTCCATTCGTTCAAAGCCGATGCAACGCAGCGAGCCTTTAGCCCGAACATATCTGTCCCTTTCTCACTTGGCGGCGATGCGGCTGCGGATGAAGTCGACCATGTCGGGCGCGTCCCATTCGGCCGGCCCAATCAGCCGGCCGATCTCCTTGCCGTCGCGGTCGACCAGCAGGGTTGCCGGAAGGCCGACGGTGCCGATGGCGAACATGGCCTTGCCCGAGACGTCGATGTTGAGGGCGAGGTGCTTGATGCCGATGTCGGCGAAGAACTTCTTCACGATCTCAGGACCGGCGCGGTCCATGGACAGCGCGACGACCTCGAAATCCCGACCGCCGAGTTTGGCCTGTAGGCGATCGAGCGTCGGCATCTCCTTGCGGCAGGGCGCGCACCATGTCGCCCAGACGTTGAGCAGCACGACCTTGCCGTGGAAATCCGCAAGCATTTTCGTTTTGCCATTGCCATCCTCGAAGCTGATTTCCGGCACGGGGGCGGGCGCCTCGTGAACGGCAAAGTTCTGCGGCGGCTCAGCGGCTGATACCGGCCACGAAAACGCCAGCAGCATGCCAACCAGGACCATGGCCAGTTTGCTCACAATGTCCTCACTCGGTCGCGTAGACGGTGGGCGCCTTGCCGCCCTTGGTGAAGGCGTAGACGACGAAGGGGCCTTGCTTCTCACCACCCATGCCTGGGGCGCCGGCCGGCATGCCGGCGAGCGTTATGCGGTGATGGCAGGGCGCTCGGTCAAAAGCTTCTTGACGATCTCGACCGGCACCAGGCCATCGACGATATAGCCATCGACCATCAGCGTGTGGCAGCCTTCGAGGTCGGCCGGCACGCCCGCATCGCTGCTGATCTGGGAGAGATTGTTGACCGGCTTGATGTCGACCTTGAAGCCGTTGTGCTCGAGATAGTTGGCGTAGGACTCGCAGCAGCTGCATTGCGGGTTCTTGTACATGACGGCGTTGATCGTTGCGGCGAAGGCGGGCAGCGGTGTTGCGATCAGCAGGGACAGTGCGGCAAGGCGGTAGGTCAGTTTCATTGCAGTTCTCCTTGGTTGGATAAAAAGTTTCAGGTCACGCGGAACGCTGTCATCAGGCCGGCCATCTGGTGATCGGCGACATGGCAGTGCAGCATCCAGTCGCCGGGATTGTCGGCGACGAAGGCGCATTCGATCGTATCCTTGGGGGCGAGCAGCACCGTGTCCTGCCATTGCCGGTGCGGCACCGGCGAGCCGTTGCGCGAAAGCACCGACAGGCTGAAGCCGTGGACGTGCATGGGATGCCACCAGGCGGTTTCGTTACGCATGGTGAGATGGCAGGTGGCGCCGCGTGACAGCGTGAACTCAGGCGCCATACCGGCGTGGCCGTCGCCGGTCATCGACTTGCCGTTGATTGCCCAGGCGGCGGCGCCGTTCATGCCGGGCATCGCCATGCCCATCATGCCGCCGACGCCGGCGAGCTTGCCGCCGCCCATCATGCCGCCCTGCAGGACGATCTCATGTCTTTCGGCCCTGGCCAGATCGGGGCTCGGCAGCGGATTGGCCGGCAGACGAAGCGGCGCATCAAGGGGATGGTCGCGCAGCGGCGCTCCTGCATCATAGGCAAGCGTCGTCAGGGTGTAAGCAAGGCCATCATAGTAATCGTCGATCACCGCATGTCGGCTGCCGGGGTCGCCCTGCAGGTCGAGCATCACATCGACGCGCATGGCAGGCGCCACCACAAGACGGCCTCCCTCCGGTTCGTGCGGATCGCAGGGCTGTCCGTCGATGGCGACGACAACCGGCCGGTGGCCTTCGAACCGCAGGGCCATGATGCGGGCGAGCGATGCATTGGCCAGCCGCAGCCGGACGCGCTCGCCGGCCCGCACCTTCTGGTCCGCCGGCGGCGCGCCGTTGAGGGTCACGAGACCGCCGACACGGCCAGACATGGCGGCATCCATCGCGCTGCCGAAGCCGGCGGCGATCTGCCCATCGGCCGCAAGCCGCCAGTCCTGCAGCAGCCACAGAATGTCACGGTCGACGGCGACCGGCTCGACCTCCTCGACGACCAGTGCGCCGGCAAGGCCACGGCCGAGCTGGACCAGGCTGTTGGCGTGCGGATGATACCAGAAGGTGCCGGCATCGGGCGGGGTGAATTCATAGATGAAACTTTCACCTGGCCTGATCGGCTTCTGCGTCAGGCCCGGCACGCCGTCCATGGCGTTCGGCAGTCGGATGCCATGCCAGTGAACCGTGGTGTCTTCGTCCAGTCCGTTCTTGACGGAGATGCGAGCGGGCTGCCCCTGGCGTAAGCGCAGTGTCGGGCCGGGGACCGTGCCATCATAGGGCCATACGGGAGTGCGCGGACCATCAGGGCCGGCGAACCGGGCCTGGCCCGGCGCCACCCTGATCCGGTATTCGCCCGTGGCCATCGCCAGCGCAGGACGGATCGGCGCGGCGGCGGCAATGCTTGCTGCCGCAAGCAGGAATTTGCGGCGCGTTATGAACGGATTTGAAACGGAATTCACTCTTGTGACCCCTGCGGTAACCGACGGCGAACGTCGCGACGTCGATTGAATTGCTACCGCGCCCGCTGCGCAGTACGCGCAACCGGGCGATCAAACGCCGCTAACCAGCCGTGGAACGGCAGAAAACGGCGTCAGACGAGAGCGCTGGGCCTTGGAGGGAATGGGTCGGGCAGCAGACTTCGCCCGTGCAGGAACGGGGCGGGAAGCGCCGACGGCAGTTCGGCCTCCGGCAGTCCCGTCACGGGGAGAGCCTCCGGCAGCACCGCCAGAGCCGGTGCGACACAGGTCGGCGCACATTGCATCGGTTTGTCATTGCCGGCCCAGCCCTTGAGGCAAGCGTTGCAGTCACCATCCTTGGCATCGGCCATCTTGGCCATGTCGGCGTCGGTGGTGCCGGTATCTGCGGCCATGGTCATGCCGCCGTCGACTGCCATCCTGGCCGACATGACGGCAGCCTGAGCGGCGGACAGGCTGAACCCGGCGGTCACGACGACCGCGAGCAGCATGACCAGGAGGTGTTTTGGTGACAGGCGTGCCATGTTCGGCCTAGGCTGGCCTCAAAACGCCGCTTTTGCAAGCCCCGACAACGCGACATCGAAACCGTCGAGGGCAGGGCAGCCTGTAAGAAGCATCGTGTCAGGGCAGATCATGCAGCAACCTCTTACACCGGACGGCCTTCGCCGCGTGGTGCTTGTCGTCGCGCTGCTGAACCTCGGTTATTTCGGCATTGAATTCGCCGTGGCGCTGGCGATCGGCTCGGTGTCGCTGTTCGCCGACAGTGTCGATTTTCTGGAAGACGCCTCGGTCAATCTCCTCATACTGCTCGCCATGGGATGGTCGCTGCGTGCCCGCTCGCGGGTCGGCATGGCGCTGGCGCTTATGCTGCTGGTGCCGGGCCTGGCGACGCTGTGGACCGCGTGGGAAAAGTTCAACATGCCGGTGCCGCCGCAGCCGACGGCCCTGACGCTGGCGGGGTTGGGCGCTCTCGCGGTCAATCTGTCATGCGCCTACATGCTGGCGCGCTACCGCCATCACAGCGGCAGCCTTACCAAGGCGGCGTTTCTCTCGGCCCGCAACGACGCCGTCGCCAACATTGCGATTGTACTGGCCGGGCTGGTGACTGCGTTCATTTGGCGCTCGGCGTGGCCGGATTTGATCGTCGGCCTGGGAATTGCGGGACTGAATGCAGATGCGGCGCGGGAGGTCTGGGAGGCAGCTCGGGAGGAGCAGCGCGCTGTTTCGTGAATCCAAAACGCTCAGCGGTGCCAGGTTGCCGACGCGCCAAGGTGGGCCGCAATCGTTAGTAGTCAGCCAGAAACTTGCGCGATTTCTAATATAAGCGCACATTTTCAAAGCGGGCGGGAGGAAGAACGGCTCACAAACAATCGGGAGGAAACCATGAACAGCATGAGCCTCACTACGCTCGATCGCGGCAAGACGACGGTCGACGCCGCCGCCCTGGAGGCGCTTTCGGCGCAATTGCGCGGCTCGGTGCTGCGGGAAGGCGACGCCGCCTATGACGACGCACGCAGCATCTGGAACGCCATGATCGACCGACGGCCCGGGCTGATCGTACGCTGCGCCGGCGCCGCCGATGTCATCGCCGCCGTGAATTTTGCCCGGGAAAACAGGCTTCTGCTCGCGGTTCGCGGCGGTGGTCACAATATTGCCGGCAGCGCCGTCTGCGATGGTGGCCTGGTGATCGATCTGTCGTCAATGAGGTCGGTGCGGGTCGATCCGGCGACGCGGCGAGCATGGGTGGAACCGGGAGCGACGCTCGCCGATGTGGACAGGGAAACACAGGCGTTCGAACTGGCGGTGCCGACCGGCATCAACTCGACCACCGGCATATCGGGCCTGACGCTGGGCGGCGGCTTCGGCTGGATCACCCGGAAGTTCGGCCTGACCATCGACAGTCTTCTCTGCGCCGACGTGGTTACCGCCGACGGCAAGCTGCTGCGCGCCAGCCAGACCGAAAATCCGGACCTGTTCTGGGCACTGCGCGGTGGCGGCGGCAATTTCGGTGTCGTCACGGCTTTCGAGTTCAAGCTCCACCATGTCGGTCCGCAGGTCCTGGCGGGGCTTGTCGTCCATCCCTTCGCCGATGCCGAAAACGTCTTGCGGGAATACCGGTCGGCGCTCGAAGCGGCGCCCGATGAGCTGACCTGCTGGGTGGTCATGCGGCAGGCACCGCCGCTGCCGTTCCTGCCGGCGGAATGGCATGGCAAGGAGGTGCTGGTGCTGGCCATGTGCTATTGCGGCGACCTCGGGGAAGGCGAAAAAGCGACGCAAAGGCTTCGCGCCATCGGCACACCGATTGCCGATGTCGTCGGCCCCAACCCGTTCACCGGCTGGGAGCAGGCATTCGATCCGTTGCTGACGCCCGGCGCCCGCAACTACTGGAAGAGCCATGACTTCACCGAGCTTTCCGACAGCGCGATCGACGTCGTCACGGCAGCGATACCCGGGCTTCCGGGGCCTGAATGCGAGATATTCTTCGCCCATATCGGCGGTGCCGCGGGCCGCGTGACAGCGGATGCAACGGCGTTTCCGCAACGCAGCGCGCATTTCGTCATGAATGTTCACGCCCGTTGGCGCGAACCAGGAATGGACCGCGCCTGCCTCGACTGGGCGCGCGGTGTCTATGAAGCGGCCAAGCCCTATGCCGTCGGCACGGCCTACGTCAACTTCATGCCTGAGGACGAGGTCGACCGGGTCAAAGCAGCCTATGGCGGCAACTATCGGCGGCTTCTGGAAATCAAGCGGCGCTACGACCCCCTCAACCTGTTCCGCATGAACCAGAATTTGCGCCCCGTGGAAAATTTGCGCGCCGCATAGGGCACACGCAACGACAAGGCCCGCGCCTCCGACGGAGGACGCGGGCCGATTTCGACGGCATGCGCTAGGCAGGTATCAAGACGGCGATGCGGTGGATGCCGACCACCTTGCTGGTGTTGGCTGCCTCGTCGGTCTTGCCCTTGGAGCAGGTATACACGTCACCTTCCTTGAGCTTGAATTCCTTGTCGGCTTTCTTGATCGTGAATTCACCGGCGGCAATGGTGCACACCATGTCGTTGTCCATTACCATCGCAGGGGCGGCTGCTCCGGGCTGAAAGACTATATCTACAATTGAGATGCTCTTGTAAGCGGGGATATCGGAATTGCCGGTGCCGACCTCAACCAATCTGACGCCGGGTGCAATCTCCTTGCCTTCCTTCGGGCCGTATTTCTTCACCTTTGCCGCCGCCGCCAGCGTGAACAAAGGCGTTACCGCGGCCGCCGTCACGCCGAGAGCAATCGCGGACCTGCGATTCATGGTTTTCATCGCATCCTCCCATTTGTTGGTCGCGCACGAATGTGCGTGACCAGCGTACATTAGCATAAATGCAGATAATTAGCATAAATGCAGATAATTGCAGAGCGGCGTTTCGGAGATTCCAGGAGCGAACCGTCGGCAGGCCGACCGGATCGCCGGGGGCTTGATGGCGGCGCTGCCGGCCGCACGATTCTTGTCGACCCGGCTTTACTTTGGCAGCCGTCGCCGACCCTGCCCAGCAAGGTCTAGTCATTTCGCTTTCTTGACTCGGCCGACAAAAACGGGCAGCAAAGTCGTCAATGGAGGGCAGTTTTGCTAACTATGCAGGTTTTGGAGGGCGTTTTTCGGTGTGACCGTCGCCCAATCGGCGGTCGGTAGAGGGATTGGTTAACCAACTTTGTCCATCTTTTGAATCAATCGGCAACAGACGCGAAGCGTGCTGGGGGCACCAGGCGAACTGTGAATGTCACGGCTGCGAGATCCGCTAGCCGGCAACGGCCGATTGAGAGTGGTTGAATGGCGTTTGTGAGTGCGAAAACCCGGGGTGACGGTCCTGCAACTGGATTGACTTCGATGAGGCCCGGCCTGCGCTGGGTCGCGGTTCCGGCCGTCGGCGCAGCCATTGCTTTATGGTCGGTGGCGACCTTGGCCGGCCTTTATTCGATCGGAACCTCGCTCACCGCCGCTTCCAACGGTCTCCCGCAAAGCCTGCTCGCGCCGCGCACCATCGCGCTCGCCGATCCTCGCCGCAGCCTTGCAAAGGCACAGGCCCCGACATGGGCCGCGGCAAATGCAGCATTGTCGGCTCAGCTGCAGCACGGATGCGATGCCAACTGCCTGCGGTCGGCGTCGAACTTCGTTCACCAGGGAAAATCGGCGCGTCTCAAGCGCAATATCGTGCCGCTTGTCGCCGATGCGTCGCGGCAATCGAGCTTCGACGACGTGGTGGCCAAGGCCGCGCTGTCGCCGCAAAAGCTTGCCGCTGCCTTTGCCCGTGCCTCCTCCGGCTCACACGTCATGCTCGCCAGCCTGCCGGCCGACGCCCGGTTCGCCGAGCCGGTACGCATACCCGACCCGAACGGCCCGGCATCGGTGCGCTTCGGCCCGGAGGTGGCGGAGATCGAACGCTCGTCGCGCCTGGCGCTGGCGCTGGCAAATACGTTGCCGGAGGAAATGATCGATGTGCTCCCGACAGCCGTCGCGGCAAGCGAGCCTGCAGCTTCACAAGAGCCGCAAGAGCCTGAGGTCCAGTTAGCCTCGCTGCCGCCGCAAGACGACATGCCCGACGGCATTCCGCTGCCGACGCAGCGCCCGCAGGCGGATATCGATCCGCCTGCCGAGGCGCCGCGGGCTCAAGCATCAAGAGACCAGGCATCAGGAGATCAGGCGCCAAAAGACCAGGCGCCAAAGGCCCAGGCACCAAAAACGGAGCCGCCCAAGGCGCGGGCCTCCAGGACCGCCAAGGCGAGCAAGGTCCAGACGGCCGATGCCCCGCCGGTCGAGACGCAACCCGGCAGCCTGTCGCCTCGCAATTCGTCACAAGCGGCTGTGCCGGCCGTGTCGGGCAAGCCGGGCAAACGGTCGAAGACGCAGGGCGGCGACATGCTGGCCTATGCCAAGCCCGACATGCCTTCCGGCGGTCTCGGCGGAGCCTTCAGGAACCTGTTCACCACGCCCGGCATGGGCAGCGGCGTCGCTGTCTACGACATCTCGGCCAAGACCGTCTATATGCCCGACGGCTCGCGGCTGGAGGCACATTCGGGACTGGGCGCGATGGTCGACCAGCCACGCTACGTCCACAAGAAGAATGTCGGTCCGACGCCGCCCGACACCTACAATCTGACGATGCGCGAATCGCGCTTCCACGGCGTCGAGGCGATCCGTCTGACGCCGGCCAGCGGCAGCAACAAATATGGCCGCGACGGCCTGCTTGCCCACACTTACATGCTGCGCGGCGGGCGCGCGGAATCCAATGGCTGTGTCGTTTTCAAGGACTATGCCCGCTTCCTCGCCGCCTATAAGAAAGGCAAGATCAAGCGTCTGGTCGTGGTGCCGCGCCTTAGCAAGCCGCTGACGCGGGTCGCCCAGGACGGGCGAGGGGCTTAGGTCGTTAGCGGCGTCTCAGAATGAAAGCCGTTCCTGCGGTGATCCTTAGCGCCCCCCTCTGTCCTGCCGGACATCTCCCCCACTCTCATGATTGCTGACAATGGCCTTTGACATAAGCTGCAGCCCGCCGATCCGATCGGCGGTCGAGGCACTTGTACGGCGGATATGAGGTGCAAGAGG
>NZ_JAMYQT010000095.1:0-10241 GCF_040320985.1 Mesorhizobium sp. M0571
ACGGGTGATTTCAGTCCAGGCCATCGTGATCTCCATCGAATCTCGCAAATCCGACAGAATCACAACCTGCTGAAATCACTCAACTCTTTTTGGAACGGACACTGAGACCATTCATTCTCGCTCTAGCAGCGCAGACGGCGGGTGTTAACGAGTATAGGCAGGGTCAGGAAGTGTTGATCATCGACAAAAATGCCGTGCTCTGCGACGATCAGGCGTATACCGGCGCTGCCGGCGGGACAGCTGCGATGTACTGTCGCGGGTGCCTTTGACGATGATATCTCATGCTCTTCGAACAGCCTGATAAGCTTCTCGCCAGGCCGGCACCGGCTCGCCGGCTTATGATGCGTTCGACCAGCGGCCGATAGTGGTCCTGGATTTGCCGCAGTGCAATGGACGGTGTGCTCGCTCGCTCGCCTGCTTCAGGTAGGCCAAGGTCGTGCGGGTGATTGCGATCAGCTCGCGGCCGAGTTGGACGCGATTGGGCTGGCCGCGTGTGAACTGGATCTTGCAGGTGCGCTTTTGGCTGCACGGCGCTGCGCCATGACGAACCGGCGCCACCGACCAAGGTGTCGGCCCGCTTTAGAAGCTACGCACGATGACGCGCACAGCACCCCAAAGTAAGCTGCTGTTGCTGGCTCGTGCGTGAGCACCAAGAGCAAACGCGCACCCGCAGGTCCATGCGGCGGTCGAAAAGCAGCTTCTCAACGCCCGATCGGATCGCCATCGCCATTGCGGTGCCTGCCCAGGTCGAAGAAACGCGACAATCCGAGCGGGAATGGCTCTGCGGCGCGACCAGGCCCGCTGTGAAGCCGGTCGAGCCCGAGAACCGCTGGTGGCGCGCTCACTGGAACGGCTCCGGGACCGACGTTGCGCCCCGCCGAAGCGATCAACAGGATTACGAGCGTTGGCGCTGTGACGAGCCCCTTGTCCTAACCGAGACCGGTCGCGAAGCGCCGCAAAAGCTGAGGGAAGACCTGCCGGCATCTGGCATTCGAATTCGACCACGACGGCGGAAAAGGAAGAGCCTTCCGCCTCGTGTGGGGGCCAAGTCTCGGTTCACTTGACAGCCATGACTGTCGGGTTTGTCGGGTTCACGACGCGGGCGTGTTCGGCCAGGGTCCTGCCATACCCTCATTGAACCCCTTGAATAATATGGCAGCACTATTTTCTGCGGCTTTTGTGCAGAATTGGCACGAATTTCGCTCCTTCCTCATCGCAAGGCGGCACGGGTTGCCAACCGACGTGACATCGCTCGAGTGACCAAAGGAAGCAATATGTTAGGTCTGCATCAGATCCGCATTCTCCCGGAAGGGTTCTGCAAGTCCGCCACCTCCCGAAATGCACTCGCTGTCCTCATCGACCTCAGCAGGAAATCCTCATCGCCGGGCGCGAGGCCAAAACCGACCCACCCACCTGTACCCGAAAGCGCAGGGCACGGTCCTGCATCTCGCGGCAAAGGAAAGGTTCGGTGACCGATCTCGAATTCGAGGGCAGCATCCCGCGTCAACTGCCGACTGGGCTCCGATCAAGATCAGGAGGGATGGATGAGCGAGTTCCTCGGCCTCTATATTGATCACCAGATAACGTCGCCTTTCGAAGTTGCGCAGCGTTCGGCGAAGCTTAAACCACTTGCGACCGAACTAGGGAGAGGTGGAGTTCTACTGATCACAACTTGTGTACGAGTTGAGGTCTATGGTGAGGAGCCCGCACTCAGAAATATCGAAAGCACGATATTTTCTGGTTTTTCATACGAATGCATTGAAGGTGCGGCCGCAATTGCTCAACGTCTCGCCGAGATTGCATCCGGCGCTCATTCTCAGATCCTCGGTGAGAGTTACATCGGCCATCAGCTCGTGAAGGCTATCGAATTTGTTGATCCAAAACTTCCGATTTTCCAGATCGCACGGTTGGCAATTGATACAGGTCGTGCCGCACGCGAGCGACAGCGGTTCATTGCATCGTTCAACTACGATCAGATCGTCCGAGACATCATAGCTGATCGTTTTCCGAATGGAGAGCTGCCCGACCGCCTTTACATCATCGGGTCGGGTATGCTGGGTCGTGGGCTCATCAGGAGTGGTGTGGGGGAGCGATTCCGTTCCACGGTAGTCGTAACGCGGAATCCTAAGATCCTTCGCAAACGTCTCCGCCGCACTGACATAACAGTCGCGCTCATGCGCCCGGCAGAGATTGGGCACGCACGCGAACCGCGGTCGGTCGTTGTGATCGCAACCGCCGATGTCAATGATGAATATCAAGCAATTCTTCGGAACGCGCTTCTGCGGTTGGAGCCTCGCACCATAGTGGATCTGTCGTCAATCCCGGCGCTATCGGCCGCAGCAGTCAGAAAACTCAACTACGTGAGCATGTACAGCGACGAATTTCTTCGGTTCATCGATCAGAACAATAATCTATTGGCTCCGACACTGCCGCTCTTGTGTTCCGACATTGAGGCAACACTCCGAACGGCGCAGACCACCTTTCCGTGAAGGGAGCGTATGCTTACAGAAGAACATCGATTCGACGACGGGAGAATAATGGTGCTCACGGCACTGAAAGATCCGGCGAACGGCAGCCTCAGGTTGTAGGCTTTGGGAGTGTGGTTTGATGGATGCGCTAACTCTTGCTGAAGCTGATCACTCGGTTCGCTCGTGGATCTGCACGCGCTGAATAGGAGAAAACTCACGAAATCTTTGCATGATTAGCGGCAGTTCACGAGAGACCATTTGAAAGTCGCGTCGCCCCATTCGGATACCGACATTCCCAAACCGAAGGACCGGACTGTTCCAGCGCCGGTCTCAACACTAGGAGACGAGGTAATATGACGACGCCTATTGTAAGATGGCTGAGTCGAAATGACGTGGCAGCGACGAATTTGCCATTCGCCTCAGCATTAGATGTTGTCGAAGCGACGCTTCGTGATCACGGCATTGGCGCCTTCGAGAACCCGACCAAGATCGGGATCTACCCGAGGCACGACGCATTCGTTCACGCAATGGCCGGCTGGCTTCCCAAGCAACGCCGAGGCGGTCTTAAATGGGTTGCCAGTTACTCCGGCAATCGTAAAGTTGGTTTGCCAAACTTTACAGGCCTTTTGGTTTTAAACGACCCGGACACGGGCCTACCAGTCTGCGTGATGGATGCTGCTTACCTGACGGCAGTTCGCACAGCGGCAGCGTCGGCTATCACCAGCAAGTATTTGTCGCCGCCTCGCGTGGACAGGATAGCGGTGATCGGTGCCGGCCTTCAAGGCCTCTACCACGTAAAAATTCTGTCGTTGATTCACCCCGCTGCAGAATTCCATGTCGTAGATATCGATGAAAATGCTGCGAGCCAGTTAGCTGAACAGACTTCTTCCAAAGCAACAATAGTTCACGTCAAAGAGGCTGAGGCCGCGATCCGTACCGCTGACGTCGTAGTGACCGCGACAAGTCGATTGGAGGGTGTGGCATTCCAGTTCGGATGGGTCAAGGAGGGCAGCTTGGTTCTGCCCGTCCATGTCCGCGGATGGTCACAGGATATAACGACGGCTTCGGATGTATTGTTGACTGATGACGTCGAGCAATTCAAAAACTACATGATTGCTACAGGCTCTCCTTATCGGGATATTTCCAGGGTTCTTGGATCTGTCAGCGGTGTCATCGCTGGACGGCTCGCCGGCAGAATTCACAACGCTGATCGCATTGCAGTGTTCAATCTCGGGCTCGCGATACATGATGTCGCAATAGGTTCAGCAATACTCGACATCGCAGAGCAGCACGGCTTAGGGACGATCGTATCCTACTAAAGAATGTCTGGAAAATCGGGTTTAGCCCGTTGAGCCCTTCGAAGGGGCATGACAGCCCCACCGTGTGACAATGACCTCAGTGATGCTGAGTGGGCGATCCTGGCTCCTGTCCTTGACTCCACAATCCGCCGCGGGCGCCCCGCAACATGACCTGCAGCGGGTCCTGAACGCTGTGCTGTACATGGCGCCAGAAGGTGAAGGCGGTTCTGGATTTAGTTTGAAAATAATGGAGAGCCTTTCGACATAATTCAACAGCATAGGAAGATTCAATGAGACGTTGGATAAGTGGGATTGTCGCTGCCGCCATTGGCGCGGCGACGCTGTTCGGTCCGGCCTCGGTGCCGGCTCGAGCAGACGACCCCTCCCTGGTGCTCGACCGCATCCAGGCGAGTGGCAAGCTGAAGTTCCCGGTCATGGTCGCGGAAGAGCCGGGCTACATCAACGACCCGCGTACCGGTGAATGGAGTGGCCTCTTCGTAGATTGGGGCAAGGATATCGCCGGTCTGCTGGGTGTGCAGATCGAGTGCTATGACAACCTCGATGCAGATTTCCAAGCCGGCAAGATTGACCTCGCAGTGGCACTGAACCCCAACCCCCGTCGCGGCCTCGTCGTCGATTATGTGCCCGGCACTATTGTCGAGGGCATTTGGGCGCTCGTTGCCCGACCGGGCTTCGCGCCGAAGACGTGGCGTGAGATGAACACCAAGGAGACCCGCATCGCCGTGCAGAAGGGCGGTACCATGCAGGTCATCGCCGAGTCAGTCATCCCCAATGCCAGCATCGTCGTTATCCCCTCGCGCAACCAAGCTATCCTGGAGCTTCAGTCGGGCAAGGTCGACGCCATAATCGTCGCCGACCAGGACGCCGCCTTCCTCGATGCCAAGGGCATCGGCAAGGCCGTGGTACCTATGCCGGTGCTGCGCATTCCCTCCACCATCGGCCTCCGTCGTGAGCCAGGCAATGCTGGGTTTGCCAACTTTCTGGCGAACTGGATGTCACAGCAGAATTCTTTGGGTCTCGCCTGTTCGCGCATCACCCGTTACATGCTCGAGCGCGGCGTTGACATGAAGGTGGTTCCCCAGTCCGACAAGTACTGCTGACCGCCATGCGCACGAGCCGTCTCTTCTCTATCATCGACAGCCACACCGCCGGGCACCCGACTCGCACGGTCATCTCGGGCATCCCTCCATTGCGCGGGCACAGTGTCTGCGAGCAGCGGAATGATTTCCGGGCGGTCCATGATGGGTTGAGGGGGCTGCTGCTTCACGAACCGCGCGGGCATGCCGCCATTGTGGCAGCGGTGCCCGCGCCCTCCCGCGATGCGGATCAGGGGCTGTTCTTCATCTCCTCCTACGTCTACCTCGACATGTGCGGCCATGCCACGATCGGCTACATCGCGAGCTTGGCCGCCACGGGGGCACTGCCGCCGGGCTTTGAGCAAAACGGCATGTCCCTCGAGACCCCGGCGGGTATCGTCTATGTGACCGGTACTTTCGAGGCCGGCCGGCTGACCTCAGTGGTGCTACGCAACGTGCCATCCTATCTCGCCTGCGCCGATGTAGCCGTCGAGGTCGAGGGCCTCGGCACGGTGACCTGCGATATCGCTTATGGCGGCATAATGTATGCCCTGGTCCATGCGAGCCAGATCGATCTTCCCTTTGACATCGAGCATGCCAGCCGCTGGTGCCGGGCGGGCATGGCCTTCAAGGAGGCGCTCAACGCTGCAAGCAGTCACCAGGTAGGCAGCGTGCTATTCCATCGCGCCATCGAGGGTGGCGCCCGCCATCTGGTGATTTTAGCAGGCAACAAGTTCGACCGTTCGCCCTGCGGCACAGGTACCTCCGCACGGCTGGCCCAGCTTCACGCTCGTGGGGAGTTGGCGATTGGCGCCCCTTACCGGGCCGAAAACATCCTTGGGGTGCCATTCATGGCCAAAGTCGCGGAAGTGGCTCAAGGCAAGGACGGCCAACCCGGCATTATCCCAGAGGTGCGCGGCATGGCGCATATCAGTGCATTTTCCACCCTCGTGCTGGAAGCGGATGATCCGCTGTCCGCCGGTTTCCTTCCCAGCTGACGGAGCGTGGTGTGGAAATCGATCCTTCCGTCGTCTTGGAGAATTGGGACATTCTAGCGTGGGGTCTCCTCGTCACGCTGAGATACACGCTTTATACGTGCGTCATTGGCCTTGCGATCGGTCTCTTTGTGGCGCTGCTTCAGCTTGCTCCCTGGCGGGCGTTGCGCTGGACCGGCCGAGTATGGATAGAGTTCTTCCGCAACATTCCGCTGCTGGTGTTGCTTATGTGGATCTACTATGCACCGCCCATTTTCCTTCGGATCCAGATCGGTAAGGAAACGGCGGGCGTCCTCGGTCTCGGGTTTTATGCCAGCGGCTTCTATGCCGAGATCCTGCGTGCCGGTGTCCAGTCCATCGACGGTGGCCAGACTGACGCCGCCATTGTGCTGGGCATGGGGTACGTCCAGCGCATGAACCGGATCATCCTGCCGCAGGCACTGCGCCGCATGGTGCCGCGGCTAGTGGGCCAGACCATCATGCAGCTCAAGAACACGACGCTCCTCTCGGTGCTAACCATCCCCGACCTGTTTTATCAGGCTGGCTACATAGCCGGTTTCACCTACCGGCCAATGGAGGTCTACACCGTCATCGGCGCCATCTTCATCGTCGTCCTGTTTCCCCTCAGCGCTCTGTCGCGCCGGTTCGAGCGCAAGGAGGCCGCGTAATGACCGCAACATTCACCGAAGTCGTTCTGAGCATACGCGGCATGGCGTTGTTCCAATGCCAGGCGGAAGGCCAGTCCTTCGGGACGCACCATGTCCTACGCGGCGTCGATTTTGACGTCCGCCGCGGTGAGGTGGTCTGCCTGATCGGCTCCAGCGGTTCGGGCAAGACCTCGCTTCTGCGCTGCATGAACCTGTTGTTGGAGCCCGACCAGGGCGAGATCGTTCTGGAAGGCGCGCCTCTTTTTCGCCGCACCAGAACTGAACGGCTAAAGCTCTCTAACGCGCAGGTAAACGCCGGACGCGTGAAGACCGGCATGGTGTTCCAGAACTTTAACCTGTTCCCCCACCGCACCGCACTGGAAAACATCATCGAAGCCCCGCGGGTGGTGAAGAAAGTGCCGCGCACCCGAGCCGAGGCGCGAGCTCGCGAGCTCCTCACCCGCATGGGACTCCCCGACGCCGGACATAAATACCCGTCACAGCTGTCCGGCGGCCAGCAGCAGCGGATCGCGATCGCTCGTGCGCTTGCGATGGAGCCCGCCATCATGCTGTTCGATGAGCCAACCTCGGCGCTGGACCCCGAATTGGTAGGCGAAGTGCTTGCCGCCATCAGGCAGCTTGCCGCCGAAGGCATGACCATGGTTATCGTCACTCACGAGATCAGCTTCGCCTATGAGTTGGCCGATAGGGTGGTCTTCCTGGACAAAGGCGTTGTCGCCGCCAGCGCCGCTCCGCGTGAACTCCTGCTGTCGGGCGCAAACCCGAGGCTTGCGGCCTTCGTCGGCCGCTTTACTGAACAAGCCCGCCTGCTGGGCGCTCTCGCGGCAGCGGCGGACGTACGTTCAACCACATCTCACAACAAAGGATAATAGACCATGGCCGATGTAAACTGGGGCGGTATTTTTCCCGTTCTCGTCACTCCCTTCGGAGCTGATGGCTCCGTCAATGAGACCCGATACAAGGCGCTTATCGACGACGCCATTGCCAGTGGTGCGCGGGGCGTCATAGCGGCTGGCAGCACCGGGGAATTCTATGCTCTCACCAGGGCCGAGCGCACGCGCCTCCACAAGTTGGCGGTTGACCATGTGGCCGGCCGGGTGCCCGTGCTGGCGGGCGTCTCCGACCTGCGTGTCGAGGATATACTGGAAGCATGCCAGTCGGCCGTGGCGGCGGGCTGCGCTGGCGGCATGATCCTGCCACCCATCTACGCCATGCCGAGCCCGCGTGAGATCGTTGCCTTCTTCGAGCACATCTCCCGCAACACGTCGCTGCCGCTGATGCTCTACAACAGCCCGCGCCGCGCAGGCATCGACATCACTCCGGCGTTGGTGGAGCATCTCTCCGCCCTGCCAACCGTGGTCGCCATCAAGGACAGCTCCGGCGTCATTACTCAGGTGAGTGAGCTTGTGCAGCGCGTGGGTGACAAACTCCGCGTCTTCGTCGGCTACGAAACAATGATCGTGCCCGCCCGCGCCGTTTGTGCTCATGGGGTCGTCGCCATGGCGCACCAGATCGCCGGACCGTTGATCCGCGACTACTGGGACAAGGCGCTCACTGGCGATAAGATGTTGGATGACCTCGGCCGCGACGTCTTCGCCTTCTACCGTTGCTTCCAGTCCGGGGCCTATTACGCGGCCATCAAAGAAACGATGAGCCAGCTTGGCCGCGACGCCGGTGCCCCGCGCCTGCCGCTGTTGCCGCTGGCAGACGAACAGAAAGCCGCGATCGCCAAGATTATCGCCGACGCCGGGCTCGCCCGTTGGGCTCAGGTCTGAGGGGGCACCTGGCCGATCAGCAGCAAGCGCTATCGTCCCCACCGCAGAGCATCTCCCAGGCGGTTTGACTCTACTTTCGGTTTTTGCTGAGCCTGCGCCTTGTCGAAGAAATGCGGCTGAACGCGGCATTGTCGTCTCCTACGAAACGATCCGCCATTGGCAAAGAAATGCGGCCCAGACTAAGCCTGGCAGCGGATATGATGCCAGGCTTCGTCCCGGCGGAGCGCAAGCCGTGGCTGGGGTCAGCTGAAATCAGCGCCGCCTCTTCGCTATCCAGACAACGTAGCGTCGCGTCATTGACTGCTCGAACTGGCGTCGCTGATGAGAGCAGTCTTCCGAAGTTGGTCGCCTGACCCGTGCCACACTGCCGCCTAGTCAAAGCGTCGCAACAGATCCTTCAAATAAATTTACAACGTCTTTACGACTGGAAATCGCGCACGGTGGTACCTTGATCGCAAAGTCGGAGGTCAGTGATAGCGATTGCGCCTGGACAGCCGCACAGCACGGTTGGAGTAAAGATCATGTCAAGAAGAGTTCTCATCCTGATTGAAGGCAATGACAACGGTACTGGTCTACTATACATCAAAGCGGCGCAGCATCTTGGCCTTCATCCAATTACGCTATCGGTCGATCCTGGTCAGTACGACTATCTTGCGACGGAAGGGATTGACGCAATCCGTGTCGATACAGGCAATCTCGATGCGCTGATCCGCGAATGTTCCCGGCTGCGTGCGACCTACGACATTGGTGGCATTACCAGCGCCAAGGAGGCGGTCTATGCGACACTTGGCAAGCTCTGCCGGCATTTCGATTTACCGGGACCGAACCCCGCATCGATAGAACAATGCTGCGATAAATTCACTCAACGTGAGCTCCTCGCAGAGGCCGGCATCCCATCACCTGCCTATCGCCTGGCAGCGAATGCGAAGGAAGTAGAAGGCGCTGCCGCGGAAATCGGGCTGCCGGTAATTGTTAAGCCAGCCGTAGGCAACGGCAGCTACGGTGTCCGATTGTGCCGCAGCGTCGATGAGTTAGCCGAACATACGACCTATCTATTGGGCGGGAAGCACATATGGCGGTCGTCGCCGAGGATACTCGTCGAAGAATTCGTACAAGGCCCCTATTATTGCGCTGCAATAATGGGAAATGAGCTATTTGAAATTATCGCCGCTGAGTTCGGTCCTCCACCTCATTTCGTCTTTCGTGAGGTGACTTATCCGGCCATGCTCACCCAGGACGAGTGTGAGCGTATCGCCGTTATTTCGCTGAGCTGTTTGCGAGCCCTCGATCTGGGCTGGGGACCGACGAACATTGAATTCCGGTGGACAAAGCGAGGCCCAGTCGTCATTGAAGTCAACCCGCGACTTGGTGGCACGCCCGGACCTCAACTGGCTCAGCTTGCATATGGTGTCGATCTCATCAAGGAACACATCAAGCTTGTCATCGGCGATGAATGGGATTTGCGCAAAAGGCATACGCGCGTGGCCGCTGCGCGACACTTGGTTCCCGATCGCGATGGCACCCTTGATTGGATCGTCGGCGAAGATCAGGCTGCTGCTGTACCGGGTGTCGCCGAGGTCAAATTGAATATCAAAGCCAAGACGCCGATCGACAGGAAAGGCGATTACCGAGACTGGATCGGACATATCATCGCCGCTTCACCCAACCATGCTGAGACCCAAGCCATACTTCAGCGTGCCGTCGACTTGATCAGTTGGTCGATCACACCATTTCCAACCGCCGGCAAATAGGGGGCCATGGCGTCATCGGGATCAATCCGATGGTCGTCACGATTGCCGAAACGTGCTTCGACAGCGGCTGGCATATCGGCTGGGGCCCCCTGAAGGCAGCATTTATGGATTGAGATCTATACGTCAGAAATACGTCGGCCACCTTGAGATATAGCGGCACAAAGTGAAACGAGCTGAAAAGGGAAATGT
>NZ_JAMYQT010000096.1:0-10187 GCF_040320985.1 Mesorhizobium sp. M0571
CATGGCGCGCGGCGAAACCTATCAGGCGCGTCATGCTCCGAACCTTGCAGCGTAAGTTGCGCAGAAGACGAGACACTGAAGCAGAAATCAGATCGAGCCGATCAATCGGCTCCATGAGGTTGTAAGAGCGACGCGATGTGATGGCGAGACGGTCAGGCCGGGAACAGGGACAACCCATGCGATGTCGGAGGCATCATAGCCTGCAAAGCAGATTGGGACCCAGTTCGCCGACCCCATCAGGGCCAGCAGCTTCGAACGGCTGCATGAACAGGCGGACAGAAGACTGCACCCGACCAATGCGCCAGAACAACGAATTACCTCTTGCAATACGGGAGCCATCCACAGAGGACATCGCTGGTGCCGACGCCATGAGCGGTGCTGCGCCATGACCCGATATTGCAGAATCGAGCTTAGGCTCTTGTCGTCAGGGTAGAGAGCTGGTCAGTGTCGTAACGGTTCCGCAAGTCTGCAAGCGCTTTCGGATCCGGAGAGCCGTGTGCAGCGAGCCTGGCAAGCTCTTCAAAATAGTGCTCGTGTCCAGGCGGAGAGACGGTCATCAGCACCCGCGCCGGCTCTTCGCTGACATTGGTGATGTTGTGCGGAACGCCCGGTGGAATGAACAGGTAGGTGCCCGCGGTCGCGCGGATCGTCTTGTCCCCAACATGGAGCTGACCGGTTCGGTTGCTCCCGGCGGCATGCGTAGCGCCGGCACCGATTCCACCGCACAGGCATCCGATGCCCAGGACGAAAGGATTGCACGCTTCTCCTGGACGTCCAGCGTCGCGTCAGTCAGCACGTCCTGAGGTCGCTCGAAATGCCGTGCTGGATGGAGCAACCGGTCAAGAAAAACATCAGGACCCTCGGGCCCGATTGGGGGAAAACTCGTCGAAATGGCTCCTTCCATCGATGGTCCTCCGCTTTGAATAGTCTCCTTTGTTGATGTCATCTTTGGTGGCTCTCGCGATTTTCACCAGCCGAAATTTTGGAGAGTTTCGAGCAAATTTCAATGGCCCGACAAGGCCAAATCCTCGCAGTTCAGCCCACGATCAACATTTTTTCGAACCGGTGAAACAATCGGCGTGAATGTCAGTTGTTGCGTCTGGGAAAAGTCGCGCGGCAGCGCCAGGGCGGTCGGGCAGGAGAATCAATCATGTCTTACATTGCCAGGAAGCGACTGAGCATGGGCCTCGTCGCAGGAATCTTGATGCTCTCGGCTGGCGGCTTTGCTCCGGTTTCAGCACAGGAAATCCCGAACGACTTCAGCGCAATCCTGCGTCAGAAGCTGCCGGCCGTGGTCGCGATCACGACGAGGCAGATCATCCAGGACCAAACGATGCTCGACGATTTTCTCAACCCCTTCGACAGCCGCGGGCCTGCCCAGCCGCAGGTGCGAGAAGCTCTCGGCTCCGGCTTCGTGGTCAGTCCGGAGGGCTACATCGTCACCAACAATCATGTCGTGGCCGACTCCACCGAAATCCACGTCGTATTCTCCGATAAGGAGACTTCGCGCGCGCGACTTGTGGGCCGCGATCCAGCAACCGACATCGCGGTGCTGAAGGTCGATCCACGCCCCAACATGACGACCACCGCCTGGGGTGACTCTGACGCAATGCAGCCGGGGGCCTGGACGATCGCGATTGGCAGTCCCTTCGGGCTCGGGGGAACCGTGACCGTCGGCGTTCTTTCCGCCCGCTCGCGCGACATCCAAGCCGGCCCTTACGACGATTTTCTCCAGACAGACGCCTCGATCAATAGAGGCAATTCCGGCGGCCCCCTGTTTAACGCGCGCGGCGAAGTGATCGGGGTCAATACGGCCATCGTCTCTCCGTTTGGCGGCAGCATAGGCATCGGTTTCGCCGTGCCGTCCCGAACCGCACGGAGCGTCGCCGATCAGCTGATCCGCACCGGCCGGATCGAGCGCGGGTTCATCGGAGTGCGTCTCCAGGAGGTGACGCCGTCGCTTGCCCAGGCGCTTGACATATCGAGCACCAAGGGAGCGCTGGTCGCCTCGGTCGAGCCCGGCAGTCCGGCAGAGAAGGCCGGCTTGCAATCGGGGGATGTGATCACCCGGTTCAACGGCAAGGACATTCAGGGCGTCCATGACTTGACGTTGGCGGCAGCTAACGAAAAGCCGGGGTCGAAAGCCACGCTGACAAGGAACCGCGGCGGCTCCCAGCAGGAGGTGGAACTGACCCTCGGTCAACGCAAGGACGAGGAGGTACAGACCGGTGCCGTTCCGAGTCCGGAAGCGGCGGACCAACGCCTCGGGCTGTCGCTCAGCACCATTCCGGACGAAGCGCGCCAGCAACTCGGTCTGCAGCCGGGTACCACCGGCGTGTTTATCCAGGAAGTGGCGCCGAATAGCCCCGCCGCCGAGAACGGCCTTCGACCTGGCGACGTGATTGTCTCGGCCAACAACCGGGATGTGGCACAGCCGTCAGATATCCAGGAGGAGTGGGCAAGATCCCGGCAGCAGCACAAGCCCATTCTGTTGCGCATAAACAGGCAAGGACAATCGCTCTTCATTGCCCTAGCTGCTTCCTGACGTAGCGTGCGTCGAAACCAAAAATGTGGCAAAGTTTCCGTTCCGTATCCGAAAGAACGGAATCAGGTCGCCGGAGCCCAAACATCACTCCAGCCGCCTCCTCCCATCTCGCGCGCGGCAAAAAGCAGCCAGCCGGCCGTGGCTCCCATCATCGTCCGCACTTGAGCAGCTCGTGCCGAGCCCGTGTCAATTTTGACGCACTCCGTTCCTATATAGCGTGATAGAAGACCTTCGCCGCGTTGGCGATGATGAAGACCGGCCTTGCCGGAACCGCGCAGCGAGCGCCCTTCCCGAAGACGCCATATGACCACATCTCGCACGGTCATTGTTGAGACGGCAGCGTCAAAGTTCGCCGCATCAGTTGCAACGAGTTCTGGAAAATCAGGCCGGACTTGATGCCAGCGAATGATAACGTCAGGTCGGCTCGCCGTGTTCTGCATCGCTCGTTGTCGATGGGTGGCGATCATAATCGATGGGCGGGGCAACATAACTTCGGCCTCGGCTCTGCCGAACTCCCTGCCGATTTGGAATGCCGCTGAAAGCTGTCTCATGAACGGAGGGCTGCACGTATTTTGGAGGCATCGTTGGATCTTCCCGCTTTCATTTAGTCGACAATAGCTGGTCCGCTTGGAACGGCAGTCCGTCACCGTTCAAAAGCCACCCGTCGAGGCGGCCCTTTCATTAGGAACCCCTCCACATGACCAAACCCACCCCAACGCGCCGCGGCGCCAACACCGACGTGCGTGCGACCGTGAAGCGGCAGCACCTGCAGGTTCAACACTGGCTTTCGCAGGCGATGCCGTCTTTGTCGCGGTCTAGCTTGCGGCCCCAAGAGCAGTTGGCTGGGTACCAACTTGCTTCATCGCACGAGCTGATTTGGGAACAGGTGCGCCGCGGCTCGCATGAATAGCCGCTTTGTGCGACCTGATGGCGGTTGAAGCCAAGCGGCTGGTTAGAAAGCGGCCGGTTGTCGGCATGCGCTAGACGCCACACCCAAGGCGCCTGAAAAGTTCCGGCCCACAGACCGAGCTTTGCCGCCTCTGCCTTCGCCTGCTGCCCCGCATAGGCGCCGTGGCTGTAGAGGGGCCAGTCCAGTGCCAAGCCCTGCTCGACAAGCCAGCGCTGAACGCTACGACCGTCCGCCCGATCGCAGTTCCCGACAAGACGCCCGTACCGATCACGATCGACAAAACTGCAATGCAGCGGTCGCGAAGCTGCCAGGAACTTGTCCAAGGCTTGGGCAGCGCGGCGCCCGCATGGGTAGTCAAAGCCTTTGGCGTCGTCGCAGTGCTGACGGCTCTCGGGCGCGTCGATGCCATTGAAACGAATCCTTTGGCCTGCAATCTCTACTCATCGATCACCGAGGCGCGGCCTTCCATGTGGCCAGGCAATGGTTCTGTCCAGTTTGTTATCGTGCTCTGTTGGCCGGCGGTGCTCTGGATCGCGAATTGGGTGACTGCGGCGGCAAGCCTGCCG
Organism: Mesorhizobium sp. M0571; assembly: GCF_040320985.1. Lineage (NCBI taxonomy): Bacteria > Pseudomonadati > Pseudomonadota > Alphaproteobacteria > Hyphomicrobiales > Phyllobacteriaceae > Mesorhizobium > Mesorhizobium sp. M0571. Next base: position 4,022 of record NZ_JAMYQT010000096.1, read on the forward strand.
GCGCCGAGGAAGATCAGCCCCAAGAGGGGTCGCGGCAGCCGCCGTGACGGCATTCTTCTGCCGGCGCGCCTTCGCCAGCGGTCAGCCTGATTGGCGCCTTGATAACGGTGGCCTTTGCCCACGCCCGCTCTCCCGGAAGAGAGAATGCCGCCATTCCGGGCGAGAGTCCAGAAGCTGCACTAGCCGGTCGGCAACTGGTCAACGCGGGGGGCACCGGCTCAGCCTTTCAACCGTCTCAACTATGGCCTTCGCAAGCGGGCATCAAGGTCCGCGTGAAGCACCTCCGGGGCGAGGAAGACCTTCGGCACGCCTCGCTGCAGGATTTTTGGGATGAAGACTAGAACGCCGTTTGTGTCTCCAAGACGCGACAACGCAAAGTTCACCGGCCCGGCCAAGCGCCGACTATTTGACAAGCGCGCAAATGGCGTATGCTGTCAGCGTCCAAGCTGTTGGGGACGTAGCGGCTACATGCGCTTGTGCTACCCACCCTGGAGCTGGGGAAGTAACCGGCAAGCTCCTAGAAATTAGAGCATTTGAATTTGACGCGCTGGCACCGCCACCTATGACGACTTTTGGCTTGGGACACCAAGCCTGTGCGGATTTGTCTGGGCTTGTATCACTCGCGCTTGCATACTGGGTGATTTCCCAACCGCCGACGCCGTCCTTCCCCGCCGGACCCTCAGCCCCCATTGCACCTCTAGGTCCCTGCTTGCCGGGAAGACCTTGTGGACCGACAGGCCCTTGGGGCCCTGGGGGGCCTGCCGTTGTGCAACCTGCAAGGAGGGCGACGCATACTAGAGCGGTAATAATTCTCATGACCACCTCCCCGGTTTCCCGGTGAGTTGACGACAAAAAACATTCGCCAAATCAACCGAATGTACCACCACGCGATTGTCGTGAATAGGAACGCGATCGGCGGCTAACGGAACGTCGCATATGCGCCGTGACGACGGGCGGCCAGCAATCGTAGCGTAGAGTGTTGACGCGCCTTCCTTGCCGTTGAAGCTCTCGATGAAGCCGTATCCGGCATGATGTTCTTGGTGCCATCGTTTGTTCGGTACGTCAGGTTCGTTAAGCTTGGCGCATCCGGGCCACGGGGCACCGGGAGCACGCAAGTGCGGGCAGGCCGGCGTATGCAGATGAACTGCGAGTTCGAGCACATTATCTGGCCGCCCCTACGACTCGCCCGGATGCGCTGCGAGTGCGGATCCGTATTTGTCGTGTTGCCCGCTCGCTCCCTGTTCGTGACCAACGATGGAGGGAACCGTGCGTATTATCGGCATGGACATACACCGCGTAACCGCCGAGGTCGTGTCGTTGCTTGATGGCGAGATCGTCAAGCTCGGCCGCGTTCAAATGCTGCGCAATAAGCTCGAGGAGTTCGCCAGGAAGGAACTCACCCACGATGATCATGTGGTGATCGAGGCGACAGGCAATGCTGCTGCCGTCGCTGAAGTGCTGTCGCCCTACGTCCATCGGATCGTGATCGCCAATCCCAAGCAGGTGCACATGATCGCGCACGCGAAGGTGAAGACTGACACGATCGACGCACTGTCCTTGCGAAGCTCTACGCCTCGGGCTTTCTGCCGGAGGTCTGGGTTCCGGATCCGGGGACCCTTGCCCTCCGAAGACAGGTCACCAGGCGGACACAGCTGGTTCGCCAGCGTTCGCGGCTGAAGAACCTGATCCAGTCAATCCTCCACGCCCACCTGATCCCGCCGTGTCCGCATAGGAACCTCGTCGGGATCAGCGGGCGCAAATGGCTGACGAGGCAAATATTGCCTGCGGATGAGCGCGCCGCCATCGAGCGCCACCTCGGCTTGATTAACCAGATCAACGAGGCGTTGACGGTGGTCGAGGCGGATATAGCCGTACATGCCCTTCAGGATCCGACAATCCGCCGCCTGATGACGTTGCCCGGCCTCGACGTCACCGTGGCTGCGAGCGTTGCCGCGGCATCGGCGACATACGGCGCTTCAGCGATCCACAGAAGCTCGTTGACTATCTTGGCCTCAATCCGAGCGTGCGGCAGTCCGGTGAGGGGCCAGCCTATGACGGGCGCATCACGAAGCAGGGCCGCGGCCATGCGCGGGGGATGCTGGTCGAGGCGGCATGGGCGGCTGTGCGATCGCCAGGACCTCTTCGCGCCTCCCACAAGCGGATCGCCTCGCGCCGCGGGAAGCACATCGCGGCCGTCGCCACTGCGCGCAAGCTTGCAATGATCATCTGGCACATGCTGAGCAAGGATACCGCAAAAAAGCCTCGGCGCTGGGTCGTTGCGCCGAGGCTTTGGGCACGTACAAGCTACACCAACATGTCCGTTTATAAACGTGCGCTAATAATGTAAAAAACGGTGAACCACGCACAGGCGGAAGGGCGCACGCTCAAAGCTGGGGTGAAGCGGCAATATCAGTCATGACAAGTTGCGCACCCTGATTGTTCCACCTAGCTTTCGACCGAACGAGGGGACGAGGATGTCGGCTGTGTTGATTTGGCAAGATGATGTACTCCGTCACCGCTCATGCCGATGAAGGGAGGCTCGAACCGCAAATCTCGAAATGTCTAGTGATGGCCACTGGGACCCCGCACATTCGGGGATTCGAAGCTGATTTTCAGGTGGTGCTAAGCAAGGCCGGCAAGGTGGAGACGATCACCGTTATGCTAGGTATGCTCATACATCGCGCTTTGCTCTGAGTGGCGGCCCAGCAGCTTGGGTTAGGGGGGCCGCTGGGCCTGACCAGCGAGCGTTCGGGAATGCTCGACTGGCCGGTTAGTATTTTAGATAAATCTAATATAATCGAACCATGCGAACGAAGTACGCGGCGGTAAGAAAGTGGCTGGCGTCCGATTCACTTACCGCGCGGTTTTGCCTTGGGTTCTGGCGAGCTTTCGGAGGGGTTTGCAGCCAATTTTGCAGATCGCCGATCTGTTACCCACAGGGACTTTTTCCTCGCCACCAAATCGTCACGATCGCCCTCAGCGGTCGCTCGGCTATGCATCGCAGCTATGGCGTAGTCGGCTCTGTTGGTTCGATAGTCTTCTTTTTGGACAGTCATCGTTTGCTCCCAGTTTCATAGCCCCTCTTTTTGCCCTGGCGGGGAGATTAACTGCCGGTGCATTACGCGAGTCAATCGATTAAACGACCACTCCGCAGTCGCGAGGGCGGGAAGCAAGCCGACAATTTCAACGTTGGAACGGCTTACAGAGTGCCGGCAACACAGCCGCCCTTTCGTCGGGCTGCGTTGATCGCGTCCATGTTGCCCTTCAGCTCGCCGATCTTGGCTTCACGTACCTTGATGTCTGTGTTGTCCATCATGCTGCCAACCGGCAAGCCAAGCCAAAACACGCCGTCCACATCATGGCGGGCGGTTCTGTCTTGTATGGCCATGATCGGCGCGAGGTCGGAACTCGTTCGGTAAAGTTCGGCTTCCAACTGGCTGCAGGACTTCCCCGCGTATACGCTGGACAAACCAGCATTGGGCTTGATGTCGGCTGGGCGAGTAGCGCAGCCCGACAAAACGCTGATGGCTACAAACGCACATAAACTTGATTCATGCTTCCCCCCAAAATGCCCGCGGCTAGCAGGCGCTGAGGGCAGGACGAAGTCTATTTGCCTTGACGGCATTCGGAATATATTCCTATTTTGCGGGATGCCGCACCCTCGCCGACACGAAGCCGTTTCCGAATATCACCTCGCCAAAATTGAACGATAGGCGTGGCTTCTGGCGGTAGAACTCCGCGACGCGCAGTTGTCGCTCAAGCCATTTGGCGAGCATTGGGAAGCGATCGACCATCTGCATCGGGACATAAAGCGGGCGCTCAATCTGCTTAACAATAGGCCGGCGGACTACGAAGAACCACATTTCGCGCCTATGTCGCGAGGGTGAAGAACTAGCCTGTCAGTTTAGTGAAGTCGTGGCGCCGCGCGCGAACATGTGCCAGCAAATTCGTTTCGTTTACGACCCCTGATTGAAAGAGATTCAGCGTGGTCGAGGCCAGAATCTGACCGTCTATCGGGGTGCTGTACCATTTGGCGTCGGCGGTTACCTGGTCGACAACCCGCTGGCAGATCGCCCGATCTTTAGGTCTAAGGAACTGACTTTTCGGTGCTCGTAGCATCTCGACGCCTTGAAACGGGGAGTCACTGTCTCCCGCGCGATACCCATGCGTGGTCTCCGAGCATGGACCCTAAACGCATTCAGACGGAAAATTGCCATTCGTTTGAGTGGTACCGATGTCGCGTGGATAAGTGGCGGTCCGCGAGCTAATCCACCATGTCGCGCAGCGGCTTCTTGCGCTTTGGCGTCCTGTACTTCTCGACCAGCCTGACCTTGTCGATGTCGATCGTCACCAGTGGTCCCAGATCGACGGTCACCCTGCCGCCTTCCTCGTCTACGCGCGTGATCTCTCCGGTAAGCTCGATCTGCTGCCCCTTCTTCACCTTGATATGATCGATGATCGAATGCGGAAAGCTATAGCTCGGAATCGAGACGTTTACGCAGTGCTGAATGACCCGTTTGCGAAGGCGGCCGGGATCGCCACCTCGTCACGAATGGAAATTCCGCGCGCCGTTCCATGAGTCTGGTGCGCTCGGTGCCTTACTCAAGATATTGCTAATTATGGATGAGCCTGCTTCCTCCAATCGATGGATGAAGCCGATCGTGGGCCGGTGCTATTTTGATGCATCGCGCGACTTACCCGACAAGAGCTGGCTCCAGGGGCAAAATATGAGCAAGACGACTCTCATTGCTATCGCAATCCTCGCGATCAGTGTCGGCTGTGCCGAAGCCAAGGACCGTAAGGTCGAAACCGCGACGCTCGGCACGTACGCCAATTCGAAGAACCTGCCGGTTTGTACCGCGTCAAGCTCACCCTTCGAAGTCCTCGGTGATGAATGTTTTCTCGTCACAGGTTCGGTGATCTATGGCGACATCGCCGAACTCTCCCGGACAATCACTTTGAGTTGGTAGCCTAACCAACAACCTCCCAGCGCGGCCTCCATTCTCCGGTATGAAGTTGTTGCGTCGCAGGGGCTGCCTTCGCCCAGATATCGACCCAGTCTTCGCGCGTCGCCAATACCGGCGCAATCCCCAGTCACCACGGGCCTCTCCAAAATTCTTATGCCGTCCGCACCTGCGGTCGAGCGTGTCGCGCCAACACAGCAGCGCCTCTGCATCGTTTGGGCAACCCAACGCATAGCTTCCGGTCCGGAAACTCGCTTACGCGTCTCATCGTCCATTCGGCAGCGGAAAATTAGGCCGATTTGGCAGTGCTCAGAATCGCGTAGCTGTCCTGCGATCCGCTCGGAGAGGATGGCGAGTGGTTGCGGCAACTGCGCCTCAAGCTGGCTGGCGACCGCCGTCTGCAGCGCGCTGCTGCGGAGCAGCGCTGACGCTGCGTTCGTCCGGACCGTCGCAAGACCGCTTGATTGTATCCGGCCTGGAGACAGACAAACGCCGGCGCAATCTCACCCTGAAACCAAAAGACAATATCGATGACCTCCAACAGCTATGCTCCCAAGGGTTCAAGCGCCTGCAAACATTCACCATGCCAATTTCGCCCGCTTCGATAATGACGGCGCCATCAATTTCATGGCGCAAGCCGCTTCATGAACCGGCTAGAAGACCCCACCCCAAAAGCCGCTGATCGATTTGAGCCGCAGTAACGAAGTCTAACCGGGTTCCCAGTACAAGAAGCTCAAACCGCGCAAGACCGCTGATCGATACGGCCACGATCTTCAACGGTCTTGCCCAATGGAAGCCGCCCCAATGGAAATCACCACGAACGGCCATACGACTAGCCATCTGATGACGTCACGGCGCTATGCGCCTCTCTTCTGGACGCAGTTCCTTTCCGCCTTCAACGACAATTTCCTCAAGAACACGCTGGTGTTCCTTATTCTGTTCACCCTGGCGGCGGACAAGCACTTGCATGGCGGATTGAAGCGTCGTCATGCGTATCCTAGTCCCTTCATGCGCTGATAGGGTCCGCTCCCACTGCTCGCACAATGGCGTGTCCACAGCCGGTATCAGGGCTGTTAGTGATCTTCACACGCGCACCAATGTAAGCGCCACGCCGCTCCCCTCGTGCGGGGCATGAGGTGAATGTGCGAAGAATCCTCCCGATCGCGAGAGACGGAGGGCCTACGTGGGAGCAGACGGCAAAA
>NZ_JAMYQT010000097.1:0-10175 GCF_040320985.1 Mesorhizobium sp. M0571
TCGTGGCGAGATTCTCGTAGCAGCCGCCAGGATTCTGGCAGCGAAGGTTGAAGCGGCAGCCAGGGACCTGTCAGCAGAACAGGGCAAGACGATCGCCGAAGCGTACAAGTTCGAGTGCGCGGGTCAAAGCTGCAATGCGCCCAGCAGGATCCTCGTCGCGCGATCCCTCTATGAGGAATTTCTGCCCCTGATGACGGAAGCCGCCTGCTCAGGCATTCGACCCGCGGCGGTGCGCGCGGACTATCGCGCATAGCCCCGTGCCCTGCATCGGGGACCCATACCGCCGTCAGTTCGTCGGCTCGAAGGAGTTTGGCCAGCGGCAACTCGTCGGTTTATCTTGACCCGGTCTGTTGGCTTCTTAGGAAGAAGCGAGGCCGCGGCCACCACGCAGGAATGGCCAGGATCGGTGATGAGGCGATCAATACCACAACCCGCCCGTTTTATAGCAGAAGTGCAAGTTCTCTGCTTGGCAGCCAAGCGCTTCACGAAACGCCACATGCTCCCCTCGGACGCGTCGATCGCACCGAGATAACGAACCTCACCACGCGCTGTCCGTCTACCACTGCTATGGCGCTGCCGTTTTCGACACATCGATACCACCAAAAACTTCAGTATTATGCTTGACGGATTGCCCTTCCACCATGAGGATCGGCCCGGCCTATCCGAACAACCTTCGCACACGCAGTATAAGGCAAGCCACCCCCGGCAGAACATGGAGAGTTTGCTGCTCCGATCAAACGCCGCGAAGAGATGGAGCTTCCCCCTCAGAAGTCTGCGCCTCGGCGATGTGATGCGGAATCAGTCGGTCGAGTAGCTTCTGAACTATCCTTTGCTATACCCTTGCCTGTTCGAGAGGCTCCGTACGTGAGTGATTGAGCTGGTCGAGAATCCAAGCCATTCGAAATGCATGGTCCTCAGCTCTGGCGAACCCATGCGAGGCGCCGGAGTGACCGCCGATTTTCATGACGCGAAATACCAGTTTGGGATCGCGATCTGCGGCGCAGGAGCGACGTTGAGCTACATAACGGGCAGGCTGGAAAAAGAGCACTTGGCTGTCGTCCAGCGCCGTGTCGACATATGTCGGTGGAAGCGGTCGGTCCGCGCTAAGATTGTAGTATGGATCGTACGTGCGAATATATCTATAGTCGCTGGCGATACGGGGATCTCCGTACTCCGCTGCTTCCGATCCCGAGTACGGCATCGGATAATCGATTACGGTATCGAGTATGTCGGCGACCGGGACCTCAGCGAGGACGGCGCGGAAAAGGTCGGGACGGAGGGCCGCGGTAGCAAGTACGGTGCCGCCGCCAGCGCTCCGTCCGCTAATTACGATTTCCTTGCGGGTGGCAAACCCTCGCTCGATCAGGCCTTCAGCAGCGGCGATCACATCTGTGTGGGTGACGCGCTTCCGATCTTGGACAGCTGCGTGCCACCACGGGCGCCCAAGCTCGCCGCCCCCGCGTGCGTGCACAATACCGAACGCAACCCCACGGTCCAGCAGGCTCAAGCGCGCGTTCATGAACGAAGGTGTCATGAAGAACGAGGGCCATCTCGGTGTTCGGTGACAGCCGTATACATCCAATAGCACTGGCCCGGCGCTCGACCGCCCGCGGCGCGCGACGAAAGAGATCGGTATCTCGACCCCGTCTTCCGCCTTCACCATGACGACCGTGGCGGCGTATTTGGCTGGGTCATAACCAGGGACGTGAGTTTTGTACAAAACTACCGATTGGTCTTCGTCGAGATCGTGCTCGAACACCGTCCTTGGTGTAACAAACGAGCTGACTGAGTAGGTCAGCTTCGAGCTTCGGAAGGGAAGTCGTGCAACCGAATAGCTGCCGCCTGCCGACAAGCCGACCTGTAGAGTGCAACTCGGCTCGTCGGGAACGATCGTGGCCCCAATCCGTCCGCTTCGGTCGTAGGAGACCAAGCGAGGCCGGAGGCCCTCTCGAACCAGCACAACGAGGTGGCCTTCGAGTACATGGACCTCCTCAAGCAACATCCTCTCGTTATGCGGCAGGACCTCCTCCCACCGCGACTGTGCCGGGTCGTCTATGGGTGCTCGTATGAGCCGCCCGTAGGGTCCAGCGTCATTGACGCGGAATAGGAACGCGTCCCCCCAGTGCTCGGCAACGATTTCGTGCCCAAGTTCCCGCGTCACGATCCGCCGCCAGCCCGCGTCTGGCTCGTCGGCAGAAAGACACCACACCTCGATGCTCCCTTCCCGAACCGGCACCGGACTTACGTCGAGGAATAGCCACGCACCGGTATCGGAACGGCGAATCCGCACCTCCAATCGGTCATCGGTCTCCTCGAACACCACCTCAGTGTCCTTGGTCTCGACGTCCAAGCGGACAACGCGATCATGTCGGCGGCGGTCACTTAGTTCGCGGGTAAAAAAAAGTGTTTTATTATCGCCAGCCCAGCAAGCCCACCCAGCACGGCCCGTGTCGCGCCAGACGTCGCCGCCGGTGGTCATGTCGCGCACTCTCAACTCGTAACCCTCGTTACCGATGAGATCGAAGCTAAACGCCACGTAACGCCCGTCGTCGCTCGGCTCGAAGACCCCGAGGGAGTAATAGGCCTCGGCCCGAGGAATCTGATTCGGGTCCAGAACGAGCTCGGCCGGGCCTCCGGTTGTTGGCCGCCGCCACCAGGCCGAATGAGCGCCCCCCCGTTGCGGGAGTTGGAAGTATTCAAAGCGGCCTACTTGAAACGCTGGTGGCGCTCCCTCAGATGGTTGGCGCCCTTCGATCTCGGCAACAAGCTGCGCCTTAAGTTCTGTCAGATGCTCTGTTGCTTGCTCCGCGAAAGTGTTTTCGGCTTGCAGATAGGCTCGTGCATTGGGGCGGTCCCGTTCGCGCAGCCAGCGATAGCGGTCCAAAGTGACATCGCCATGGAGTACTCTGGTCCGCGCCTCGGCATAGGGAAGCGGTGGCTGGACGCCGACTCCGGTTAGGTGAGTTAAATGCGTTGGCTCACTGCCCATAGTGTTCCTCCTAGCTGACGGTACGTTAGCCAGCAGTTCGTTTTCTCGACCATGATCAAGTGATGATGCCTATGCTGGTACTTCAAACATGATGCGCCCAGAAACTTGCCGTCAAATTCAATCTATGTATCAAGGCGATCTGGTTTCGAGATGACTTGAAATGAAGATAGAATCCCGGCAGCTGCGCCGAGTAGTGTGTCGCCAGGCCTTCCAGCCTAGCAGCTTCTTCAACTTGGCGTTCTCGTCTTCCAGAGCCTTCAGGTGCTTGGCGTCAGAGACGTCCATCCCGCCATACGTGGCCTTCCAGTTATACAGCGTCGCCACCGAGACCCCGTGCTTGCGGGCAAGATCGCCCGCCTTCGGACCCGCCTCATGCTCGCGCAGAACCGCGATGATCTGCTCTTCCGTAAACCGCTTCTCTTCATCAGTCCGTCCTTCAATCAAGGCCCGGACTCTAATCCCAGATGGAGGAAATTCTCAGTGGCAGGTCAGCAACGATCATATCGTGCGCCTCGCCACAACGAACTCGCCCGACATGATGAACCCCTTTGGCACCTGGAGTTCATTCGGGCCGCTGGTGAAGACCTATGATAGCTTGGCCGGCGTGGACGCCCAGCGCTACCCCGACAGGACGGACTTCGCGAAGGAGTGGTCTGTTGCGAAAGACAGCCTAACATGGACGTTTAAGATCTGGCGCGGAATGAGGTGGTCGGATGGCCAGCCTGCCACAGCCAGAGATGCCGCGTTCACCTATGACTACTTGCTCGGCTCGATGGGCAAGCCGGACGAACTCAACATCGGCCAAAACAATACAAATGGATTGGAGCAAATTGGATCGGTGACTGCCATCGATGACGAAACCTGCAAATTGTCACCAAGTTGCCTAGCCGCTGGCCAATTGAGAATTACATTCTGATTGTCCCCGAGCACCCTGGAAGGACATCAGCTACGCAGATGCGCGCGGCACCTTCCGCAACGATCCGCCGCTGGTCGGGACGGGGCCGATGATTGTTTCGGAATTTCGGCAGGGGCAGTTTGTCCGCCTAACGCCGAACCAGTACTTCCGTGCGGGGCGGCCCGCGACGGACGGTGTGGTGATGCTCCTTTTCCAGGCGGCCGATCCCGTCGCCCATGACTGAAAAGTGGCAGCATCCATTATGGCAACGGTTTACCGCTGCACAGTGGGACGACCTCTCGAAGAATCCCGGCATCGTGGTCGGTTAGTCGCGGGGCGAGCAACGGAATTATCTGGCCTTCAAAACTGCGTCCGAGAAGAGGGCAGGCAGCACTAGGGCACTGCAGGATTCTGCGTTTCGCGATGCGATTGGCTACGCGACCGACCAGAAAGCCATCATCGATCGAGCCTTCCGCGGGCATGCCGACCAGGGCGTTGGACTGGTCATGCCTGTCGCCGCCGACTCGGGCGACATTTGTGGCCGATCTTGCCTACGGCCTTCTTGACCCGCGAGTTCGACAATGAGCGACCCCACAATGAGCGAAAGTGCCGTCCGATCTCGCCCGCGTGTCGGCGATCAGGGACTTCCTGCGCCAATTTCTCAGTCATGGCGGCGCTCAGCTCGGCCTAATGTGCCGGTTTTTTGTTGTATTAGCGACGGTACCCAAAATCCTGGTGGGCCCGCCTGAGACAGCATCTACTGCGACCGGCGACTTTCTTCCTCCGCCTCAAGGCCAGCATCTGCTAGGTACAGACGAAGTTGGGCGGGACGTGCGCAATCTGGTCGTCCATGGTGCCCGGATATCGCTCACCATCGCGCTACTGCGTGATCACCCTGATGGTCGGAACCGTGATCTGCTTCGCCGACAGCATTGTCATGGCATTTACCAGTGAAACCTCGTCACCGGCCCAATATATTTCGGCTTTTGTCCGAGTCCGATTGGCGACATCTGTGTTCAAAACCGGACATCCCTGGGCGCTAGTATTAAGGTGGCCAAGCGGGCGAACCCTGATTTTGTGCTCCCTGCTCGCAACACCCTTGGTGGCATGCCAATTGCGTGTGTACAGCCAGATACCTGTTCCGACGTCGTCGTCGCGCTCTCTTCTCCCAGGAGTTCATATGACACTCGCCCACGCAATGCTGGCTGCGCCTCCCGTGCGATGCACCAGCGGTGCTGGAGCTGCCGGCGGACCGGCTGCGTCTGGCGCAGCAGGACCATACCGGCAGCCACGTTCAGTCCGCGGTGCACACAGTCCTGATGACGCTGTTCATGAGCCTTCTGGGCGGGTTGGCTCTAGTGCTCGCGCTCCTGTTGGGTAAGTACGAGTTGATAATCGGGGAGCACCGGCGCAAATCCGAGCGAGTGAACGTCACACCAGTCAAACATCAAAGGAGTAGCTCATGCGAGTGGCCGTTGTTAGGAACAGAGACTTTACGGGAGTGATCAACCGGTTCGGCCAGCCTCTTCCGCAGCCGCCGGAGCCTTACCCAGAGCGGGACAGCGACAGTGTGGTGCCGGCGCTGCAAGAGGGCGGCCACGAGGTGCTGCTGTGTGAGGGCGATAAAGGCCTGCTAACTACGCTTGAGCGGTTCATGCCGCCCGATTCGCAAGCCCGCCCTTCAGGATTCGTCTTCAACTTGGCTCATGGAATTCAGGGCGAGTCCTATTTCTCCCACGTTCCTGCCATGCTCGAAATGGCCGGCGTTCCGTACACCGGACCGAGCCCGCTCGGACATGAGCTTGCCAACGACAAGGTCGTCACCAAGATACTCATCCGCGACCGCGGTGTGCCTACGCCGAACTTTCGAGTGATGCGTCGGGGCACTGAGGGTACCGGCGACCTGCGATTTCCAGTGGTAGTCAAGCCGCTTCGCGGAGGCGACAGCCTGGGATTGCAGCTCGTATATGAACCTGCTGAGCTAAAGCAGGCCGTGGAAGTGATTGTCGAGCAGTATGCGCAGGACGCGCTGGTTGAAGAATACATCGACGGGCGGGAAATCAGCGTTCCGCTGCTTGGAAACGAAGAGCTCGAGGTACTGCCTCTTGTCGAGCAGGACTTCGGCGACCGCGCAACGCGTCTTATGACTTGGGAAGCGAAGTACGTAGCGGCTGCGGCAGCGTCGAAGATTTGCCCGGCACAGATCGGAAACGGGCTTGCGACGGTCCTGCGGGATATTTCGATTGCGACATTCCGCGCTTGCCAGTGCCGGGACTATGCCCGCGTCGACATCCGGATCGACCGCTCCGGCCAGCCTTTTGTCCTAGAGATTAACGCCAATCCGTCACTCACAACGGGGTCATCGTATTGCGCGGCTGCGAACACGGCCGGATACAGCTACTCGAGCTTAATCAATCGCATCCTGGATGTCGCCCACGCGCGGTATTTCGGAACCTCTGTCCCCCAGGGCCGAACCTGACATTGCGCCTTCGGGTAGCGCCGCTGGGTTGTCACTGTGCCCGCCCGCACCGCTTCGGGCGCGACATAGCGAGGCAGGCACAGACGAATGGAGTGGACGCTTTCCTGCCCACTCGAACGTGGACGCGCAGACGACCTGACAAGGTCGATAGGCGCCGATCTCGTTGGCGCAGAAGCTACCGATGACCCAGTCGTCTTGAATCATTGCAGATCAAATCGCTCCGGCCTGCAACCAGATAGACCCATGCTATTCTCAGCCGCTTATCGACTTAATACGGAATTATGTCGGAATGGATTTACTGGCAGCGCAAATGGATTTACTGGCGCGCAAGCGCCGTCAAGCACTGCAACGAGCTGTTCCGCGGCAAGCGCTCTCCGCCCCATTTAATGAGAGCGTTATCACCGTCAGCCGATTTGAACAGAACCAGCTTGCCGAATTGCGGCTCTATCCAATCGAGCTCGGCTACGCGAAGAGGTTTGCCAACCGGGGTTGCCTGCGGCTCGCCCCCGCCCGGCAGGCAAAAGCCATTCTGCGGCGCCTACAGACGCTCTCGAAACCATTTGGGACCGAAATCATCATCGAGAACGACGTTGGAGCCATCAGACTGAGGCCCAGCTCGCCGCGACAAAGTGGCTCGGATGCTTGAATTGGCGGCGCGCTCTGACCGTGACGCGGCCTGGATTGAGTGCCTGCACCGCCAAGCTTTCCATCGATACAGCCGCGCTTTGAACGGCATTCAATGGAACCCGTGGCACCGTTGCCGATCTTGGAATGCCCGCCGGATGATACCCATTTCGGGACCGGCTGGGCTGATCCTGGCCCATCGTCTCGAAATCGAGCCAGCCGGCCGAAGCACCGCCAGGATCCGCCGAACTCTACACGAAGAGAGTTCCAGGATATCGTCTGCCGCAACATCGGATGCTTGACAGGCCGACGACGCGAGCGGTGGCACCAAAGCGAAGGCGAGCGGATATGACCGCGCATGTGCAGATCAATGGCTGACTGGAGCGATTCACAGTATGGGTAGACCAACTTCCATCTAGCGGTCTCCCGATCGAAATAGCCGAGGCTTGCTGCCTGGCACCCCTAACTTCTTCCCGGTCTCCGAGATCAAACTATAGCGTCTCAACTAAAACGATCCGACACTTCATGTCGCTTTGTCCGGTCCGCGACACACATAGGGCTCTTGAACCAATCTGGGCCTGCTAAATCCCTGAATACGATTACAAAATTCTGTCTCTGGCTCGATCAGTCAAATTGGCACGAGGTTTGCGACGTTGGTTGCGAGGCGGTGGAAGCTCCGACTGGCATTCATGTCATGGCTGCCATCGCAATCAATCGAAGGAAAGGAACATGTCAGGTCTGCGTCGGATCTTATTCTACGGGAGAAGGCCATCGGCGGACGGCAATGCCTCCGACTCATAATGGGCCAGCCTGCGCCTGATGGTCTCCTCCTGTTGGTGACCGTGAGTCGTGATTACTGATCCGTTCTGAAAGCCGCTCTTGGACCTATCGCAGCACATCCATCAATCCCTGTCCCTGAGACGCTGCAGTCGCTCTTGGGCGCAGTGATCCATAGCCGAAAGAGGAAACCTGTAGATGAAAAAAGTTGTTGCCGCCAAGCTTCATGGTATTACTGTGACCGACGCGGACTTGAACTATCACGGTTCAATAACTCTGGACCCAGATCATTGCGACGAGGCGGGCATTCTTCCGCTGGAATTCGTTGAGATCTGGAATAAGGCTTCAGGCGCGCGAATCAGCACGTATGTCATATACGGTGAGAGGGGTTCTCGTTGCTGTGTGCTGAACGGAGCCGCTGCTCGCACCTGTCAGGTCGGAGATGAGATAATCATTTGCTCCTCTGCATATATTGAGGAGCATCAGATCGTAGGGATCAAGCCGCGAGTGCTGACGTTCAACCATGACAATTCTGTGTGCGACCGCATGTTCTACGATGGTGGGACTAATGAGGATGGAACGATGACATTCGCGGTTCGCGAAGGCTCACCTGTCGGCAACGCCCTAAAGGTCTCGAATCAGGCCAATCGCTGATTGCTCACAGGCTCGGATAGGCGGTGAAGGACCGCGGCCAAGTGGCATACTCGCCCGTCTAGTCGCTTTGACCGATAGCGACCTATCTCCGATCGCTAAGCTTTCCGAAATAGTGATCCCCGTTCGGACCAAAATGCCTTCGCTTTTTACACGATGACTCGTGATTTAAGCTCTGGGCGACGCGGACGGGGTGCTGTGGTCGATGAAACCGGCTTTGTGAAGAAGGGGGATCAGTCGGCCGGGGTTGCGCGGCAGTATGCGGGCTCGGCGGGGCGGATCGAGACTGCCAGATCGGCGTGTTTCTGGCTTATGCCCGCTTTGGGCAGGCGCTGATCGATCGCGCTTTATCTGCCGCAGGCCTGGGCCACGGACGCTGCGCGGCGCGCCAAGGCGCAAGTGCCGAGGAGATGGCCTTTGTCACGAAGGTCGAGATCGCGCGGGAATTGATCGCCGCAGCGCTCGATGCCGGCGTGCCTTGCCGATGGGTGCTGGGGGTGCGCTCCATCTATCATCTGCGATTCGGCGCGGGCTTCAGACTGGCCGCTAGAGCACGTCCTGCGATCGATGAATCGATTGTGATGCGACGAAGGCCTTCGCTGGTGATTCAACATCCACTTTGAGAGGTGGAGGATGGCAAGAACACTGAGCGACGATCTTCGGTCGCGGGTATTGAAGGCTTCGGGAGGGCATGTCGGCGCGGCAAGCCGCGGCGCGGTTCGGGGTCGGGATATCGAGCGCAATCCGTTGGATCGCACGGCGAAGATCGGCGAGCGGACGGCGCGTCGGCAAGGCCGGCGACGCGCTTCCAGTCTCGATGCGCATGAAGCCTTCATCATCGGGCTGAGCGATGCACGCAAGGACATCACGCTGAATGAGATGGTGGGGCGGCTGGAGACCGAGCGGTCGATGCGGATCAGTCGCAGCTCCCTGAGCGACTGGCTGCGTAGCCAAGGCTGGACGTTCAAAATTCCGCAAACCATTGAAGCAGGACCGTCCCGACATTTTGAGGCGACGCCGCGCCTGATTCGACTGCCAGCTCGATCTGGATCCGGCGAAGCTCGTGTTCATCGATGAAACCGGACTGTCGACCAAGATGACCCGACTGCTGGGCCGTGCGCCACGCGGTGAGCGTTGCCGGGCCGGCGTGCCGCACGGCCACTGGAAGACCACCACCTTCACCGGCGCGCTGCGGCTGATGGGCATGACCGCCCCCTTCGTCTGCGACGGCACCATAAACGGCAATGTTCCTCGCCTATGTCGAGCAGGTTCTGTTCCCACCTTGTCGCCGGGCGGCGTCGTTGTGATGGACAACCCGCCTGCCCACAAGCCGGCCCGCCTTCGAAATGCGATCGAGCAGGCCGGCGCGAGGCTCATGTTCCTGCCGCCATACAGCCCCGACTTTGACCCGATCGATAACGCCTTCTCAAAACTCAAGGCGCTGCTAAGCGCCAAAGCCGTAGGACCATCAAGGCTCTGTGGGACGCCGTCGGCCCGCTCTTCCATCAGTTCTCACCGGCCGAATGCGCGAACTACTTCAAGGCTGCAGGATATGATCCGGATTAAACAGGACGTGCTCTAGACTAGGAAGGTTATTGCCAGCGCGCGATTTTGAAAATCGGCCGCAGAGGCGACTCCATGATCGAGGACACCTTTGCGGCCGTTGAAAGTGAGACGTCTGTACCGCGCTGGAGATCCCTACTCTTCGTTCCCGCTCACGTTCCGCGCTTTGTGGAAGCGGCTCATGAGCGCGGGGCAGA
>NZ_JAMYQT010000098.1:0-9993 GCF_040320985.1 Mesorhizobium sp. M0571
TTGCCGCCATAGCGAAACTTTCAAACAACGGGTTCGCCTACGCCATCGCCAGCTTTTACACTTCGTTCTTCCGCGGCCTGCCTCTTCTGATGCAGGTTTATCTGATCTATCTCGGTCTACCTCAGGTGGGGATTATACTGAATGCCGTGCCATCAGGCATTTTGGCGCTTTCGCTGTGTATTGGCGCGTACATGACGGAAATCTTCCGCGCCGGCATCCAAAGCATCGACCGTGGCCAATGGGAGGCATCCCGGTCCATGGGTTTCGGTTTTGGGCTCACGATGCGCAAGATCATCCTGCCGCAGGCGCTTCCCGTCATTATTCCGCCAATGGGAAGCATGTTCATCGGGATGCTGAAGGACAGCTCGCTTGTCTCGGTCCTCGGCGTGTGGGAGCTGACGTATCTTGCTCGCACCCTTGGCCAGGAGACCTTCCATCACATGGAGATGCTGATAGCGGTCGCAATTATCTATTGGATTCTGTCCGTCTGCCTCGAGCTGATTCAATCCAGGATTGAGCGTTATTTTGCCAGGAGCAAGGTACGATGACCGTCGACGGCATACATCAAATAAAGCGCGCTCCGAACTGGCAAAGCTCTCTAAAAAAAGCGCCCCTCGATGGGCCGCTTCCAGGGTCAACCCCTGATGGAAAATCATCGAGCGGGAGGCAGGCGGAAATGAGCGACGCAGTCATCGAAGCCAGGAACGTCTCAAAATGGTATGGCGCCTTCAGAGCATTGACGGACGTCAGCCTCAGTGTCCGAAAGGGTGAACGCGTCGTTATCTGCGGCCCCTCCGGATCGGGAAAGTCGACGCTGATCCGCTGTTTCAACAGGCTTGAGGCACACCAGGAGGGCGAGATCGCCGTCAACGGGATCAGGTTGCACAGCAAGATGCTCGAGCTGGCTGAAGTTCGCAAGAATGTCGGCATGGTGTTCCAGCACTTCAATCTTTTCCCGCATATGACCGTCCTGATGAACTGCATGGCCGCTCCAATGTGGATCAAGGGCGTGCCAGAGGCCGAGGCAAAGAGGCTCGCGCTCAAATTCCTCGAGCGCGTGCGCATACCGGAGCAGGCGAACAAATATCCGGGGCAGCTCTCCGGAGGACAGCAGCAGCGCGTCGCAATTGCCCGTTCCCTCTGTATGGAGCCTGCCGTCATGCTCTTCGATGAGCCCACCTCATCGCTCGATCCGGAAATGGTGTCGGAAGTGCTCGAAACCATGACCAGTCTCGCGCGCGACGGCATGACCATGGTCTGCGTCACCCACGAGATGGGCTTCGCACGCTCCGTCGCGGACCGCGTCATCTTCATGGATGCAGGCCGGATAGTAGAAGAGGGCAAGCCGCACGACTTCTTCACCAGTCCGCAGCACCCAAGAACAAAGCTGTTCCTCAGCCAGATCTTGAAGCACTGATAGTTTTGTTGCCCGCCTGATTGTAGCTTATGGTTGCGCTTTAAAGGTTAGGCATCAGAAATGATTACTGTTCGGCAAACTGCGTTTGCTGCGCTAAGGCAAATGGATAGTACCATGCATGTAGATGAAATCGTTCAGGACCTCCTCGGCCGACAGGGCGAAATCGTGGATAGGCTTTGCGCCTTCTTGCGCCTGCCGAGTGTAAGCACAGACCCAACTTACCTAGAAGGAATGCGCGACGCGCAAACGTTTCTAGTGAACTGGCTGAAGCGCATGGGCTTGAGCGACGTCCAGCTTCTTGATGGCGGCGGCCATCCAGCCGTCTATGGAGCTTGGAACGGTGCGCCCGGAAGACCTACCTTGCTCATCTATGGACATTATGATGTTCAGCCTCCCCAACCGCTAGAAGCTTGGGTAACGCCACCTTTCGAACCAACCGTCCGCGACGGACGGCTCTACGCGCGCGGTGCATCTGACGTAAAGGGCTCGACTGTAATCGCGCTCGAAACCATCGCTGCCTTTCTTAAGGTCCGGGGCTCCTGCCCTGTGAACGTCAAAGTTTTTTTGGAGGGAGAAGAGGAATCCAGCAGTCCAAGTTTGCGCGCGATTGTGGAGCGGTACGGCGACTTGCTTCAGGCGGATGGAATGATATCCGCTGACGGCGCGCGAGCGCACCCGGAAACTCCGACAATTAACGTCGGATCGCGCGGAATTGTAGAGATTGAGATTTCGCTTTGGACAGCCGACAAGGAGGTTCATTCTGGTCGTTACGGCGGCACGATCCGGAATGCCGCACATGAGATGGCGAGGATCATCGCTTCGTTACATTACGAGGATGGCGCGATCGCGATACCGGGATTGCTAGCAGCCCTCCCGCCCGTCTCTGTGGATGCCCGAGATGAGACGGCCAGATTTCTCTTCGACGAGGTCGCTTTCGTCAAGGACGTTGGGGCGCACGCCCACGGGGAACATGGCTTCTCGGTTCGTGAACGACTAACGCTTCGACCGGCCTTGGACGTAAACGGAATGTGGGGAGGTCATACCGGGGTTGGCTACAAAACGGTGATCCCAAATACTGCCCACGCGAAGCTGTCGTTGAGAATCGTGCCCGGACAGGACCCTGACCAGGTTTCAGACACGCTGAAGGCTCATCTTCGCACCGTTTGCCCCTCGGATGTTGAGCTCTTGATCGATGACCCAGGAACCGGGTGCCGCGCCTTCGACCTGCCCACCGGGCATCCACTCGTGCTTGCCGCTAAGAGAGTCTTGTTTGAGGCGACCGGACGAGAGCCGGTGCTTGTTCGGATGGGCGCGTCCATTCCCATCACTGTTATATTTCAAGAGCTGCTCGGGGTTCAAACGCTTATGTTCGGATTCTCCCTTCCGGACGAGGATATTCATGCGCCCAACGAATTCTTCCGGCTCACCTCGTTGGCGGAAGGCCTTTCTGCGTGGCCAAGGTTACTAGAGCGCGTCGGTGAGCAGAGCGCGGATGAGTTTCGATCGATGGCCACAGCGGCCGACAATGAAGCGACCCTAGTGCAGTTGCTTTAGCCCAACCAGCACTGCTTGCCAATTACCTTTTAACGGGAATCGACATGACAAAAGACCTGCATTTCGACGTCGACGAGTTTCGGGCTCGCCTGGCCGCGGTCAAACGGGAGATGGCAAGAAGAGGGATTGACATCCTGCTGCTCTCCGAGCCGCCGAACCAAAATTATCTGACCGGCTACGATGCTTATTCATTCTACACTCCGCAAATGGTGATTGTTGCGATCGATTACGACGAGCCTATTTGGGTGGGGCGATTGATGGATCGAATCTCAGCAGTAATGACAACCTATCTTGCGGATCACAACATCCGAAGCTATCCCGAATCGCATGTTCATTCGTCGATACTGTCAGCCTATGACGTTATAGCCGACATTGTTAAGGAAGTCGGCGGCGAAAGGCCGCGCATCGGCGTGGAAATGGGCGGATATTACTATTCTGCCCGCGCCCACGCGGATCTTGCCCGGGCGCTGCCGCTCGCCGAGTTTGTGGATGCCGATCTTCTCGTAGGGTGGATCAGACTCGTTAAGAGTCCGGCTGAAATTGCAATTATGCGGCAAGCTGGCCAGATCACCGATGTAGCGATGGAGCGAGTGATCGATATAATTGAAGCAGGTGTGCGCGAATGCGATATCGCTGCGGTTGCCTATCAACATCTCATTTCGGGTACGGCCGAATTCGGGGGTGGCTATACTTGTGCACCCGCGTATCTTTGTATAGGCGAACGCTCGATTGCCCCACATGCCAACTGGACCGAGGAGCGTTTGCCGGATTCCACCGTTCTCAATATCGAACTTTGTGGAAGCCGGCACCGATATCAAGTTAATCTTGCTCGTACAATTGTTGTGGGCAAGCCGTCCGCCGCTTTCGAAAATTTAGCGGAAGTCCAGGTTGAAGCCTTGAATGTCGGCCTCGAAAGCGTCCGTCCCGGTCGGACCTGTTCAGACGTGTTCGGCGCGGTTCACGAGGCACTTGCCCGCCACGGGATCGAAAAAGAAGCGCGAATTGGCTATCCGACTGGAATCGGATTCCCTCCTGCAACGGGCGAACGCACGGCCGCTCTTAGCCGGTGGGACGAAACGGTGCTTCAGCCTGGTATGGTATTTCACATGATGACTGGCCTGTGGCTCGACAACGCCGGCGTAACAATTACGCAGACTTTTGCTGTGACCGAAAATGGCCATGAACCGTTAACAAAGATGCCGCGCACCCTTTTCGTCAAATGATTTGGGAGATCAAGTCATGACGTTGCAAACACGTACCGCTATTGGAATTCTTGAGCTTGATGAAGGGCTTCCCACCGATGGCCCCTCACGTATTCCACGGCAAGGGTCCCTTCTGAATCCGGCGACCTTCGACCGACCAATCTTTACCGAGATGGTGGTGGGTGCAACTGCGGAGGTGGTGATCCCCGGTGACCCCTCGCTCGAGCAAGCTTGTGTTCGTTCAGCCCGGCGGTTGGTCAAACGCGGCGCTGGTGCGATTGTAGGCGACTGTGGTTTTTTGATTAGGCATCAGGCGGCAGTGTCCGCGGCAGTGAACGTGCCGGTGGCGATGTCAAGCCTGCTCCTTATTCCGGCATTGCTGCAACAACTGGCGCCTGCCCAAAAGCTTGCCGTCATAACGGCTGACGCAAAACACTGCAGTGAAGACCTGTTCGGTCTCGAGAGTCCTGCAGATCGAGCAAGGGTGGTCGTCGGCGGGATCGAAGGCGGTGAGTACGTGCGTAACGCGATTGCGCGCCCGTTAGTCCGAGTCAGCATCGATACGATCGAGCGAGAGTTGGCGGCTTGCATCACTCGACTCCGCGCTGAGCATCCTGAGATCGGAGTGCTACTCTTTGAATGCACCGGATTTGCGGTTGTCACGGGTGCTCTACGCAGTAGCACAAAGCTTCCCATCTACGACATTACGGACCTTTGCAAGTTGACGATTGGCGCGGTCGCATAGCTTAACGGCCCGCAAGTAGAACCACCTGCTGCAGACGTTCTGCAAAAAGGCTCTGGGGCCCCCCGCCATGGCCAGCTTGTCGAGAGGTACGGGAGGCATGGAAACCCTTTCTCAGCCAATCGAGCCGATCGCCCTTGACCTCGCCGCCTGATTGGACCCAACTTCACATGCCCGGAGCGCGCCGCCGGAGCATTTCCACCGAATTCGAGACACGACCCCAAATCCTCCTGATCCTGTCCGGGCATAGTGGCACAAGTGCCGTCAGGAGGGGCTACCCTCCCCACGATCAGAGCCGCAGTCGATTGTCATATAGACTTCAGATGAACGAAATCTTGAAAGAATATTTCGACCATCGCTTACCTCTATGTCGATCATGGATCTACCTCCGGTTTGCAACGTCGCGCCGCTGCGCGTGCAATACCTTCTGTCACTGACACCAGGCAAGGTGGGAAAGGATAGCTACAATGAATCTAAGCGAATACGTAGAGTACGATGCGACGGGTTTGGCCTCCCTCGTAAGCGCTGGCGAAATGACTGTTGTGGAGCTAACGCGTTTGGCCCGCCAAGCCCACGACCACGTAAATCCGTGCATCAATGCTGTTATCGAACTCTATGAAGATGCCGAGACCGTTGCCGGCGCGGACGCAGGGATTTTCCACGGCGTGCCTTTCCTTCGCAAGGATGTAGGAGCATCCGAAGCTGGCCGCCTACAAGAAAAAGGAAGCCGGCTATTCAAAGGCTTCCGCTCCGATACCGACAGTTATTTTTTTCGGCGCGCTCGAGAGGCCGGGCTTCGGACGATAGGAAGGACAACAACATCCGAGCTTGGGTCTACCCTAATGACCGAATCGATTCTCAATGGCATCACCCGTAATCCATGGGATTTGAAACGCTCCGCGGGAGGTTCCTCCGGGGGGGCGGCAGCGGCAGTAGCTGCCGGCATCACTCCTATTGCTCACGGCGGCGATGGCGGTGGGTCAATTCGCATCCCCGCGTCTTGGTGCGGTCTTGTCGGACTGAATCCCTCCCGAGGGCGTGTTTCCGGCGGCCCAAACCTTCAAGACGCAAATCATGGCAAAAGCCGCACATTTGTTTTGTGTCGCACTGTCCGCGACATGGCCGCCGCGCTGGACGTCTTTTCCGGTCCTCATCCTGGCGATCCATTCACTATCGTCCAACCGGACCGTCCCTATATGGAAGAACTCTCACAGCCCACCGGTCGTCTGCGGGTAGGAGTCGCGAGAACGAG
Organism: Mesorhizobium sp. M0571; assembly: GCF_040320985.1. Taxonomy (NCBI): domain Bacteria; kingdom Pseudomonadati; phylum Pseudomonadota; class Alphaproteobacteria; order Hyphomicrobiales; family Phyllobacteriaceae; genus Mesorhizobium; species Mesorhizobium sp. M0571. The sequence goes on from NZ_JAMYQT010000098.1 coordinate 6,168, forward strand.
TTGGGGCGCGGTCAATCTTGATCCGGAAGTGCTGCGCGCCATCGAGGCGACGGCAACGCTTCTGCAGGAGATGAGGCACTCGGTAGAAGACATTGACCCGCCATATGAGCCTAGCGAGTACCGCAGATTATATCTCGCTCCGACGAGCGCGAGTATGCTCGAAGAAGCGGCGCGGGCCATGGGGCGCGTTATCGGCGCAGAGACCTTGGAGCCGGTCAACCTGAAACGGTATGAGTTTAGTCGGGATTTGCCTCTTTCCCGAGCGGCGGACGTACAAGAGGCTCTTCGGAGAATGCGTTTCCGGGTGGGCGAGGCGATCCATGCCTTCGACATTTTGTTGACCCCGACAATGCCAATCGTGGCCGTGCCGCACGGCGGCATCTATTCTGCAACCGACCCGGCAGTCTCTGCCGAAGGATACGTGGAAACGTCTACGGCGATTTGTCAGTACACAGAAGTATTCAATGTGACGGGACAACCTTCCGTGTCGTTGCCGTTAGCACAAAGCGCAAGCGGGCTGCCGATCGGTGTTCAGATCGTCGGCCGCTTTGGAGACGAGGCCACACTGGTCTGTGTCGCACGCGACTTGGAGGAAGCCAGACCATGGAGCGGCCGGCAACCAAGGGTTCGAGCGGGAACAATTGATAATCACCGCAAATGTTCAAATCTGAATGTGTGAGCAAACTTTCCTAAAGGCCTCATTGGTGGATTGCATACTATGGTCAGTTCAATTGTTCGGCTCTGTTCAGATTGGACGAAGCCGCTGACGCGGCAAATGGTGCACCGGTTTGCGGGTGAGGCTTCGGTTTTGAAGGATTGCGTCTGTGGAAAGCACAGTCTTGAGAACAGGAGCAATGAGATGGCCAATGTGAGCCCGCTTCGCCGACGCATGATCGAGAACATGACGATCCGCAATCTGTTGCCGGCCACGCAACGATCCTATGTCCGCGCGGTAGCGAAGTTTTCCCGCCATTTCGGCCGCTCTCCGGACCGGATTGGCCTTGAGGACGTCCGCGCTTTCCAGGTCAGTGCGAATGGCAGCGGGTGCGGCATGGATCGACAAATCTGCAGGGATCGCATATCGCGACTGTGTCGCAGTCGACCCAATAGCATGCACTTGATACCTCGGATCATCAGGCAACCGATCATCCGACGACACACGCAATCTCACCGAAATTAAATTAGCGCTTCACCCTCAGGCCGCGCGGAACATTTGACAGACATTCCGCACCACGCTCGGTTACGACGACTGATTCGGATAGGGCATAACCCCAGCCATCCATCCACATACCCAGGAGCACGTGGAAGGTCATATTGGGTTCCAAAACGGTGGTGTCGCCGGGTCGCAGGCTCATCGTTTTTTCGAGCCAGCTCGTGACCGGGTAGCCCACTCCGATCGAGTATCCGATCCGGGTCGCCTTGCTGAGGCCGTAGCGCGTGATTAGCACCCGCCATGCAGCTTCGACATCCTCGCAGCGGGCGCCGGGCCGTATGGCTGCGAGCGCCACGTCCATTCCATCGTTGACGATGTCTGCCATTTCGAGAAGACGCGGCGGCGGTGCGCCGAGGAAAATCGCGCGCGCTAGTGGCACGTTGTATCGGTGGTAGCAGCCGGCAAACTCTAGCGATGTTGATTCACCGCTTTTGAACGGCGCATCCGACCAGGTTAAATGCGGGACGGCTGTTCCAGGCCCTGTCGGCATCAATGGGGGCGCGGAAGGGTAAGTGCCACCGGCGTTCTCCAGGCCCATAATACTGTTCGCGTAGATCTGCGCGGCGACGTCGCATTGACGTACCCCAGGCTCGATCATATCAAAGGTCTTACCCATAACGCGCTCGACAATTCGGCCCGCGATACGCATTTTATCGATCTCTGAGTCCGACTTGACCGCCCTGACCCAATTCACTAAGCGCTGGGAATCAACAGCGTTTACATTAGGGAGCCCAGCCATCAGCGCCTCATGGGAGCGGATTGTGTAAAAATTGGAGTCGCGTTCGATCGCGAGCGTTCCCGACATTAGGCCTCGTTCCCGCATGACACCGGCGATCCAATCAAACGGGTGGCGGTCCGCCTTCTCTACATAGTCCTCGGGGTATCCAAAAACCTGCTCACTCCTGAGATGCGTCGTCAGAGTTACGCCAGGAAGGTCCACCTCCCGCGCGAAAAACACGACGTCACCCGAATAAGGGACAAGTAAAGCCTGGGGCTGAACCATGGTCCAGCAGTCGTAACCGGTCAGGTAGTTGATATTCGACGGCTCAGCTACCAGAAGCATGTCCAAGCCCCGCTCCTTCATCCTCGTCCGCGTCTTAGCTACTCGGCCGGCGTATTCATCAGCACTGAAACTTGGCTCAAATAACGGATTCATATGACGAAATTCCTTATCTGTGTTGGGGACCCCGTAAAAGCGGAGCCATTGGTCGTTGTTGTGCCATCCTCCTCGTTCGGGCCGCCGGAAATGCGGCTGCGCGAGCGGTTCAAGCTGCCGAGGCCACGGTGCGCCGCCGGATGTGGATGGACTAATCAGAGTGTTCTCTTGTTTGTTGCCTTGCAGATGCAATTCTGCGGTCAAAACTCTTTGGCGTCTAACATCTTTTGAGTATAGATTATTCGCAAACGAGCAAGAATATCACCCTCAGGCTTTGGGGGCGCTCGTCGCGATCGCGGAGTGCGGCGGGTCTCAACAAGGGCCCGCAATGCCCCCCAGAATGATATTATTGCGCGTTTGCGAATAATCTATGCTAAAAAGATGTTAGACGCGCAATAAACTTTTTGGTTATGGTTGGAATGCATCGGCCTGGAGAGCGCTTGTTGTCTTCATCATGGAGAACGGGTCGAGGAATAAAATCTGCAAGACAATAAGACAATAAAAAGAAGGGAACATCGCATGAACAAGCTTGTAAGAGCGATAGCAGTTGCAGCCTCGCTCGCGGCAGCGTCCTTGGCTCTTCTGGCTACGGCAAACGCCGGAGCCACACTCGATAGGGTGCTCAAAACCAAGACGCTGACAGTCGCGGTCGGGACGAACTGGGGTAAGATGTCGTTCTTGAACGACCAACACCAGTTCGAGGGATTCGACATCGACGTCACGAAGAGGATTGCGGAGTCCCTGGGCGTGCAGGCAAAATACGTGACGCCGAACTGGGATATCATTGCAGCAGGCAAGTGGCAGGGTCGCTGGGACATGACCACGTGGATGACGCCGACCAAGGCGCGGGCCGAAAAATTCGACTTCCCGGCCCTTTACATCAATGACGACGCGGTCGGCGTCGTTCACAAGGACAGCAAGATAACCAAGCTCTCCGAACTCGAAGGCAAGGTGGTCGGCGCGGCGGCAGGCACGACGGGGGAGCTATATCTCAATCACAAGCTAGCAGCGGATTGGATTGGCGCGAAGCCGATTGAATACCAATTCACGCCGGGTCAGGTGAAGACCTATTCCGGCGTTAGTTCGTTCGATGATCTTCGCCTCGGCGACGGCGTTCGCCTTGATGGAGTTCTTGCTGACGCTTCGGGGGCGGAGGATGCGCTCAAGGCCGGCTATCCGTTCAAGGTGATCGGCGTCGCATACTCCATGCCGACAGCTCTTGCAGTTGAACGTGGCGACAAGGAATTTAACGACAAGATTGCGGCCGCTATCCAGAGCATGAAGGATGACGGCTCACTCTCCAAGCTGTCGATCAAGTGGTTCGGGGTGGATCATTCAGTCCATTAGTAGAGGCCGCAAAGCCATAGCGGCCCGGCCAGGCGGGGCCGCTTTTTTTGGAAAGGGCTGCCATGATCTATGCGGATACAGTTGAATCAGAGGTGCTTGTCCATAAGCCG
>NZ_JAMYQT010000099.1:0-9224 GCF_040320985.1 Mesorhizobium sp. M0571
GCCGGCGGCAAAATACTGCAGCGCTGAGGCATAGGCGGTTGCCGCCTTGGCACGTTTGCCCGCCATGAGGTTGAGCTCGGCGACCTGCTCGCGCTCCTCCGGCACGGTAATCAGCGCCGCGCCGCGGTCGAACTGGTTGACGATGTCGAAGATGCTGTCTTCCGGCTCTTCCGACGTGGTCCGCGCCGCGAGCAATCGGCCAATCCGAAGATGCGCCATAGCACGCTCGCCTTTGCCTATGAGCGCATAAGCCGCCTCCTGGATACGGTCGTGGAGAAATGTGTAGGTACTGCCCGATCGGAGGACGAGGCCGGCGTGGACCGCTTCCCAGAGTGCCGCGTGCATCGCTTCCTCGGTCCCCCCGTGCACCAGAGCGAGCGTAGGCGACTCGGCGACGTTCCCCAGACAGGCCAGCTGTCCTAATGCCTTCTGAGTCGCATGGGGCAGACGGCTCAGCTTCGCGGCCATGAGATCCGCGACGTTATCGGTGAAGCCTTTGGCGCTGATGCGCGGCAGGTCCCACGTCCAGGCCTCCGTGCCGGGATCGAACGCTAGCAGCGCCTCCTCCGCCAGGGCCATCAAGAATTGGATCGTAAAGAACGGATTGCCATCGGTCTTCTCGAACACCAGCGCGGCCAAGGAGCGCGCGCGCCCAGGCTCGATGTGCAGCGCATCCGCAAGCAGCCGCTCCACATCGTCCGGCATGAGGGAAGCAAGCAGAATCTCCTGCACCCGCCCCCCGGCTCCGCGGATCGTCGCCAGCATCCGTGCGAGCGGGTGAGAGGGACTGACCTCATTGTCCCGGTAGGCGCCGACCAGCAGCAGGTGCCGCACCTCCGGGTGCGTGACAAGATGTTCGATCAAATCAAGGGTCGCGGTGTCCAGCCATTGCAGATCATCGAGGAACAGCGCGAGCGGGTGCTCTGGCCTGGCAAACACGCCGAGGAACCGCCGGAACACCAACTGAAACCGATTTTGCCGGTCCTGCGGCGGCAGTTCGGGAACTGGCGATTGCTCACCGATAATGAGAGCAAGCTCCGGGATAAGATTGACCATCAGTTGGCCGTTCGGGCCAAGCGCGTCCAGCAACGCGGAGCGCCATCGGCTCATCTCTACGTCGCTCTTGCTGAGGATCTGATCGACAAGGCCCTGGAAGGCCTGGGCCAGCGTCGCATAAGGGATATTTTGCTTGTACTGGTCGAACTTGCCGGCGGCAAACAGACCGCGCGATGGGACTAGTTGCTTGTGCAGCTCATTGACGAGCGAGGACTTTCCTATGCCGGCGTGGCCGGACACTAGCACGAGTTCTGTCGCGCCGCGGGTCATGACCCGATCGAACGCGACGACGAGCGTATCGATCTCGGCTCCGCGTCCATACAGCTTTTCCGGGATCAGCAGCCGGTCCGACGCGTCCTGGGCACCCAGCGGGAACGCGTCGATCCGGCGATGCGCCTCCCATGCGGAGAGACACCGCCGGAGATCGGCCTCGACGCCCGCGGCGGTCTGGTAGCGATCCTCGGCGGTCTTGGCCAGCAGCTTCATCACGATCGCCGCGAGTGGCCTCGGGATGCCCGCGACCCGCTCGTCGGGTGGCACCGGTTGCCGGGCGATGTGGCAGTGCACCCACTCCATCGGATCGGCTGCGGTGAACGGCAATGTCCCGGTGAGCATCTCGTAGAAGGTGATACCGAGTGAATAAAGATCGCTGCGGGCATCGATCGAGCGGTTCATCCGGCCGGTCTGTTCCGGTGCCATGTAGGCAAGCGTGCCGGCAATGATTTCCGGAGGTGCGGGTGCCTGGCGCTCGCGCGGCAGACGCGAGGCGATGCCGAAGCCGGTGAGCCAGACGCCGCCGCTTTCCAAGTCCACCAGGATGTTGGCCGGCTTGAGGTTCTTGTGAATCAGCCCGCGTATGTGCATCTGGCCGATTGCGGCCGCAAGCGGGATCGCGATGCGCAGAAACTGCGTCACATCCATGGGGTGACCGAGCAGCTGATCGAGCGGCTCGCCGCCGGGATCCTCGAGCACCAACGCCATGTGGCCGTCGTGGCGGGACAAGTCTATCGGCCGGACAGCCCAGTCGGGGTTCAGTTCGGCCTTGAGGTCATGTTCATGCTCCAGCCGGTTGATCGACTCACGCGACGGGTATTGCCCGATAGGCTCGACCAGCAGGATCGGGTCCAAGCCGTCGCCCGACCCGCGGTAGAGTGTGAACTCGCCTCCCCGCAACGCCGAGAATACATAGCCCGAAAGGTCCGTCACCAGGGCCTCCTCTCAGCCCCGTTGTCAGGGCCCTCCCTGACTCGTTTTATGATTGACCTCATTGCCGATGGCGGCAGGCTGGCATGAGCGCACGCACAGTTCCTCTTGTTCTTCAAATCCTATGCGATCTTCCGGTCAGAGTCAGCGGCTTTCCAGCGGCCAGGTGAACCCGCGTAGTCGCGACGCCGTCGCCATATTGGAGATCGCCCTTTGCGCAGTTCGCGATCTGATGCACCTGGATTTGCATCGCCGCCCCGCCGACAGCGCGAACTGTATTGTCGAACAGCGTGTGCCATTGGTCCGGGCTCATCTTTCCGAACAAGTCGCTGGGCTGCCTATAGTGATCGTCGTCAACGCATGATCCCGGTACGCCGGTCCAGATGGTTTTGATATTGGAGTGGGAGATTCCATGGCCGCGCAGGAAGGCGCGGGCCACGTCGGCGCCAGCGAACACTCGCTCGCGCTGCGGTGCTGATGGGTGAGTCCCGTGTCGTGGAACATCGCGCCCCCGTAGAAAGCTCAGGATCGAAGCTCAATCCGCGGCGCTTCCCGGCAAGAACGCCGAAATAATAGATGCCCCTGGAATGATGAAATAGCGACGGCGACTCGGTGTCGCGCACCAACTTAATGATTTTGCGGGCGATCTTACTGTCGTGCACGGTGGCGCCGTGGATGGACGAGTTCAAGACTTTCTGCTTTTTTCTCGTCAGCACCCTGAACTGAACTTCTCGTTGCAGACACCCAGATTGTATTCATCGAGCCAGGCGCCGCTTATCGAAGATTGCTCCTTTTGTGCTCCTCTTGCGGTTCTATGCATGAGCACATGGGAAATGCCTGTCCTTCGCAAGTGTCAGGAAAGCATACGAAGCCGATGAACTGAGCCGACGAGCGGGGCGCCGTGCGGGTTGCCCTGCCGGGCTTTACCAGTGGTCTAGATCATCACAAAGGTCCTCAAACTCGAAACGAGACCGCCATCGACTGGATGCAGGTGCCGCCGAAGAAGGTAAACGCCCGGTCCTGGGCGTCGAACACCACCTGCTGCGTCTCACGCGGATCGGCTCTGACGAACATCATGCGGCCGCAGAAGAGCCGGACGGCGGCGACAGCTGCCGTCGCTTTCGCTTCAGGACACCCCTGCCTTCCGGCAGAATCGCTGATCTCGCTCATACCAAGGTTTGAGTTTCCCAGACTGAACAGATAACCGAGTAAACCCTGGTAGAATGGAAGGCACCCGGCACCTGCAGTAGTCTGCAAATCTGTAGCTGGTGCGAACAAGTACACCCTTGGCACGAAGGTTGAAATCGACTGCAGGCTCGCTGAGAGGCCAGCCTTCGTCCAAATTCGGAGGTCCCGATGTCCAACCAAGTTCAGGTTAAATCACGTTTTGAGTTGACGCATATCAAAATGACGGGCGCAGCAGTCATGCTGGTCGCCATGTCCGCCATACCGGTGAAGGCGGAGACCGGATCGCCTCCTTGCGCCCCGCGGCCAGAACTCCTGAAACAACTTTCCAAACGATTCAATGAAGCGCCCTCTGCCCTCGGTTTGGCCAAAGACGGCTCAGTCATTGAAGTGCTGACCAGCGACGACGGCTCGACATGGACGATCATGATCAGCAGGCCGAACGGCTCAAGCTGCCTCGTCGCGGTCGGCGAAGGCTGGGAAGAATTGAAGCGTGTCGGCGCCAAGGGCGAGCGCGGCGCCTGATCGTCTGCATCACGTGTGGGTCGCAAAAGAAGGAACGCCAAGATGGTTGATATCTATTCCCGCGAAAGCGCACCGCGGCAGAAGTCGTGGCCCGGTGCGATTGCTCAGAAGCTATGGCCAGAGCAGGCAGCTGACCTGGGATCGCACCCCATTGCCCGCAGGCTGCCGGGAACTCACTCCGACCACGGCGCTCCAAAGGCATTTCTGTCGCGGTTCATCGTTCTTCAGGCGATCGGCGCCGCTGGAATCGTCGGGCTTTGGGTCGTCGGTATTGCCGGCAAACCCTTCGCCGGCAACAACGCGTTCCTATGCTGGTTGATCGCAGCCATCGGTGCCCTGGGCATTTTGTGCGTCTTCTTCCGGCGCTGGCGCGATGTCGATTGGCTGGCGACCCATGTGGTGCGGATCGGGCTGCTCGGAACCGTGGTTGGGCTCATCGTCGCCTTCTCTGCGGCACGCGCCGGCGGCTCGGCTGACCCCAATGCGATCCGCCCGATGATCGCGTCGGTCATCGACGGCATGTATGTCGCGCTCTATGCGACGCTGCTCGGCATAGCCACGAACCTGTGGCTAAAGATCAACCTTCGTCTGCTGGGTAACGTCGATGGATGAGGAAACTCTCACCGTCTGGCTCGACACCGCTCTCCTGATGCTCGGCGGCTTCGTCCTCATGACCGTGCTCATGATGACGGTGATGAACCCGCCTGCCAAGGCGAGTGAAACCGATGGCGTCACGGCGCCGGGAAACGTCACCGTCGAGACGCAGTGGCCCGACAAGCTCGACGCCGATGTCGATCTGTGGGTCCAGGCGCCCGGCGATGTGCCGGTCGGCTACTCCAACAAGAGCGGCAAGGTGTTCGATCTGCTGCGCGACGACCTCGGCATGGCGCAGGACATGACCGACTCCAACCACGAAGTGGCCTATTCCAGGGGCGCGCCCGCGGGCGAATACATCGTCAATGTTCACATGTATCGCGGCGTCAACGTCACATATCCCGTCCCGGTGAAGATAAGCGTCAATGTAAAGCGCGATGCCAAGTCGTCAGCGCCGGTGGCCACAACGACGGTCCAGCTACGCAAGCCCAACCAGGAGCTTACCGCCTTGAGATTCCGGCTCGATTCGACTGGCCAACTGGTGCCGGGCAGCATCAACAGCATCTTCAAACCCTTACGCGTGGCGGCCACCCAATGATGATCGCTCCCGGCATCTTCGCCCTGCTGCTCGGCGCGTTCATCTTCGTCGTCCTGCCGCATGCGGGTTTTGCCCGCCGCACCCTCTCGGTCGGCATTTTCCTGGCGCTGATCACTGTCGTCTATGTCGGCGCGAGCGAGCTTCTTGGCCGTCCCAAGCCGCTCGGGCTCGAGTGGCGTGACACGGCAAAAGCCCAGGTGGTGGGCGCCCTCCCGGTTGAGAACGAAGCCATCTACGTATGGCTCACCACGCCCGGCTCGACTGAGCCGCGCTCATATGTGCTGCCATGGAGCCAGCAAGCCGCGCAACAATTGCAAGATGCGATGGGCAAGGCGGAAGCCGACGGCACCGGGGTCGAGATGAAGATGCAGACCGCTGACGCCGGTCTCGATACACGCGAGCCGATGTTCTACGCACGGCCGCAACCGGCCCTGCCGGCAAAGGACTACCAAAGCGGCGTTCGCCCCCTCGTCTATACACAGCCGGGGTCATAGCCGAGTTTTCGCTTCGTGTCCCCCTCCTGCAGCTTGGGAGGATGGCGCCGTGGCTCATTTCTGTCCGCCGAAAAGCGCCGCGACGGTGCCCAGCAGGGCGCCCTGATGCATACAACAAGGCATGAACGACAATCCTTTTGATGATTAAAATCTGCCGCGGCGCATTCCTAGCTGTGTTGTGGGCCGAGAACCGCCGGCGATGAACCACTCATCGCGACGCGACGGAACCGGACGGCCCGCAGATGGAACGCGAGGCGAAGCAATCGCCCGCTTTCCCCATTAAGAAAAGGAGGCGCAATCATGCGCTCTTTCAGGACTCTCAAGGCAGCAACCCTGACCACCCTTCTCATCGCTATTCCGCTCGCCAGCGCCTATGCCAACGAGACGCCGACCTCGATTGTCGATCAGGCGCAGGGTTTGGACCAAGGCATCGCTGACGCAAGGCAGCAGAACACGATCACGCCGACCGAGGCGCAAAGGCTGCACATGCGGGCAGTCCATATCACCCAGGCCGCCGAAAGAACGGCCGCCGAGAACCGTGGCAAGATACCGGCTGCCCAATCTCAGCAGTTGCTGCGCCGGCTCGATAGTCTCGACCAGACGCTCCTTGTCGATACCGGCAGTGGCTTCGCCATCAACGACGACAATTCCGACAACGGAAATTATCCTAACTGAAGTCTCCAGAGCCAGCGGGCCGCAGCCGTGCGGCTCGATTGGCCCGAGGCGCCACCGGTCGCTGCTTCGCTTGCGTTTCCCCTGCCACCGAGCGCTGTATGGTCCGGACCGCATAGCCGCAATAGATTGAAAATACAGGATGCCTCATGCACAGTCTCACTCCCATCCTTTCGACCATCACCACCGCCTTTCTCGCTTCTTTCGTGGAGGTCGTCGAAGCCTTCACCATCGTGCTTGCGGTGGGGGTGACGCGCAGCTGGCGGCCGGCGCTGACCGGCGCAGCGCTGGCGCTGGCGGTTCTGGCCGCACTGGTGCTGGCGTTCGGACCACTGCTGGCGCTCGTTCCCATAGAAACCTTGCAATTCGTGGTCGGTGTCCTGTTGATCCTGTTCGGCATGCGGTGGCTGCGAAAGGCTATTCTGCGCAGCACCGGCATCATCGCGCTGCATGACGAGGAGGCGGCCTTCTCGAAGGAGACCGCTGCCCTGCACCGGCAGGCCAATGACCGGCGGGCCGACTATCTGGCCGGGGTGGCGGCGTTCAAGGCGGTGCTGCTCGAAGGCGTCGAGGTGGTGTTCATCGTCATTGCGGTAGGTGCCGCGCATGGGCAAACGCTTTACGCCAGCCTGGGCGCCTTGGCGGCGTTCGTGCTGGTGACGCTGATAGGCCTGGCCGTGCACCGGCCGCTGGCGCGCGTGCCGGAAAATGCGCTCAAATTCGTGGTCGGGCTGATGCTGACCAGCTTCGGCATCTTCTGGACCGGCGAAGGCATCGGTGCCGACTGGCCGGGCGCGGATCTCGCCCTTCTCGCCATCTTCGCTATCGTTGCGCTTGCGTCCTACACCATCGTCCGCTGGCTGCGCAGCGCCTATCCCGCCGGAGGGCTCGCCCGATGAACATTGTCCGTCTTGTCATAAGGGAATTCGTCGGCATGTTCATCGACGACGGCAATCTGGCGTTGCTCGCGCTGATCCTGATTGCAGCGGTGACGGCGGCGGTAGAGTTTCTCGCAATGCCGCCATTGCCTGGCGGCATCCTCCTCCTGGTGGGCTGCCTCGTCATCCTGGTTCACAGCGTCCGCCGCGCGGCGCGGGGGCGCTAGGTGTTTGATCCCGAGCTTTGATGGTGCATTCTTTTCGTCCGAATCGAAGGAGGCACCATGGGCCAGGTTCTACACGGCAGCGCCACGACGACAGAGGCAGTCCGTCGAGCAATACAAAATAGTCAAGAGAGCCTGAGAGCGCTGGCCAAGCGCTACGGGATCAACCAGAAGACGGTCATCAAGTGGAAGGGGCCGACGTCGGTCGCCGATGTGCCGACGGGGCCGAGGAATCCCTCCTCGACGGTGCTCACGATCGAGGAGGAGGCGGTGATCGTCGCCTTCCGGCGGCACACCTTGCTGCCGCTTGACGATTGCCTCTACGCGCTGCAGCCAACGATTCCAACCCTGACGTGCTCATCGCTGCCTGCAACGTCATGGGATCAGTCGCTTGCCGGAAGTCGAAGGCGATAAGCCGGCCAAGATGAAGTTCAAGACCTATCCGATCGGCTATTCGGCCCAGAGCACCTGCGCTCAATCGGCGACACCGAATTCGCCGTAGGGCAGGCAGCAATGGTGCTTGCGGCAAATACACGGATTGCCGAGCGGCGGCAGGGATAATCGCTTTTGTCGATCTGTCGCAAGGCGATCGAACGGTCGAAGCCATCGCTGCCCATCGTGAAGCGGCGAACGGGCGGCTCGTGGGGGTCCGGCAACGCGGCAAGTGGGATGCTGACCCGGCGGTCAATGGCGGTGTAGGGGTAAGCACACCAGAACGCTATCTTGATCCAGCCTTTGGTGAAGGCATCGACGCCCTGACCCGAGCCCGCCTCGCCTTTGATGCCAGCATCTTTCATACACAGTTGCGCGAAGTTGCCACCTTGGCCCGGGCCAGTTATCCTGCGAGGGCGTTATCGGGGGCAAGATGTGCGCCTTTCCCTGCACCACAAGGCAGCGCCGATTTCGCGCCTTTGCACCTTTGACGAACCTGCTGGACGTCGGAGATATTGGCAGTCGCCGCTACCTGAAAGCATGTATTGCTGCACGAACGGCCCTACTGGCCTCGATCGGGATGACTGAAATTGGCCGAAAGCAGAAAGTCTGCCTTCAGCATGATTGGGTTACAGACCTTTGCACCCAGCGTAATCTCGACCAGCTTGCGCGTTAGCTCGGTTATGTCTGGTTCCGTCGACTTAGGAAATGACTGCGGAAGCAATTCTGCATTTCCTTGAACGACCTAAAGCCGAGGCGCGGCGCGAGGCGGGATAGGGTTGGCGGGGAAACTTGGCACCGGCGCGCGATCGCGACGGCATTCTCGAAAGCCACATAATCCGGCTCCGCAAACATCACGCGGGCGACAGCTTCCAACTTCGCCGGAAGTATGAGTTCCCTCTTCGCAATCAGCATTTTGATTTCGTCGAGCGTTGGCGTCGCACTGTTGCCAGCTACGAACTGTCTACCGCCCGGTGAGAGATCACTTAGCCCCATACTCATGGTGGTCATCGTTTGGCCGCTTGCATGAACGTGTCGAACTCGGCATCCCCAATCGGAACGGTATGCTCGTCACCGGGATACCTACCGGAATCGACGTCTGTCTTGTATTCTCTAAAGGCGGCCACGCGCTCGTCCTGAATCTTCTGCAGTTCAGGGCCAAGGTTTCGGTAAACCTTTCCGTGTCGCGGCTTGTGGTTCTTGCCGTAGCCGCAGACATCTTCCGTGAAGAGATACTGCGCATCCGCATACTGGCCGGCACCCATGCCAAGCATGACCAGCGACGAGTTTTCGGTCAGGAATTTCGCCACCCGGTCGGGCACGACTTCCAGTTCCGCCCCGAAGACACCGATCTCCTCGAGTT
>NZ_JAMYQT010000100.1:0-8835 GCF_040320985.1 Mesorhizobium sp. M0571
ATGACCGTCCTCGCCTACAACCTTGCCAATGGTATCAAAGGATCGTGGAGGTCGTCTTCGTGCCGGACGAACTGCATCTGTATGTGGAATTCAGCCAGCCAGATGCCGACACAAACCCGTTGATCGCCCCCAGAACTGTACGAGGCCTTGTTGAGGACGGTGAATAGATCATGAAACGGATCGGGCTCGTGAACCAGCGCGTTTCCCTAACCGGATGCTCACATTGCGCAAACGGCGATCGGAGCAGCCGACTAGAGTTGCGATCTTCGACTATCGTCCGCATCGAATTTATGCTCATATACAGGCTTAAGTGGAGATATCCGCATCGCTTTTGCCGGCCGTTCCCGAGGGCCTATGGCTATCGCGTACGTTGCTGTGCGCGGTGCATCTGTCCTCTTGTTCTTCAACCACGGTCGGCCACGCCATTTCATGATCGACACCGGGACCGCAACCTTCCTACACCGCCTCAACGGCCATTTCACCATCCCGGAGCCGTTGGCGGATCTCGCGACTCCCGTTCTGGATGTGGCGCTTGTCCGGACGATCCTTTGGCTGCTGTCGGAACTGGCCCTGAACGTAACCGGTCATCCATGGACTCAGATTGGGCAGGGGGCACTTAGGGCCGGTGCGGTTCCGCCCGCGTCGGCGACTGTGCAGCGTGGCCAATAAACGCGAAATTGCTCCAGGTCATAGGCGACGCACCGCTTTGCTGACACGAAAGGTCGCGTTTGCCGACCCACTGCGATCGCATCTGCGACTGAGCGACGACGGCACCCGGATCGCTTGGCTCCAGAACGAGGACGGGATGTTGAGCGTGATGGTAGCGGATGCGCTCGATCCGGCTTCCGCCAGACGCCTGACCGGTGGACCTGTTCGCCCAGTTTCGCCGGCGCTGTTTTGGGTGGCGGACGAACGGCATGTCGTCGTCTTTCGCGATCATGCCGGTGATGAGAATTATCAGGCTTTCAGCATCGATGTGGACGCGGGAGCGGAGGTCACGCTGACGCCCGGTGGCGGTACGCGAACGCTTTTCAATCGCAGCTCGCGACGTGTTCCTTCCGACATCCTGTTCAGTGTAAACGACAGGGATCCGGAAAGCTTTGACCTCGTTCGGGTCAACGTAGCGACCGGTCAGCGCATAACAGTGTTCCAGAATCCCGATTTCAGCCGGCTGCACGCTGACGCCGACTTCAAAGTCTGCTTCGGCGAGCGGGTGCGGCAGGACGGGTCGATCGAAGTCCTCAAACGGCAAGGGGATGGAGGATGGGTTCCCTTTCTTGATATCCCTCCAGAGGATTCCTTGACCACGCACATAGATGGCTTGAGTGCCGACGGTGACGTGGTGTTCCTGCTCGATTCGCGCAATCGCGATCGCACTGCCCTCGTCGCGATCGATGCCCGAACTGCAGTATTGACGGTTCTGGCTACCGACAGCGAGGCCGATATCGCGGAAGTCGTCTATGATCCCGACACAGGCTGGCCTCTTGCCGCAGCTGCCCTCGCGGCAAGGCGCCGCTGGCACCCTATCGATGAGAAATTTGCAGCTGACCTCGCGCGGCAGCTCGAGGACGCTGCCGGCCTCGATCTGGTGATCGTGGGCGTCAGCGCCGGGAGGCGGCGCATGCTGATCCGCCTCGAGGCGAGCGACGCTCCCGCACAGTTGCGAATATTCGATCGCGCCAAGCGGCGCACGCTTCAGCTCTTCCCCGAGCGGGACGACCTTGAAGGCATGCCGCTGAGGGCGATGCTGCCCGTCGCGATACGCTCGAGAGATGGTCTGACGCTGCCCGCCTATGTCACAGTCCCGGCCGGCCGCGCTCGCCGCCGGCCGCTGGTTGTCGTCGTCCATGGCGGGCCTTACGACCGCGACGCCTGGGGGTTTTCGCCCCTGCATCAATGGCTGGCGAGCCGCGGTTATGCGGTACTGAGCATCAATTTCCGGGGCTCGACCGGCTTCGGCAAAGCCTTCACCAATGCGGCTGATCGCGAGTGGGGCGGCCGCATGCAAGATGACCTGGACGATGGCGTGGCATGGGCGGTCAAGGAGGGTATCGCGGATCCTGACCGGGTCGGGCTTCTTGGAGCAAGCTATGGCGGCTATGCCGCCCTGATGGCTGCAGCGAGGAGTCCCGATCTCTACAACTGCTTCATCGATATCTGCGGCCCTTCGGACCTGCTGTCTTTCATCGCGAAAATACCCCCTTACTGGCACAACTGGTTCGCCATGATCCTACGCCGGTTAGCGGACCCCGCGACCGTGGAGGGACGAAAATGGCTCCAGGAACGCTCGCCACTTGTTCATGTTGAGCAAATGGTCCGTCCAATGTTGATTGCTCAAGGACTTCGCGACGTTCGCGTCAATCCGGCCGAGTCAAGGAACGTCGCGCTCGCTCTGCTCCGAAGGAACGTGCCGGTGACCTTGATCACTTTCCCCGATGAAGGCCATTTCCTGCTAGGTCAGCGCAACCGTATCGCTCTGATGGCTGTCGTGGAGCAATTCCTAGCTTATCATCTGGGTGGCTCACGCGAGATGCTGGGTGATGATCTGGAAGCGTCAAGTCTCACAATCGAGATCGGCGGCGAGTGGTTAGGGCCGCTTTTCTAATTCCTGAATGCGCAAAACAGATCAAAGCGCCCGTAACAACAGATGGCGATGTTCAGCCGCCGACCTTGTCGAGCGAGCCGACGAGCGCAGCGTAGAGGACCGCTTCCTCAACGCCGTCAACGTCAAGCAGATCGTTCATCTCGTCGTCGATGAAGCCACCTACGGGACATACGCCAAGGCGAAGCGCGGTCGCCGCGAGGCAGATGTTCTGCATGACATGACCTGCTTCCAATAGCGAAAAACGATAAGCCCGCTCGCCGTATTTGATCTTGGAGCGGCCGAATACCGCCGTTAGAACGAAGACGGCCGCAGCGTTGTCCACCGCCTCGGGAATGAACACTGCTTTCTTCACCGATGCCATGCAGTCCACTCTGCCAAGTTCGCACAGGGCATGCGAGCGCGGATCGTAGTGGTAAAGACCGGATGGCAACTGCTCCACACGAGCGACCACCACATAAAGTTCGAGTGGATAGAGCCCGCCGCCTGACGGTACGCAGCGTCTCGCTCCCTTTTCAGTGGTGCCCAGCGCGTAAAACGCGAGGTCCGATACACGTTGGAGATCAATCTCCTGACCCGAGTAGCTGCGCACCGATCGGCGCGACGCCATGTTGTCCCAAATGCTGTCCCTCTCAGCCGTGCGTGGATCGGGCAAGGCAATGCGGGGCGCATAGATGTATCGCTTGAATCCCGCCGGGGCGACGAGAGCAGATTGCGCGCTCTGAGCAATCCGCGGCGAGGATCGGCTGATCCTGCTGTTCTCATGAAACAGCTCCGAGACGGAGAACAGGTTGCGTTCACCTAAAAGCCGGTTCCGGATTTTGGATATGTCAGTCCCATGAGGATCGGGCATTTGTCACCTTTGCGAGATCGACTAGGGGAAAGGATGCGGGTGGAGGTTGATCCGCTTGTTCGCGCGATCGGCATACTCGGCGCTAATGGCGCGAACACTGATCCTGTGCAGGCCGCTGCCAAAATAGAGCGGCTGCGCACCTGGAATGATCGCCCGGAATACATGCAGCCCGCACTCTCTAATATCCGGGGAGGTCACATCGACTGCAATGACGTCCAGCCCGCCGCGCGCGATGCGTTCGACACAGTGTGTAATCGAATCGAGTATGTCGGTAGGCCCGTCAGGGTCTTGCGGTATCTCGGTCTCACGCGAGGAGGAAAGGATGAATTCGAAGGCCCGGCGGTTTTCCGGCAAGAGAGGCCATAGGACGTGCTCCTCGATTTGCGCAATCTCCTCGAGCGAAGCTCTGGGCAGATGCGCCCCCTTGTCGACAAGGCTGTTCACCCATAACAGGCATTGCGCCAGTTCGGTGAGCGCACCAACGGCCGCGCGACTGGCAACCAGATTAGCGCATGAGGAAAACGTAGCGCCGCGCTTTCCGGCCATGGGTATATCGGATACGGCAACATAGGCGGGAATCGCAAGATCGGTCGTGACGTCTAGCAAGGTGACGTGATCTGCGATCGATCCGAAGCGGTCAAGCGTCTCCCGCACCAGCTGTGGGGTCCGCAAGTCGATGACAGCCTTCGGTGGACGACGGCTTTGAAGCCACATGAGCATCGCGGCGTCGCGCTCCACGACCTCGCAAATGGCCGAGAGGATCGCTTCCTCCGCCGTGTTGCCGCAGGCCAAACCCGTCGTGATCTGTTGCACCACCGGCGCTTCTCCGGTGCGACCTATGTACGGCTGATAGACCGCGAATGCCGGAACGAGGATCGGCTGTTTGCGCGCCAGCGAGAAGCCCATGGCCCAGCCGATCGTGTCATCGGGCCGCAGGGCGCAATAGCCGAAACCAGGCCGTGCTAACTGGACTTCGTCGTATAGCGAGAGCGACCAAGGTGAAACCGCAGTAGCGGAGACGGCGCTGGTGGGGCGATAAATAATCTCGTCGTAGGGAACATAGGCGGCAGAATAACGTTCGACCGCCTCGCCGATCGCCCCGACAAGCGCCTGGTCGCGCACGAGTGACGTGGAGCCGCTGATCGGGCTTTCGGAGGGAAATCCGAAACGACTATAGTCGCTGGACAGCGCTCCGCAACCAAATATCCTTGGCGAGTCAGGGGCGCATGGCGCCTCGTGCAGGATCTTGATGATCCCTGTCTCATCATCGACAAGCCTAAGCGCCTTGCGCAGAGTATCCTCGATCGGCGATGGCAAGTGGTGGTGAAGCTGCATTCGTATTTCTCCGGATGCTGCCGTGCTCAGCCGACTGACCGCGTTTCGGTTGGGATGATGTCCCAAATCTTGGTTGGTCTGCGGTCCCTCAACCGCGAGCATGCCGGGCATCTCGGCAACTTCAGCACCTCATGGACGCTGCGTTCCATTGTCAGAAGGTCGATGTTGATGATGCGCCCCGCCGCTGCTGAAAGATGCTCGCCCGCAAGGACACGTAACAAGTCCAAGGCGACGAAATTTCCTACGATCCCCGCGAAGGGGAGAAGGGACGGCCACATGTCGCGTCTGCCGTTGAGTTTTTTCCAGTGACGGTAGAGTGCCTCGTGATCTTCTGGATGATCCGCGTTGGCGCGACTGCGGGCCTCGAAACAGGCGAAGCAAGCGGTCTGGTTCGGAATGACGAACGGGCCGATGATAGCGCGTTGTCGATCGATCCTTGCCGAAACCCATGGCACGCCATGCTTGATACATACTTCGTTCGCTCGGTCGTAGCCGCCCATCGACATGGTGTCGCTTATGACCGCAACAACGCTTGCGGCCGCGACCGTCTCCTCCCAGCCGGCCGCGTCGTCGATAGTCGTCGGGATCGTCACGACACGAGACGCGTACTGCTTGCGCAGCGACAGTTCGGTCTTCCTTGTCTCCGACGCTTCAGCCTCTTCGCGGCCGCTCGATTGGGAAGGCGTGGCGCCCTCGACAAGAACGAGAGTCCCGACGCCGGAGGCGGCGAGCATGGTCGCAACGATTTTACCGACGTCCCCAAGGCCCGCAATCACCACGGTCGATTGGGCCAGTCGTCTCGCCGCCTCACTGGCGCTCGCGCCATATAGGGACCAGTACGCGCGGTCCTCACCAGACAGCATGACCGCGTCATCTTCTCGCCCGTCCCGTGCTGCCTTGCCCAGGAAACCCTTGTGTTGAATCAACGTCAGGAAGTCTTCGATCTCCGGCCGCAATGTCTCGTCGAATTCGGCCGCCAGGTCTTCGATCCCATGCTTTCCGTCGAGCAGTGGAAGAAGCAACGGAAGAACGACCGCAACGAAATCACCAGAGAGCATCACACTTCCCGTAAACGAGCGCAGGAGGACTTTTCCTTCCTCAACGGGAACGATCTCGACGCCATACTGGAGGCGAGGAAAGGACGGGATGGATGAAAGCTTGTCCATAGTGCCGCTCCCAGATGGAAAGGGTGTCGAGCGACCGCCGCGTGATCACGCGAGGGCCCGTCAGCGTCGGAATGGAAGGCATCCCGATCGAAGGGGATGCCTTCACACGCCTGACGCACCTTATCTTGCGATGGTTTCGAGCAGCGCGCTCTTTGAGGAACTCGAGCAGTTGCCTATAATGTTGCAGCCGGAATCGGCGGCCCGATCGCCCGCCCGCTGCAACTCGCGATAGACTTGAACCGCGATCAGATCGCCAGCGATTTCGGCGACCTGCTCCCGTTGTTCAACGCTCAGTTTCAGACTTGCAAGGCTCAATGATCTGTCAGCCATATTACGTCTCCCATGTTACGAGTTAAATTTCAGCGTTATTCCAGAATGGTTGTGCGAGCCCTCCCTTGATTGTTGAGTGCGAAAATGACTTCAGCCTCCCGGCCTTCGGCCACCCGGTTTCGACCGCGCGCGCTGATTAGCGACGGCGGACAGTCGACTTGGCGGTTCTCCCTTCTCAGGTGTCGCCGGTTTGCGGTCGTCAAGATTTTCGCGCACGATCAGCGCAACCTCCTGATCAATGATTTGCGTCAGGAGGTCGATGAGTTTGTCGTCGCCAAGGCGACCAATCTCGATGGTCGAAAGGCTCTCCTCGACCAGTGCGCGCGTGTCGCTCATCCAATGGTCCTCCGTCACAGCATGTCCTTGGAAGACGACGAACAATTGCCGATGATGTCGCAGCTTCCGTTGGAGCAGTTGCCGATAATCGAGCATCCAGCCACCTTCGCCAGATCGTTGCGGATTTGCAGCTCGCGGTAGACGTGGATTGCGATTAGATCGCTGGTGACCTCGGCCACTTTCTCGCGGTCCGTTGCCGAAAGGCCCAGCTGTGACAGTATTCCAGGTGATCTTGTATCCGACATCGCTCCCTCCCCGGATAGTGACCGTGATGCTAGTTGGGCAGCACCAATTGCGCCCTCAATTCCTTCAAGCCTGCCAATCTTGAATTGTCGGCCGGCCGCTCGGTTTCGGGGAGCGCGGCCAGATCGCTCACCAGCAGCTCCGCCCACTCGGCCACCTTCTCGGCGTATTTCGGCGAAGACAGCATGAAATGGCATAGATGACACTGATCGCTGAAACGTTCCGGAATCTCGTGACCAATGTCTTGCTCACGCAAGAAGGGCAGGAAAAATCCCGGCCCGACGGATTCCAGGACAGCGAGAAGCTTGTTCTGGTCCGATGCCTTCACGATCTCGCCAAGCGTAGAGCGATGCTCATTTCCCATACGCAGAGGCTCGGTAAAGCCACCAGGCGAGCAGCACGGATACACATCGCCGGAAAGGTCGACTGCAAGCTTTTTGAAATGCTCCCGGCAGTTGCCGAATGGCGAAGTGAAATCCGCAGGGAATTCTTGTTGTTCCACATTCGTCGACGCGCGGCCAGCCGGCAGGCAAGGCATGACGACAAACCGCACCATCTGTCCCAATTCATAGAATGCGCCGCGGACGTCGTCCATCTCCGTAGTAGACGTTGAAACCACGTTGACGGTTACCTTCAGTCCGACATTCAGTGCTGTCTTTGCCGCGCCGACAATCCTGCTAAGCGGTAGGAATTCCTGATGGAACTGGCTGGTGCTGATGTTGACGGCGCCGAGCCCTGCATCCCTGAGCCCCTCCAATTGCAAGCCCGCTCCTGGCGAGCCGCCCCAAAATCCGTTAGTGGTCACGGAGGACGTATATCCGCAGGTGCGGGCGTGGGAGATGATCTCTTTCAAGAGCCTTAGGTATAGGAATGGTTCACCTCCGCTTATTCCAACTTCTCTGATCGACGGAAGCTCCGCGGCTTCGTCGATCAAACGGGCGATCCGCTCGAACGAAGCCGATTCCGATTTAGCAGGATGAGAATCGTTGCAGCAGTGCCTGCAAGAAATGTTGCACTTGGAAGTCAACAATAGCCCCAGGACTTCGGGGCACGCGTGTGCGTGGCCGATGGTCATACGACTCGCTCCAACGGCAGGCGGCGCCGTCAATATTCTATAAGGATTTCAAAGGTGCATATGGCGTTGCATTAGACAACGTCAAAATGAGAAATATGCCAAGTCAAGATACATGAAGAGATTTGAATCATCAATATTAGATAAATCTTGCCTAACGGTATGGTTTCGGAATTGTTAACAGCTTCCCTCAGAGCGACGACTGGCGCATGAACGCTAAGCAGGCAGTTAATTCACTTCGAGCAGGCGGAGTTTGACTGGGCAGGGCCGGCCCCGAAGTCATCGCCACGGACCGCGCATTTGCGAAGCGCGTCGGAGGCGCCCCGCCGGGTCAGCCTACCGCCGCAGGTGTCTCGCCTGGTCGCCTTAGAAGAGGCTGGATTCACCTCCGCGACAGCCGAAATCGGATGCTCGTGGCTTGAAGACGCCGCCGTTACTTGGCGTCAATCAAATCAGCCCAGCCTGGCTGTATTCGTCCGGCGCCTGAAGCATGGCGAAACGGCTGGCATTGGACAGGATGACTTCCTTCGCACCGGAATGACCGAAGCCATGTAGTCGGTGTGCGCGTAGGTCATCATCAAAGGGGGATATGCCTCCTGGGACTTTGTCGATGACGGCCTGGAGCAGTCGAATCCTTTCCCGCAACAGCAGATTGGACGGGTCGGCAGCTTTCTCTCTTTCCGGATCGCTGTCTAGGGTCAGGGTCGCGTTTGAATCGTGCAAACCTGATATACGAATCTCATCGACGGTCGAGGGGCGTCCATTACCCTCCGCATGCCCCTCGGAACGCTGGACGAGGGATGGTGCGTCGCACAAAAATATTGCAATGCACTATAAATGCCGTAACGTCAGTTTCGTAAATGAACGAGACGGCTTTTGTGAAAGGCCGTCCACCGGA
>NZ_JAMYQT010000101.1:0-8608 GCF_040320985.1 Mesorhizobium sp. M0571
ACCGTCCTTGAGGACCGCGGCGGCAAGCTCATCAAGGGCCTGCAGGATGTCTTCCCGGATCAGAAGCCGATCGACCGCACCTTCATCAACACCTGGGAAGATGTGCGTGTTGTCGACGCCGTGAAGAAGACGGGCCGCAAAAAGATCATCATGGCGGCGCTCTGGTCGGAGATCTGTCTCGCCATGCCGGCCATCCAGGCCGCCGGCGAAGGATACGAAGTCTACGCTGTCACCGATGCGTCAGGCGGCGTCAGCGTGGAGGCGCACGACATGGCGGTGCGCCGCATGATGATGGCGGGCGTCGTTCCAATCACCTGGATGGCAGTGGCCGGTGAGTTGCAGCGCGACTGGGCTCGCGAAGAGACGGCGAAGCTGGGCGCCGCGACTTTGCTCGACCATGGCGGGGGCACCGGCATCGCGCTCGCCTGGGAACTGCAACTGCTCGGTCAGGCGGCCGGCGGCGGGGCGTGAGCCGCCGTCGCAAGTAATCGAAGCCCAAACCTCTCAGCCCATCGGAGCCTTGTCATGACCAGCAGTAACGCAAGCGAAGCCGCCAAGGCGGTCGTTCGGCGCAACACCGAGGAAGTGCAGGGCGGAGGCAACTTCGCGGTGTTCGAGGAGTTGTTCGCCGACGACTTCCTCGACCACACGCCGCAGCCGGGGCGCACGCCGGACAAGAACGGCGCGAGGGAGCTGTACAAAGTTCTACGCGCGGCGTTTCCCGACTTTCACGCCGAAATCCATTGGCAGCTCGCCGATGGAGACCGCGTGACGACCTACAAGACCTATCACGGGACACACCGCGGAGAGTTTTTCGGGATTGTGCCGACAGGCCGCGAAATTCAATTCGAGACCGTCGATGTCATGCGAGTGCGTGACGGCAAGATCACGGACCACTGGGGCGTGGCCAATCTATTTTCGCTGATGCAGCAGCTCGGCGCGCTGACGCCAAAACTGTGATCCGCAAGTGCCATGCCGGCCGCGGTCGAGAGCCGCGGACGCGCTCTTTCTGAAAGGACATCATATGACCATCGGAATCATCGGATCAGGCGCTATCGGCACGGCCTTCGCGCGCACGTTGGCGCGCGCAGGGATCGAGGCTGTGATCTCCAACAGCCGTGGACCGGACTCCTTGCAGGAGCTGGTGCGCGACTTTGGCCCCAAGATCAAAGCGGCCAGCCGCGAGGAAGCGGCGCGCGCCGACATCGTCTTCGTGGCCGTGAACTGGACAAATCTCCCGGCGGCGATGGCGGACCTTCCAGACTGGAAAGGGCGCATCGTCATCGACGCCAATAACCCGATCGAAGCACCGCTGTTCAAGCCCGTGGACCTCGGCGGACGTGCGTCGAGCGAGGTGTTCGCCGATCTCGTGCCCGGAGCCCGCGTCGTGAAGGCCTTCAATCACCTGCGCGCAGAATTGCTGGCCACCGATCCCCGCTCGGACGGTGGACAGCGCGTGCTGTTCTATTCCGGCGCTGACGGCGCGGCGAAAGCAGAGGTCGCCGCCCTCATCGAGCAGCTCGGATTCGCCGGGATCGATCTCGGCTCGCTGGTGGTCGGCGGCAAGCTCGCTCAATTTCCCGGCGGTCCTCTCCCCAACCAGAACCTCGTGAAGGTCGGGTGAATGGGAGCGGTCTTCGAAACGCGCAAGGTGTCGGTCGAGATGGTTGAGCCGCAGTGCTTCGAAGAGCCGCGAGCATGTTTCTTATCAAAAGGGGCCTTAGAGCGCTATGGAGTAAACATAGTTCGCATCATCACCAGAGGCGGTGCACCGTTCCGCCTCCACCCACGCCTACGTGACCCTACAAGATTCTGAATGGTGCGGACAGGTTTGCCGTTCTTCTCCGCAGGCATATGAACAGGTGTCGCTTGGCAGTTAAGTGCCAAGCGACACCATCCCCAGAAATGAGTATTGACTTCCGTCTGCGGATGCCTGCGCCGGCAAGTGGCCCGTAGCGATAAGGACGGTTCTCGCCATTTGAGGACCGCAAGCCTTGGCGAGTCTAGTCTGAGCGATCAAGCCCCCGCTCTGGACGAGGTCCCATCCTCACAGAATGTTCGCCCACCGGGCCAAACGTGACGCAACGGAACGGATGGTTCACCCGTAAGGTCTTGGGGCGATTGCGAAAGGAGACCAGCATATGACCTGCGAACGAGACGTCGGCACGTTCGAAGAGCCCGTGACCGTTTTGCTGTCCTCGGGCAAAGTCAGTGTTTCGAGCACCCGCGAAGCCGCCGAAATGCTGCTTTACCGCTGGCCCATTGGAGAAACCGGGCGCCGCATCCAGGCTCGCATGGCGTGCATGAAGGTGCTCGGCGGCGGCAGCGCACCGGAGACAGCGCGCGTGGCATTTCTCAGCGCCGCCAAGGAAGCGAAAATCCTGAACGCTTGACATCTCGTCAACGCGTGCCCCCACCACTGTCCATCGTGCATCACTCTTGCAGCGGCCGTTACATTTGTGCAAACATCGTGCGTCGATCATGCGGAGACGCCGAATGCTTGCGCGAGAAGGCTGGAGCCGCGGATCTGCACTCTACGTCGACCCGCGAGTTGACGCGCTCTGTGGCGAATTCCACGTAGAGATCGTCCCCAAGGGCCGCTATCCGAAAGAAGGCCAGACGCGCGCCGTCGGCTCCATCCGCCGGCTGATCGACAATCATGGCGCTGAGCATGCACGGTTGGTCCTGTGTGTCCTGGCTGAGGGCCGCGGCAACCACGCGCTCATCGAAGAAAGCAGCCTGACGGCCGTCTCTGACTTGCTGCTGGCCGGTCCGGACCTAGTGGAGCAGGGCATGGCCGCCGTGCTCGAGGTTTTCGACGCGATCCCGCTCGGCGCATCCATGGCGATCGTGCTGCGCGGCCGCGTTCATCAGGGGCATGCGCTAGCTGGCATCCTTTATGTGCACCTCCGGGGCCTCCGGGAGAGCTCGCTGACGGCAAAGGAAAGGGCCGGCAGGGCTTCACCAAGCGCCAGCGCCGCCGCGAGGAACTGATCGCACTCGGCAAGAGGATGCTCGCGGTCAAGGCGTCAGTGCCTCATGGCGAGTTCGGACTATGGCTGCGCGATCAACCTATCCCGTACGATTTGGCTTTGCAGGCGATGCGGCTGGCCCGCGGCTGCTGACTAGAAGCGATCGGCCGAACCAAAGAAGAGGCGCTCCCTTGTTTCGCGCCGTATCCCCATCGAGCCTGAACTACTTTCAGTTGTGGGGACGGCCTGAAACAGAATCAGGTTGGCACTCGGCGATCATTCGTAGGCAATGCATTGGCCATCGGGCTCTTGATATCGAGCATATCCCTGGCAGGGTGCACCACAGTTTCAACTAGCGGTGCGGATGGATGGCTTAGGAAGGGAAGTTTTAACGGGGTTTCCGAAGCAATGGCTAAGAAAGGCATGATGCCGGCAGCAATCGACTGCCGGTTCGATAGCACAGCTCCGGGCAAAGCGGCCTATGGATCAAAAGTTACGTGGAAACCTGCCCCCCAAACTTTCTCTGGCAAATGCATGTCGGCCCTCCCGATCACGTTGCGAGGAGCGAAGCTGGATCACGCGCACTCGGTCTTCATCGCGTGTTTTCGCAAGGGGTTCGTGACAAGGCAACGGGTCAAGTAGTTCAGTGTTCGATCTGGAGGAATTGAAGCTGCTTGGCCTCGATCCGACAGGCAATCGATTACGGCCCAGGGGTGACTACCGAACGGCATTCCCGTTAATCTCCGGCCCCTGTTTCGAGGCAAGAGAATCGCACGCGCGGCCTCGTCGAGGAATTCCGCGCGTATGGGGCATGTGTGGGGCTCTGTCGGGCCGCGACATCTACTTAATGTCTACTTTAGACAGTCGCCGCGACCATAACTTTTGATAACAGGTCAGGGTCGCGGGATGCCGAGCCGCTTGAAATACCGAGTTACGTCCGGGTGCTCGCGATCGTCCTGCCTCAACCGCGCAAGCGCGTCATCATCGCCGGCGAGCGCCATAGCCAAGCCGGGAGCGCTTATTCTCCACGGAGCACCGGGCATTGTCTGGTTGTGAAGACGGTGCTTGATCACCAGCCGCCTGAGTGTGTCTTCGCTTACGTTGTAGTCGTGCCTGAACAGATCAATGGCCCTCTGGACCGTGATCGCCTCTGCCCGTGGAATGTAGAGCGGCCGAAGCCGTTCGCCTGTTTCCGGCGCTGTTTTGACAGGGAGCGCATTGGTCATTCGGCCCATCGCGCTTTTCTGCGGCCCGCCGTTCGCCCGACATCAGGGAACGATATCGCCCCCCATGTATTAGAAACCCATGGACACTATGGAACCCCACGGCCACGGGATGGCGGCCGATCTTTTGACATCGGAAGTTGCCAATGCCAGGCAGCGCATCCACCGGACCGAGCTCGCGCTTCAACGCACTGAAGAAATGCTGGCCGAAAATCTCGCGCTGTGCAGCAGGATACGAACTGCGGTCGAGGCCGCAGACCGCTTGGTGAAGATCGATCCCCCCAGCTTTGAAGGACGTCGCGCGGGTTGAACTGGGCCGGCGTTTCATTCGTCGCGACCTTGCGGCACCCTGCCGCAAGAGCCTGCCCTGTTGGCATCACAGCGTGAGCAAACATTGGACAGAAGGATTCCAACATTCACGATGTGCAACACCGACGCTAGATCGACACGAATCTTCAGTTCAAAGAGCGAGGATTAATGCTGCGGCAAACGAAGGTGGCACGGGGGGGCTTCGCGCGAGCCAGTTATCCGATCTCCCGCTCAGAAATTTCTACCAAATATTCCGACCTCCTGATGGAACCCATTCGTTGCGGGCGAGTTGCGGCTCATTGGGACGGACTTCCCGAACATGACAACCAGCAACAAAGCAGACCATCAGTCTGTCTCCGAAGCGTTTCGGAAACTGATCCGTTCCGAAGGCCATCGTCATAACGTACAAACGTTCTTAAATCTGGGGGTCGAACCAGAACTGCCGCCAACCCTACAGTCATTACTTGCGGCTATTGATCGGGCCAAACAGGGCCCGACGGAAGAAGGTCCCTAGCGGGCTGGCTGAGCGTCAGGTCCAAAGAGTATAGAGGCTCTTTCGTGGCTTGTCCGTCTGGTTCCCGCTCAGAAATTCCGCCAAACATTTCTTCTTGATTTTTCCCGACAGAGGGTCATGAATGTGCCCTTGGGTTCTCGCTGAGGTGGGAGGCCTTGTATGAACGTTTGGACGAACTGCCGATCCGACAAGGTGACTGCCAAACACCTTGTTCACGAGCTGATCTTACAAGCCCGTCGCGGCCAAACCATCTCCGTTAAAGAGACTATTGCAGCGGTGCGCCGAGACGGCCCGCATCTGGCGGAAAGTGACTGCGAACTCGTGGAGTTTATTGTCAACTTTGCCCCAGCCTTTGGCATGTTCGTCGGGTTCGACCTCCGCGAATAGCCGCATGGCGCTCCACTGTTTCTCCCCTCCAGTTTAGGCAGCACCGACCGACCTGGGATTGTGGACGAAAGGCGGATCGAAGCGCGCTCTATAGGTCGAGAGGGGGGTCTTCGCGCGAGCCAATTATCCGATCACCCGATCAGAAACTCTAGCCAAAAATTGCTGACCGTTGCGGCCTAGCACCGTGCCAATTGGACACCTCGAAAAACCTGGCAATCGAGACCGCATTTTGATTCACTTCGCCTGGTGATTTGCACGGAGGCGTTGGATGCGAGGCCAGGCTGGATTCTGGGACATTGACGAGCGTTATGTCCGGCTGAGCGCGGCCGGCGATCCACTGGAGAAGCTGAACGCGGTGGTGCCTTGGGAGGTTTTCCGGAAACCGCTGGCCAAGGCGCTGAAGCGCTCCGATGGCGCCAAAGGCGGCCGGCCGCCCTTTGATGCGGTGATGATGTTCAAGGTCCTGGTTCTGCAGGCGCTCTACAGTCTCTCGGACGATCAGACCGAGTTTCAGATCCAAGACCGGCTTTCCTTCATGCGTTTCCTCGGGTTGGGGCTCGGCGACAAGGTGCCCGACGCCAAGACGATCTGGTTGTTTAGGGAGCACCTCACGCAGGCCCGGGCGGTGGACAACCTGTTCGCCCGTTTTGACAAGCACCTCACCAAGGCCGGTTATCTGGCGATGGGTGGCCAGATCGTGGATGCCACGATCGTGGCGGCGCCGAAGCAACGCAATTCCGGTGCTGAAAAGGCTGACATCAAGGCAGGAAAGGTGCCGGACGAGTGGCAGAAGAAACCAGCCAAGCTGCGCCAGAAGACCGGGACGCGCGCTGGACCGTGAAGTTCTCGAAGGCCAAGGCCGATGAGGAGGGAAAGACGAAGCAGCGCGATATCGCCGTTCCCGCCTTCGGCTACAAAAACCATGCCTCGATCGATCGTCGCCACGGCTTCATCCGCGGCTGGAACGTCACCGGCGCCTCGGCTTGGGACGGGGCGCAGCTTCGCAACGTGCTGGACAAGAACAACACCGGCTCGACGGTATGGGCCGACACCGCCTATCGCTCGAAGAAGAATGAGGCGTGGCTGGACAAGAACGGCTACGTCTCCGACATTCATCACAAGAAGCCGAAAGGCCGCCGATGAGCGAGGCGATGGCACGGGCCAATGGCCGGCGCTCAAAGATCCGCGCTTTCGTCGAGCACGTCTTCGCGCAGCAGAAATCCCGCATGGGCCTGTTTGTCCGCACGATCGGCATCGCTCGCGCCTGCACCAAGATCGGCATGGCCAACCTCGCCTACAATCTCACCCGCTTCGTCTGGCACCAAGGGCGAACTGCGTTCGCCTGACGGCGAGAGCGGCGGAAAACGCCGCCGCGATGCCGAAATCGGCAACCAGCATCAGCCCCAACGACCGAAATCCAGCGCCCGCCGCGCGTCAGGCTGTTCGCAACCTCATTGTCGCACCACCCACTCTGGAAATGCCGGTAGTTCGAGGTGTCCAATTGTACGATTCGTACATGGCGTTGATGTCGGTCAGGTAGGGAGTAGAGTCCCCTTCGGCGTGTCCCTGGGGAGGGCTGGATGAGCGTCGCGCGAAGGGTCGGTCCGCTTCTAGAGCAAGCAATCACTGTACTCCTCAACAGGGCGGACCGTCGCGACACGGTCTCGATCAAAGCGGCACTACGCGAAGCTCGGGAGGCTGCGCCTTATTTGGTGGCCTCCGACGAAGAGCTAACCGAGGCGATCGTCGAGGCAGCAACTGCCATGGGCCTCTGCGTGGCTTTCGACGGTCGCGAATAGCTGTCAGCCAACTTCAGTCACTGTGGCATCGCAACGGAAGCGCGCCGTCCTGCGCCATTTTCACTAGTCAGAGGTAATCCGCAATTACCTTCGCAACCTGCTAAATCTGCCTGTAGAACGGGAACTGCGGGCTGAGCAAAGGTATTTGCTGGAGGAACTTGATAAGGTCGACAAAGAGTGACCGCATGGCTCTCCACTGGTTCAACCCTCCGGTCCCGGTCAAGACCGAGCGTCTCGGGATCATCCACAACGTCAACAACGCCGAGACAGCCGGCGAGGAGCTGATGAAGTGGACCAAGCGTGGCCCTTGCTGGGACCTCGCGGTGCGCGTTTGCATGGCCGTGATATTCGACGAGATGGAACCTGAGGAGGCCCGCAAGGCATTCCTGGCTGCTGCAAAAG
Organism: Mesorhizobium sp. M0571; assembly: GCF_040320985.1. NCBI lineage: Bacteria > Pseudomonadati > Pseudomonadota > Alphaproteobacteria > Hyphomicrobiales > Phyllobacteriaceae > Mesorhizobium > Mesorhizobium sp. M0571. The sequence continues at coordinate 7,607 of NZ_JAMYQT010000101.1, forward strand.
AGGAGGGGACATTACTCCCCCCAATGACAACTAGCTCTAAATTGGATGCGGTATAAGGTTCTAGGTGTCTCTGACCAACACCGCCTTCGCGAAAGGAGCCCGCCGCCGGTGAGGGAGAGGCGACGGACCCCCCACAGCGGCTGCACATCCACGAAGAATCGACCGCTGCAAGCCTTAAACCCGCGGGGCGGCTGGCGGCAACTTGCTCGCCAGCCGAGTTGAGTTCAGGCGGTGGTCGGGGGAGACTGGCCAGCCGCACGCTGGTGATTCCAACCTGTGCCGATGTGCCAATCAGCAACCTTCGTCGGTCTTTTTCACCTGGCCCGGCGCGGCGGTGTTGGCCGTCGTGTCCTGCTGACCTGGCGCCGCCTGCTGAGCGCTGCCAGTCTGCTGGCCGGGCGCGCAGTCTCTGGCCGAGTTCGGATTTGTGGTGCCGCTGGTGGTGGTCGTGTCAGTGCCTTGATCGCCGGACAGGTTGGTCCCGCTGCTCGTCGTGCCGGTGCCCTGATCCGTCGTGCTGGGCATGGTTGTCGTGGTCGAGCTTCCGCTCGTCGAGGTTCCGCTCGAAGTTCCGCTCGTCGTCTGGGCAAAGGAAAGCCCGGCCGACACCGCCAGCAAGGCCGAAGCCAAAAGGATGCGTTTCATCTTCTTTCTCCTGTCTGAATGCGCGGGGTGCGCTGGCAAATCCAACAGGCAGACAGAAGGAGTGTTCCCCGATGAAGTTCAACTTTTGTAACTCTGGTCGTAGGTCAGCCTTAGGATGGCGGGCGCATATTAGAGCCTCTTGAAGAAGACGCTGCCCGCACCAGAATCGATGGCATGGCTCGGGGAATAGGCATTGGTGACCAGGTGGCGATTACTGCCATGGCAGGATAACAGAGGACCGCGTAAGCGTCTCTATCCCAGGTTACGACTTCCCACATTCCATCATCGACCACACCAAGGTGAACCGAGGCCAGCAAATCGACCTGAAAGGCGAGGTCACGCGCATCGACGAGGACA
>NZ_JAMYQT010000102.1:0-7455 GCF_040320985.1 Mesorhizobium sp. M0571
CGGTCTGGAGTCCGTGCCGATCGAGGTGATCGATGGGCAGAGTCTGTACTGGACTGCCCCAGCCCCATTGCTGGCCGGGGCAGCGGGATCAAGCGAGTGGCAGATGAGCTTCGAAACCGCTGAAGGCCGGGCCGATGCGAGTTCTCCGCCCGGTCGTTGGGGCCCTTGTGGCTCCAGTGTACGACTTCCGGCATGACCTGGCGCCTGGCTACTCCGCAGGATCGCAGTTTGTCTGGACTGTCAGGAATTCTGTGCGCGAGGTCATGATGATGGAAAGGAGAGAATCATCACATGGCTATCGAGAAGGAACTTCTGGACCAGCTGCTTGCGGGCCGCGATCCGAATGAGGTGTTTGCCAAGGACGGGTTGCTGGACGACCTGAAGAAGGCGCTGTCGGAGCGGATATTGAAGGCCGAGCTTGACGAGCACCTCAAGGACGAACGCGCCGAGGGCGGCGCCAATCGACGCAACGGCCATTCGACGAAGACGGTGCTGACCGGCACATCGAAGATGACGCTGTCGATTCCGCGCGACCGGGCGGGAACCTTCGACCCGAAGCTGATCGCCAGGTATCAGCGCCGCTTTCCCGATTTCGACGCCAAGATCGTGTCAATGTATGCACGCGGCATGAGCGTGCGCGAGATCCGCGGCCATCTGGACTATGCGATGGCCCCACAGCCGACGTTTGTTCCCAAGGCGGAACCGGAAAATCACGTCTGCATAACGCTCGATTTCAACCATTCGATATTGGGCTTCGTCGCAAATCTCTGCCGTGTCCATGTTGTGATACATCTTATGGCCGGAATCCGAGGATGGGCGGTCAATCTCCCCCCAAGTCAGCTTGGCCCATTCAGCTAGTTTTGGAAGAATAAGGCCGTCCCAATCGCCATCGGACCAATCCCGAGGGACACCCCATGACCACGAATGTTTCCGATCCGGTTTCTCGCATGTCAAAGTCATTTTCGTAGAGAACACGGACCCAGCCTGTGCGAACCTGCTTTTCGTCGGCGATACCCACGCCTAATCGAACGCCACCAATCGGGATTCTCTCCCGAAGGCGCACAGATTTTTCCTGCTCTTTGAGTTTCGCCTCTACGTCCCGAGCAATGCGCGCTTCACGCCTCGACGACAAAATCAAGAAAAATATTCCGGAAATTATTCGGAGCGGTGCCGCCAGCGACTTTCCGCCGCCTTCTTCGCGATCTCGGCCCGCCGCTCTGGCGTCATGTTCTCGGCGCGCTTCTTTCCGCCCTTCGCACCGAGTGCCTTCGCGGCAGGGTCTTTGCCGTCGTCAATCAGGTCGTCGGCTTCCTCGCCAGTCGCAATGCGCATGACGCGGACGGCATTGCCGATCACGTCGGCGGGGCGCTTCTGGCCTTTAGGCATTCCTAGTTCTCCGCATGGCTAAAAACGACAGTTCCATCGTCCTTGCGAACTTCAACGGATACGATCCCATCGTCGCCCTTTCGAGTCTGGAACATGGAGATTGCATGGTCTTTCGCGGCCTTCTCGGAGTCGAAAAACTCCTTGTCCACAATGCTCTGTCTTCCGTACCAGATGACAGTGTAGGCCATTGTTGCTCCCATGCTTTGCGCTAAGCATAGGCGCTTTCGCCTAGAGGATCAAAACGCGATAGGCGTTTCCGCATTATTTCAAACTGAGACACTACCCGAAGCCGGCATGAAGGCGCTGGAGGAGTTCGAGGTCGGCTTCTGGCGCCAGCGATATCCTGCGATCACTCAGAGCTGGCGGCGCAACTGGCAACACGTCGTGCCATTCTTCGCCTATCCCGAAAGCGTGCGCCGCATCATCTACACGACGGATGACATCGACAAGCCTGATTTCGAAGCTGCGCCGCGCCGTTCGAACACGTGGACACTTCCCCAACGACGACGCGGCCATGAAGCTGCTATATCTGGTCTTGAACCATGCGGCCGAGGAATGGAAACGACCGCCGCGCGAATGGTTCGAGGCAAAGGTCCAGTTCGCCGTCGTCTTCGGCGAAAGGTTCGTCAGCCAAAGACGAAACCGGCCTCGCGCACAGAATCCTGACAGTCCCCAGTTTGTCCGCGTCGAAACCATTGTCGAAGTTACCCGGCCCGATGGCGGAGTGTTGCGGATTGCGCTCAAAAACGGTCCAGGCTGTGCGTCGTCAGGATGGTAGCCGAACCAGCGTAACAGCCGATCACGGATCCCTTCCTTCGACCTTTAGAGACTGACCAGTCAGCTGCCACCAAGCGAGAATGACGATCGCTCTCACTGCTGCGGCGCTGGTATCGGTGTGCCGCCAAACCAACCAGCCGCATACGCAATCACGACCAATACCACGATCACGGCTACCACGCCGTACCAGATGCGCCTGTCCTTGAGATCCATCGTTACCTCCTGCCCGCCACGTGTTGGCCACTGGGCGAATTCCTTGAGCCTTTGGCCGTCATTTCCCAGATCAGCGACCCATTTGCCCTCTGGTAGGCACACAGTAGGCTGGATAAGGGTCTTTGAGAAGCGCGCAATACGACCGCGCCGGCATGATCGCCAGCGGCTGCGACCGGTGGCTGCAGGCGTGCTCCACGAGTAGCGGGCATGGACGTCAAAAGATCGGCGATGCCATTCAGCGCCCGTGTGATCGATGCGGCGCGCGTTATCCTGATCTTCCAGCACGGCTCCGCGCAGCCGCACCCCTCATTAGACCGTTTCGAGCCGGCTGAACCGAACCGGGATGAGTTTCCGAGTCCCGAGCTGCCCTGCCGCATCCTTGTCGATGATAGTCAGAAACTGTGCTTCTTCAGATCCCAAAGGCAGAACCAGCCGTCCCCCCCGGCTTGAGTTGCTTCAGAAAACCCGGCGGTGTCTGCTCAGCCGCCGCCGTGACCAGGATCTTGTCGAATGGGGCGTGCTCGGGCCAGCCGCGAGACCCGTCTCCGACACGAATGCCGACATTGGATAAGCCTAGCTCCTGCAGGAGAGCCTCCGCACGGCTTGCGAATTCCTCGATGATTTCGACGCTCCAAACTTGCCCGGCGAGCTCCGCGAGAATTGCGGTTTGGTAGCCCAGGCCGGTGCCGATCTCGAGTACCGCCTCGTGCGGTTGCGGTGCAAGGAAATCGGTCATGAGAGCGACGATGAAGGGCTGCGAGACGGTTTTATCAAAGCCGATCGGCAGCGGCATGTCCTGGTAGGCATAAGGGGCGACCGGGGCTGGAACGAAGAGATGCCGCGGCACCCGCCGCATCGCGGCCATCACCCGCTCATCGAGCGTCGCCTTGCCGAGTTCTTCGCTTGCAAGATCGGGTAGTGGGTCAGTTTGAAATTTGACGCCGCGCTTGTCGCGGTTCGGGCCGAACTCCTATATGCTTAGCGAAACGCATGGGAAGCAGGACGGTGAGTTATTCCATAAAACTTGGCAAGGAGCCGAACGTCCTAGTGATCAACGACTTGTCCAGCAGGCAGGTCGTAAGCCAAGCGCGCGAACTCAAAGCGGGCAATATCAAATTCAGCATTTACGCCAGCGACGGCACTTTGACCGAACTGTATGATCTTGAGCGTGCCGTGGAGGGGGATGACGTTGCCAACCGGACCTAAACCCCCCAAGCGCCCGCGCGACCCAAACCAATTGGCGAAGTCGATTGTCGATCTGGCGACAGGCGAGACTGAGGACAAAAAGCCACTCGCCAGTGCCCGCAAGGGCGGGCTTATCGGTGGCAAGGCCGCCTCAAAGCACTCACGCCAGAACAGCGCTCTGAGATTGCCAGAACGGCAGCTGCGGCGCGCTGGAAGAAATGTAGCTAAGCCGCTTTCTCTTCATCGATACCGGCAGCGATCATCACCTCTTCAACGTCATCGTTGAAATCCAAGACAAGTTGGATTCGCTCTTCGCCGGGATGAGCGTCGCTGTAGTGATCAGCATCCATGCGAAGCTGCCAACAGTCGCCAACGATTTGCTTTCTGCGCTGGCCTACAGCCTTTTCGACATGACTTCACGCGGGCCGATCGGAGGACACCGATCTTCGGCAGGCGATGGAGGGCACCACCTGCCGCAAGCATCAACTATTAGAAATCACTGATGCAGTCGGGCCGGTGGAGATTGTCGGGAACTATCCGCTCATCGTGGATTATGATCGTGTGTGGTCGTGGATGTAGCCGCACACTCCAAGGGTGTCCTGTAAGCCCGCTGTCGAACCGGCAGCGGGCTTTCCTATGGGCGCTTGCCCCTTGGCGCCGGCCCTGCATTTCTTGGACGCGCTTATATACTCCGCGCAACAAGATAGGCGATCCGATACGCCATGAGTAGCAAAAGAACGAGGATCGTAAATTCGAGAACTGTGCGTGAGGGATAAATTTTCAACGCTCCGACTTCAACCGACGATACTGCAACGTAGTGTCGCTTGGCAGTTAATGATGAGAATGCGGTCGCTTCGGTTAGGTTTGGCAATTAATTGCGAGAATGGGGCAGCCCGGATTCTCAATTTAACTGCAATCGCATCAGCGTGAAGGTCATGAATTCTTTGAATTTTCATACCCTGTCTTGGGAAATTCGACCCCGTTACGTTGCCGACGCTGCTTCTCACATTAAATGCGAATGGCCCGGTATGATTATCAAATTAAGTGCACGTTTTCAAACTAAGCGCACAGCTAACCAACTGAAATGATTGACATGCGATTCTCATAATTAACTGCAAAGGGACATCCCCAGAAATGAGTATTGACTTCGGTCTCCGATCTCAGCGCCGGCAACTGACCAAGGCATAGCGGGCTCGTAACGATAAGGACGGTTCTCGCCATTTGAGGACCGCAACGCGTTGGCGAGTCTAGTCTGAGCGATCAAGCCCGCGCTCTGGACGAGGTCCCATCCTCACAGAATGTTCGCCCACCGGGACAAACGTGACGCAACGGAACGGATGGTTCACCCGTAAGGTCTTGGGGCGATTGCGAAAGGAGACCAGCATATGACCTGCGAACGAGACGTCGGCACGTTCGAAGAGCCCGTGACCGTTTTGCTGTCCTCGGGCAAAGTCAGTGTTTCGAGCACCCGCGAAGCCGCCGAAATGCTGCTTTACCGCTGGCCCATTGGAGAAACCGGGCGCCGCATCCAGACTCGCATGGCGTGCATGAAAGTGCTCGGCGGCGGCAGCGCACCGGAGATAGCGCGCGTGGCATTTCTCAGCGCCGCCAAGGAAGCGAAAATCCTGAACGCTTGACATCTCGTCAATGCGTGCCCCACCACTGTCCATCGTGCATCACTCTTGCAGCGGCCGTTACATTTGTGCAAACATCGTGCGTCGATCATGCGGAGACGCCGACGCGAGTTGACTCGCTCTATGGCGAGTTCGACGTAGAGATCTGACGGCCGCGGCAACCATGCCCTGATTGAGGAAAGCAGCTTGACCGGCCGTCTCGGACTAGCCGCGGGCCTGTCCGGATCTGGTGTAGCAAGACATGGCTGCTGTGCTCGAGGTTTTCGACGCGATCCCGCTCGGCGCATACATGGCAATCGTCAATGAGCTGCGCGGCCGCGTTCATCAGGGGCATGCCCTTGCCGGCATCCTCTATGTGCACCTCCGGCGCCTCACGAGGGATCGCTATCGGCAAATGAGACTATTCGGTCCCGGATGACCAAAGCTGACGCATTTCGTTCCGCCGCCGCTTGGATCGACCAGTCGAAGCGCATGTCGCCGAGGCAGTGGAGCGCATGCCCGATGACAGGTTCCTCGCCGAGCACCAGGCCGCGCACGATGAGCCGCGCTCGCCGTCTGTCGACCTGGTTGCCGCCGTGCTTGAGCGCGAGCGGTGGCGCCGGGTGGCCTGAAGGTCGCGACGAATGAAACGCCGGCCCAGTTCAACCCGCACGACGTCCTTCAAAGCTGGCGGGATCGATCTTCACCAAGCGGTCTGCGGCCTCGACCGCAGTTCGTATCCTGCTGCACAGCGCGAGATTTTCGGCCAGCATTTCTTCACTGCGTTGAAGCGCGAGCTCGGTCCGGTGGATGCGCTGCCTGGCATTGGCAACTTCCGATGTCAAAAGATCGGCCGCCATCCCGTGGCCGTGGGTTTCCATAGTGTCCATGGGTTTCTAATACATGGGGGGCGATATCGTTCCCTGATGTCGGGCGAAACGGCGGGCCGCAGAAAAGCGCGATGGGCCGAATGACCAATGCGCTCCCTGTCAAAACAGCGCCAGAAACAGGCGAACGGCTTCGGCCGCTCTACGTCCCACGGGCAGAGGCGATCACGGTCCAGAGGGCCATTGATCTGTTCAGGCACGACTACAACGTAAGCGAAGACACACTCAGGCGGCTGGTGATCAAGCACCGTCTTCAAAACCAGACAATGCCCGGTGCTCCGTGGAGAATAAGCGCTCCCGGTTTGGCTATGGCGCTCGCCGGCGATGATGACGCGCTTGCGCGGTTGAGGCAGGACGTCGCGAGCACCCGGACGCCGTCAGTGCCTCATCGCGAGTTCGGACCGTGGCTGCGCGACCAGCCTATCACCTACGATTTGGCTTTGAAGGCGATCGTTGCGCGTACGGGCCTCTTCAATCAGGGCTGGAAGGACAGTGCCGATGCGATCTTCCATACCGACGGCACTGTTCCCAAAGGACCGATCGCCTTAGTCGAGGTGCAAGGTTACGTCTTCGCAGCATACCAACCGCGCTGAACGCTCGCACCTACCAAGGCGGACAGCGCTACTGGTCGCTGCATGTTGCTGCCATCGCGCGCGCGGCGTTAGCGCCAACATAAGGAAGACGTGGGGGCGGGGGCCCCACACCCCCACTCCGTTCCGCTTCGCGGACGGATATGCTCGCTCCCTCGCTCATGCGGCACTATCCGGTGTTGAGCCATATTGCTTTTGAGAGCGAAGGATGCGGCTGATCGCCGTCGCATAGCGGCTGATCTCGGCGTTGATCTGGCTTGGGGTAAAGCCTCGGCGTTCGAGCTTCTTCCGCTCCTGTGACTTGTCGTTGCCCCGGATTAGAACCGACAACATCGCGACAGGCTATGAGGGCAGGCCGCATGACGGGCCGGTAGAGGACGAATCGAAGCACTTCGTCTACTGCCCAGTCTGCGGCCAAACGTTCGACGCGCGCGATCTTGGACAGGTGTTCCATCACGCTGAGCCGCAGCACGAGCCGCTTCCGGTCGAGCAATAGTCCAGCTAGTTGAGCTCCGGCGGCAGACCGACGTTTGAGACCCTTCAGCGCGCCACCGACGTACGTTGGATGAGAAAAGGGTGCTGCGTGCACCGCGCCTTCCCCGCGCGCCGATGCTCCACCTGGACCGCAAAAAAGTCCCGCCGCACTGCCAGAACGGCGGGACCGATCAAACGCTTTGCACCAGGCGGGGGGATGCGGGGGGTGGGCTTGCCAAGTGAGCGCGGACCGTAACCAACCCTAAGCGCAACAGCGGCAACGCGTCCACCAACCGCCGGTTGGAGCGACAGGACGATTGAGCCGCCGGC
>NZ_JAMYQT010000103.1:0-7236 GCF_040320985.1 Mesorhizobium sp. M0571
GGCCTGCGTAGCCAGCTGTTGGGACGTCCAAATCGACGTCCATTTTGCCGTCTGCTCCCACGTAGGCCCTCCGTCTCTCGCGATCGGGGGGATTCTTCGCACATTCACCTCATGCCCCGCACGAGGGGAGCGGCGTGGCGCTTACAATTAACTTCGGCCCGAAGGCGCAGGAGCCGTCGGTGCCGACGATTTTTACACTCTTACCGTTGTCAGGATGAAGCGCGTCGATCGGATTGCTGAGCGGTATCATTTCAATTTCCATTCGTGTTCTCCTCGTTTCTTGTTTTGGTGTGTCGAAGTGCCCGCCGGATTCCACCGGCGGTAGGTGCTTCCACCGCCAGCGGGGTATAAGGGGTGGTGGTGGCTAGGTCGGTTGAAGGCGATGGTGTGGCGGGAGTAGTCCGGTGGAAGGCCGCGGTGGAATCATGCCGCACCGTAATTTTCAGATGCCAAGATGAGCCGCTTTCTCTGTCGAGAAGGCGGGCCGTCCATAACAATCTTGATTTCATCCGATTCCAAAAGGCGCTGCGTCGCGTCGAGCAAATTGGCGTTTTGATACCCCGCCGGCATCGGTGTGCTTGGCCATCTTCGCAGGCGCATGATTTGTGCCAGTGAGGTCGGAAACGGTCTGGCCAGTTCGATTGAACGTTGACAGCAGCTTCTTGAACGTCTCGTCAGCGCGTCTGCTTATAATACCGGCAACAGCGGACGGCTTGCCGTCATCCAACGCGAACACACCTTCTTGCCAGCGCATGCGTATCTCTCCGCCCTTCTTGCCGTAGTTGGCCTTCATGGTGGTAAGGATACGAACATCTGGGTCTGCCCCGTCTCCGCTTGCCGTGGTGAGGTACAGCCGCGATCGGGCGCTATTATTCCAGGCGGTGCTACCGGACGAGCCAGTGCCGGTCTGCATACCCGCGACCGACGGGTGGGAGAGCAAAAGGACGGCCATGTCCAATTCGATGGCCGGCTTGCGGAGCATGCCGATGAACTGGCGGACGTGATTGCGCTTTATCTCATCGCCCCCAAAGAGGTCCGCTGACGTGTCCAACACTAAAAAGCCGGGGCGGAATTCGATAAGTCCCTCCACCAGCTTGACCATGTTTTCGGTCGGCTGCATTACGCTAGCCTTGTTCGGAACGGCAAGCAAAGCGTCGCGGCCGGCCATGGGGAGAAGGCGAAAATCCGACATGTCTGACAGGCTGCGCTGATGTTCGTACGTTATGGCGGCTAGTCGGCGGTGGAATTCGTCACTTTCGTCCTCAGCGCCTAAGTACATCACTCGACTGGTCATCGGCCGAAGCCCAACCGTTTCGCACCCCATCGCGCTCGCCGCCGCAATCTGTAGTGCCAAGAGGGACCTTCCGACGCTACCATCGCCGTTAAGAATCGTTATCTGGCGACGCGGTATCAGCCCGTCCAGAAACCATTCCCGAGTCGGGACCGGCATGCCTTGCCAGTCTACAGGGTTGATGAAGGGAAGTGGATCGTTGTCGTTGGCAGCTAATGGTTCGCCGTCTTCTAGGCTGTATCGGATGGACTGCTGCACACCCTTCAACCAACGGGTTGAAAAATTTCAGAGATGCCCGATCGTGCTTACAAAATTGTAAACACAAGCAGCGCCGTCGGGATCGACTACGTGAGTGCCACCGCGGTCGGACTGCCACTCTCGAGCGCTTTTCCAGGTCGAACTCTGCCGCCTCAGGCTGCGGTGCGGTCATGCGGCGTCGGCTCCATGAGCGCGGCGATAGCGGCGCTGGCGATTTCGGCAACAAGTGGGCGTGAGAAAGTGACGACGCGGCCGCCGAGGGCGTTCGGCGCAAACAGGCTGTGGCCCCCGTCTGGCCGCCGAGAGAGTTTCAGATTGAACATCCTCACATCATCGTTGAGCGCTACGTCGACGCGCGCGATGACGTTCCCGCAGTCTGGCGGCTCGGGTCTTGCATCATAGGATGCTCAAAGTGGTTGTTCCCTAAAGGAGTGGCCGCCGTTGGTTCGGCGGTGGTTTTTGAAGAGATGCGCCCGAGGCGGGTATTCCATGGATGCCGGATGGCTGCACGCAACAACGCAACGACAGGCTCGGCCAGTGGCACGCGAAGTTCCTTGCTAGTCTTCGTCCGCGCTGCAGGTATCGTCCACAGCGCTGCGTCCAGATCGAACTCATCCCATGTCGCGCTTCTGGCCTCGTCGGTGCGGACGGCCGTCAGGATAGTAAGCCGAAGCCGGGGTGGTGCGCCGAGAAGCACACCTTCTCTGAGGCTCAGTTGGGAGGATGTCGCTCCTTCGCTTGCGGTCATGCCACTCGTTCGAGGTGTCGAGGCTGGTGCCGAAAGCGCGCCAAGCTCCGACTTCAATGAGCTTTGCGGGCACTCCTGCTTCTAAGGCCGTCAAGGTTTTGCCAGCGACCGTGTGCCAGAGCGGCGGAAGGAAAGGCAGGACCCGCCGCCGTGAGCTACAGGGCCTCCTTCGAGGCGGCAAGTTGGAGACGTCGCAGTGAACTCTATTTGCACATGTTATGTCTTGTCAGCGACAGGTCGCTTCTACCCGAAAATGGCCGTGGCGTATGTGATCTTGGCCACGGTTCGATAGCGCGCAGAGCAGAAAAACCTCTGCTAACAAGGTCGAAGTCTAGCACTCGTTGGACGGAAACCCAGTTGTGTGCGTGTACCGAAAGCCGGTTACGATTTGCCGGGGCCATGCACAGGCTCAAAGCGCATTCTGAACAGAGCTCAGCATCGCCGTGATCGCCTGTTTGTACTTCGCGAACTCGGGCGATGTCTGCCGGACCTCCGTGGTGGTCGTCGTCTGCTGGCCCGCCGTGGTTGTGGCTGGGCTTAGCTTTCGACCCATCTTCCTTTCGGCCCAGTCCACGACATAGCTGGCTGTCTTGCCGGTCAGAAAGGGATTGGCCTGTATGACGGCTGACCCGAGCACGGCGCTCAATTGCGCCGAACCCGATGCCGACAGCACCTGATGCGCGCCCTCCATGCCGAGAAAATGGCAGAGATAGAGCCGGCCGGCTGTGATCTGGTGGCCGCGCGTCCGAAGATAGGCTTCGCCTTCTCGCGCCAGATTGCGAACCATCTCGCGCGAGATCGTGGCGTCGTATCGCAGGGCGAGCAGGTCGGCGGTCGAGAGTGTGCGTGCAAGTTCGGGGCGGTAAGTGTTCATCATCCGGATCCAGGTCTTTGTGATGAATTGGCCGGCGCCTGTCGCTGAAGAATTTGGGTTCTTGGCACGGGCGCTGCCGCCACTTTCGACATGGACGATACGGTCGGTGAGCGTTTCCACGGCGGAAAGATCCGAAGCGACCGCGGTCACCGTGCCCAGTGGGTCGATCGCCGCGCCATTCTGGTAGAGTTCGAAATGCAAATGCGGTCCGGTCGAAAGGCCGGTGGTGCCGATATAGCCAATGATGTCGCCAGCCTTCACCTTGGTGCCGACGCCGCCCTCGATTGCGAATTTCTGCATATGAGCGTAGCGCGTCTCGCGCCCGTTTCCGTGCGAAATCTTGACCAGATTGCCGTAGCCGCCTCCGTCGCCCTGGAAGGTAATTTCGCCATCAAAGGCCGCTGCGATCGGCGTGCCTACGGGCGCCGCCCAGTCGACGCCCTTGTGAATGCGAACGGTCCCGAGAATTGGATGTTTGCGAGGCCCGAAGGTGGACGTCAAGACCCCGTTGACTGGCGTGAGCATGCCGTTGGTGACCGTCAGCGAACGAACCTGGTCGTCGCCTGTGACGCATGCAAACTGACCATCGCCCTGCTGGAAGACGAAACAGTCGAGGCTTTTCGTCGTCCCCTGGACACCCACATACAGCACCCGCCCGGCGCCTTGGTCCCTGCCGCGCGGCGTCTGCGAATAGATCAGCACAAGACGCTGGTCCTCGCTTGCGAAAGCGTCCAGATCCTGTCCTCTCGACAGATACATGATCGCTTCGCCGATCACGCCGGTCGGAACGCTGTTGCGTGCCGCTGTCGAGTAGATCGCGTCGAGCAGACGATATTGCCTTTTGTGTGCGCCTTCCTCCGGCGCACCCGAGTAGTTGAACAGATCTTCGCGTACCCAAGGATCAACCCCCGAGACGAACACGCCTGCGGCATTGCGCGTCAGCGTGCCGACGAAAACGTTCTTGGCGTAGATCGACACCTGCATGAGGGATATAGTTGTCGTCTCGCGGTTCGGCCGGTATCCACGCAGGGCGACGACATAACCCGGATCCAGGCCGTCCCGGCTGAAGACCGCCTTCAGGGCCTCGCCTGCCAGCCTGGCGTCGTCGGCGGAGAAATGCGCATCGAGCGCAACGCTGTCCAAACTGCGATTGTTGAGGATCTTCACGAAAGTGTCTTCGGTGGCCTCGAACCGCTGATACTCATTCATGACAGTTGCGACGCTGGTGTTGTTTTCGATCTGGGTCTTCTGGAATGCGGGAAGGGCTGCATCGCCTGCATCGATTGTTTCACCCCAGCCGGCTTCGGGATCGTCCGTACCTGCCTGTTGATCCGAAGCCGGCGCGAGCTCACCCGCGGCAGGAGATGGCTCAAGGTCGTTCTGCAGATCGCTGGAGGGCGCGGGCGCGGTCTTTCGTTGCGCTTGGAAAAATGCAAAATCCTCCTGCGTCGACGGTATCGTCGTCATGAATTTTTCGCTGGCGCTAAGCATGACGTCGGACAGGATCTCGATCTGTGGCGAAACCTCGGCCTGGTCGAGTTCTGCCGGACGCGGAATCACGCGGCCTTTCGTTGCTGCGCCGCTATCGGGTGCGAGCGTGATCCACATAGGGTCCCCCGCTAGACCGATAATGGCAGGCACATAGACAGATGCATCGGCCGGCACATCATCCGCTCCTTCCACCGCGTGCAACTCCTCGTCTTCGTCGCCAAACGACCAATAGTCCGCGGTGAGGTAGAAGCCGACGGCGATCGAACACAGGAAAATCAAGGCGAAGCCGGCGATAAGCCGGCGCCAAAGTGTGCGCCGGCGAAGGGCGGCGCGCGCCTGCTTTTTCGCCTTGAAGCTGGTGTCGATCGCGTGCGTCACGGACTGCTTCCGGTCAGGAAAAACGTCCACCGCACCTGTTCAAGCGTATCGACTTCAACAAATCGCGCCGCGATATGGCCGCGCTGCCAGCACTCCTCGATGCCGCGTATCGAGAAACGTCGCCGCTCGATGCACATTTCGGTCGACCCGGTCAGGATCGCGTGGCCAAAAACGTCCGTGGCATAGATGTAGATGTAGCGGTTCGTCAGTTCCTCGCGAATGACGTTCACGCACTGATTTGCGCCGATGGTCCACCAGCCATTGGTCTGGTCGGCATTGTCGATTGTCTGGCCGACGGCGAGGTTGACGACGTCGAGCGTCTGATTGCAGACCGTGAATTCGGCGCGCGCTTCGTTGCATGAGAGCACGGCCAGGAATGCCGCGGCCGAAACCACCGCAAGCCTCATGCGGCCTGTCAAGGCAAGCAAGGCGCGAGCCCGATCACGCTGCTTTACGGGCAGGCCGGCAGACGAGCGGGGCAAACGCGAGCGGCAGAGTTCCATTGCACGCCCATGCTACCCGCCGAGCCGGAAATATTTGGCACTGGCCGAGAACTGTGATCCGTTGGTCTCGATTTCTTCGAGAATTTTGGGCAACAGCTGCGAGGCAGGCACCGGCGTGGAGAACGCAGCCGCCTGAATATCCTGGGGGCCGGTGATCACCATGATGATCTGCGGCACGGCCTTGCCTGCAGCCCTGTCGGCCGCGCCGAGGCCGATCGGGATGCTGAAGGTAGCCTTGTCCGACTGTACGACCATGCGGTCGTCGAGGTTGAACATCATGCCCTTGTGGTCGATCAGCAGCACGCTGGAAATGAGCCCGCCATGCGTCACCAGCGTGCCGCTGATCGGCGTACCGTTCGGCACCGATGTTCGATCAAGAACCAGCTGCGGCTTGTCGACCGCAGTCTGGCCCAGAAAGCGCAGGAAGTTGGTGACTTCGCACTGGGTTGGCTCGATGAGGCGCACGCTTATGTCCGGCTCAACGTGGAACTTTGCCTGGAAATCAGTCAGCATCTGTTCGAATGGCTGAACCGCCGTTCCAAATCCTTCGATGGCCGCCGTCTTGTCGGTTATCGAGGTGACGGCCGCATAGAAACAGTCGCCGCCGCTGAAGTCGCGAACCCACGAGACCCGTTGCGCCATGTCGTCGATGACCGGAGGAACTTCCGGCTTGGGCACGTTCAAGGCGACCGTGGCCTGGCCTGGCTGTTTGGCAGCCGGCTGGTCGGCCTGCTGCCCCTTTGCGCCCGTCGCATCTGCTTGGCCTGCAGCCGGTTCGGAAACGGGCGTAGCCGATTTCGCCTCCGCCGGGTGGCTGGCCTGTCGTTCAGGCTTTTGGCTCACCGCAACGTCGGGCTGGCGGGGTGGCGGCGTTAAAGCTTTTTCGGCTGGTGGAGCGATTGGAGCGATCTTGCCAAGCGGCGGAGGCGTCTTCGGGCTGTCGCCGGCCGCGATGTCGGGCTGAACTGCCGGCGACATTTTTTCGGCCGGCGGTTGTGCCGCGCTTGCTGGCGATTTCGGTGTTTCCCTGGCTTGCAGGGGGATCTTGGCGGGCTCTGCCGGCTGCAGCTTTTGGCTCTCCGCGACGTCGGGCTGGGGCGCTGCCGGCGTTGACGTTTTTTCGGCTGGTGTTGGGGTTGGAACGAGCTTGTCAGGCGGCGGAAGCGTCTTCGGGCTGGCGTTGGCAGCGGTATCGGGCTGAATTGCCGGCGGTACGTTTTCGGCCGGCGGCAGCGCTGCGCTAGCTGATGGCTTCGGGGCTTCCCCGGTTTGTGGGAGCATCTTGGGCGACTCTTTCGGCTGCGGCCGTTGAGGCGCAGCCGCCTCTGCCTGATTTTCAGTTGGCGATGCGGTGGTCTGCGTTCGCGGCTGCGCGGGTGGAACTACCTCTGGCGGCTTAGGGGCGTTCGCAACATTATCCGTCGCGACCGGCTTTGATGACTCTGGTGCGAGCTCTGAGGGTTCTGGGGCGGACAGCGATGTCGTGCCGGCGCTCGGCGTGGTAGGCGTCATAAAACCGCTGACATAGAGGCCGGCAACCGCGGCGAGAGCCAGCGTCGCGAAGGCAGAAATCGCGATGGTTCGGGTCTTTGTGGATTTTCCGGGCCCGGGGCCCCCGCCCCCCCCGGGGGGGGGGGGGGGGGGGGGGGGGGGCGGGGGGGGGGCCCACCCCGGGGGGGGCGGGGGGGGGCGG
>NZ_JAMYQT010000104.1:0-7231 GCF_040320985.1 Mesorhizobium sp. M0571
CGCTTAACTCGGCGACCATATCGCCCGTTGCATGTTCCAATGTCATGGCGCGAAAACTCCATGTTCATCGGCCTCTTGCAAGGTGCCTTGGCGCACCGCTTACCATTGCAGCGCCTCCTCGCGCCGCCCTAAACTAAATCTCCACGGTTATCCATCTCATGAGTGGACGCGGCCGCTTTCCGGTTGCCTCCCGCGCAATTTCGAGAATTGGATGGCTCCCAAGGGGTTCTTCCTAATCATGCGGTACCACGCTGGCTCGGCACCCCCCGCAAAGGTACTCATCGACGCGGTGACGGCGCGCCTTGCTCGACTGCCGGATCTAGTCGAGTTCAACTCTATGCAGATCAGCCTCTTTGAGAGGCATTTTGGCAAGACCGATTTTCAGATGATCAATGGTATCTTATGCATCATTTTGGCAGATGACACGTTGAGCCTACCTACGAGCATTGTCACAGAGTATCCCGACGAAACAATTTACGGGCGCGCTTTCATAGCCGGCCATGCTATCCAGTCGAATTCGTATTAGCTGCCTACGATGCCTATCAAAAACTGAGGGGAGATTAGAGCCCGGTTGGTTTCGAACTTACTTTCTGGATGCGATGCAGGACGCTGCGTACACCCTTGAATGGACGTTCACATATTGCCGATCGAACGTTCATTTCTTTGATACTCAAGAGTAATGCATAATAGCCTGCCATCGACTTGTCCCGTTGACAAAATCCCTTGCGAACACTTCGGCAAGGATGATCTCGACACGAGGTCGTCGATCGCTTGCGTCAGGCTTGTGAGCGTTCCAAAAATTTGACAGGAAGCACAAAAGTCAATCCGGCACATAGTTCTGAGTCGTCCCGCGATTCGGTTACCGGCGGTAGGGTGATCTCATTTTCTTCGACGTTGGAGGGCTGCAAGCACCGCCCTTTCCGACATAAGCAGATATCCTTCCAGCTGCGAAACCGCGGATGGGATGTCGCCGCCCTCGATCACCCGAACGAGAGATGTGTTGAGGTCTACATAGGGTTTGTGGAGGTGCGCCGAATCTTCTAGCTGCGCGAAGGCAAGCCGAAGTTCGGCGAGTACCAAGTCGAAGCAGGCGCTGAGCCTGGGACTGTCGCAAAGCTCCACCATCGCGCGGTGGAATTCCATGTTGATCGTTCCGACCTGCGGCCAGTCGCCTTGCGAGCCCACCTCACGACCTCGCTCGGCCAGCAGTCGCATTCGCGCGAGAGCTGGGTGCCCCCTCGTTGTGGTTTGAGCTGCCCCCTTCTGAATGATCGAACGCACGCGGTAGATGTCGATGACTGCGGCTTCGTCCGGTGCAGCAACAAAGACTCCACGATTAGGAATGTACTTCAGCAGTCTTTGACTGGTCAGCAGTCGAAAAACCTCTCGGAGTGTGTTGCGGGAGATACCGAATTGGGCAGCGATCTGTTCTTCTGAGAGCTTCTGGCCCGGCCTGAACTCACCTGCAATGACCAACTCCCGAATGCTAGCCGCTACGAGTTCAGCGAGCGATTGGCCATCTGCCGCTATGGCTCTGTCGTCTGCCATCATACCTGCAAGCTCATCCTTATTGTTGAACAATCAATACGGTGTTATTCAACAGAGAATACCCGTCGTCGGGACAGGCTATGACATGACACCCATCGACCTCAATAGCGATCTCGGCGAGAGTTTCGGCCCCTGGCCGATGGGTGACGACTCGTCGATGCTCTCGATCGTAACCAGTGCTAACATCGCCTGTGGGTTCCATGCCGGCGATCCGGCGGGCATCCTTTCCGTGCTGAAGGAAGCTGCGAGACGGGGCGTTTCGGTCGGCGCGCATGTTGGCTACCGTGATCTTGTCGGCTTCGGTCGCCGCAACATGGATCCGACCAGCGCCGAACTGGTAGCTGACACGATCTTTCAGATCGGTGCGCTCCAGGGACTTGCGAGAGCGGCCGGCACAAGGGTGCATTACGTCAAGCCGCATGGCGCGCTCTACAACACGATTGCTCACGATGCACGTCAGGCGGCCGATGTCATCGAAGGCATCAAGGCCATTGACCCTTCGCTTAAGCTGATGGCGCTCGCCGGCGCGCCGATCGTCAGCCAAGCTCGCGCGGCGGGGCTCACGGTTGTCTGCGAGGCTTTCGCTGACCGTGCCTACAACGCCGACGGAACCCTTGCCAGCCGGCGCTTGCCGGGCTCCGTCATCCATGACCCGCAGACAATCGCGGAGCGCATGCTGCGCATGGTCGTCGAGAGCCGCATGATCGCCATCGACGGCACGGACATCGCGCTTGAGGCCCAATCCATCTGCATTCACGGCGACACGCCGGCGGCTGTCGCTGTCGCCCGCACGCTGCGCGATACGCTGGTGAGCCGAGGCATCGAGCTCAAGGCCTTTGCCCATGGCTGAGCGCCTGCGCTTCCTGCCCGCGGGCATCGACGCCTTCCTGGTCGAACTTGAGGATCTCGCTACCACATTGACGTTGCTCGACGGCCTGCTCGCCGCCCGGCCGCCGGGCGTCATCGACCTCGTGCCGGCCGCTCGCACGCTGATGTTCCGCTTCGATCCTCTCCTGGCCGACTATGAGAATCTCATTGACGTCATCTCCGGGATTGACCTGTCGGTCCAAAGCTCGCGGCAAGGTGAGACCTTCGAGATCCCCGTCACCTATGACGGCGAGGATCTCGGCGATGTCGCCGAAATCCAAGGCTGGACAGTGGAAGACCTGATCCGCCGCCATACGGAGGCGACCTATACCGTCGCCTTTACCGGCTTTGCGCCGGGCTTCGCTTACATGACCTGCGATAATCCCGCCTTTGACGTCCCGCGCCGCAAGAGCCCTCGCGTGCGCATCCCGGCTGGCTCGGTGGCTCTTGCCGGCAAATTCGGCGGTATCTATCCCGCCGACAGTCCCGGTGGCTGGCAGCTTCTTGGACGCACGCCCCTCAAAATTTGGGACACCAGACGCCCTCGCGCGGCACTCCTGGGTCCCGGCGACCGCGTCCGCTTCCGTGAGATGGCCAAAGGGGATGTTGTCTCCGTTCCTGCAGGCCCGCAGAAGACGGCGAAAGCCTTCGGCCCCTCTGCTGGCCTTCTGGTCACCCGTGCCGATCGCCCGGCGCTCTTCCAGGATCTCGGTCGTCCCGGTCGGGCTGACCAGGGTGTTTCGGAATCTGGCGCGGTCGATCGCACGAGCCTCATCGAGGCGAACCTTTGCGTTGGCAACCGACGCGAGGCGGCAGCAACTGAGATCACTTTCGGCGGCTTTGCGCTCAAGGCGGACCGGCCGGTTACGCTAGCCGTCACAGGTGCGCCCGCACCCCTTGCGATCCACACGGCAGACGGCCGCACCCTCCCGGCTCCTCTCGGCCGACCCTTCGCGCTCGACGCAGGCGACGAGCTGACGCTGGGCTTCCCCCCGAAAGGCGTGCGCAGCTATCTGGCCCTGCGCGGCGGGTTCATCGTCGCCACCGTCCTCGGCTCGGCAGCGACTGACACGCTGGCAAAGGTCGGCCCAGAGCCGATCACGACGGGCGCCATGCTGGTGCCGGCAAACGAACCTGCAGCCGCCGTTGATCCCCTCCGGCCCGTGCCCAAGAAAATGCCCAAGCCAGGCGACACCATAATGCTCGACGTGGTTCTCGGGCCCCGTACGGACTGGTTCACGAAAAAGGGCGTAGCCACGCTGCTATCGCAGGACTGGCAGGTGACGGCGGAGTCGAGCCGGGTCGGCATGCGCCTTCTTGGCGCCGAGCCATTGGAGCGACGCGACGCCACGGAGCTGCCTTCCGAGGGCGCTGCGCTTGGGTCAATCCAGGTGCCGCATAGCGGGCAGCCGGTGCTCTTCCTTGCCGATCATCCCCTGACCGGCGGCTATCCGGTGATCGCCGTCGTTGAGCGCCACCATCTCGATCTTGCCGGCCAGATCCCCATCGGCGCGAGCATCCGCTTCAACGCCATTGCTGCCTTCGACCCGCTCGTCAGGAAAATCGACCGATGAAAAAGCTTCTCATCGCCAATCGCGGCGAAATCGCCATTCGCATCGCCCATGCCGCGCGGGACTACGGCGTTGCCACTGTGGCGATCTATTCCGATGCCGATGCCCACTCGCTCCACGCCGAGTTGGCTGACGAAGCGTTTGGCCTTGGCCCTGGCCGCCCGGCGGACACCTATCTGAACATCCCAAAGATCCTCGACATCGCCCGCCGTGCTGGCGCGGATGCCGTCCATCCGGGCTATGGCTTTTTGTCCGAGCGCGCAGAGTTCGCGCAGGCGGTCATTGACGCCGGCCTCGTCTGGGTCGGGCCGGCGCCGGCGGTGATCACGGCGCTCGGCGACAAGGTCGAAGCCCGACGGATTGCGGCACAAGTCGGCGCGCCGCTGGTCAAGGGATCGGACGGTCCGCTCGCCTCGGCGGCAGACGCAGTTGCCTTTGCGAAGGAGGCGGGCCTGCCGCTCGCCATCAAGGCTGCTTTCGGCGGTGGCGGGCGTGGCATGAAGGTTGCCGGCAAGCTGGAGGAGGTCGGCGAGCTCTTCGATTCTGCCGTGCGTGAGGCAACCGAGGCCTTCGGCCGCGGCGAGTGCTACGCCGAACAGTTCCTCGACAAGCCGCGTCATGTCGAGGCGCAGATCGTCGCCGACAGCCACGGCAACACCGTGGTGTTAGGAACGCGCGACTGCTCGCTCCAGCGTCGCAACCAGAAGCTCGTGGAGGAGGCTCCCGCTCCTTTCATCTCGGAGGAACAGCGCGCCCGCATCCACGATGCCGCCCGCGCAATTTGTGCCGAGGCGGGCTATACCGGAGCCGGCACCGTGGAGTTCCTTCTGTCAGACAACGGTGTTATCTCCTTCCTTGAGGTCAACACGCGCCTCCAAGTCGAGCATCCGGTGACGGAGGAAACGACCGGCGTCGATATCGTCATCGAGCAGTTGCGCATTGCCGACGGACTGCCACTGTCGGTGACGCAAACGCCCCCTCCGCGCGGCCATGCCTTCGAGTTCCGCATCAATGCGGAGGATCCCGGCCGCGGCTTCCTGCCAACGCCCGGGCTGATCACGCGCTTCCGCGCACCTTCCGGCCCTGGCGTGCGGCTGGATACCGGCGTAGAGACCGGCTCGGAGATCCCCGACCTCTACGACTCCATGATGGCGAAGCTGATCGTCACCGGCGCGACCCGCGAGGAGGCGCTGATCCGCGCCCGCCGGGCATTGGCCGAATTCCGGATTGAGGGTGTGGCCTCGGTGCTCCCATTCCACCGTGCGGTGCTGGAGGAGCGCGACTTCACCGGCGAGGACGGCTTTCGCGTCTACACCAACTGGATCGAGACGGCCTTTCGCGGCCTCGAGCCGGCGCCGCGTGTCGATCCTGTCGAGGGCGGGCTCCTGCGCACCTTCATCGAGATCGACGGCAAGCGCCATGCGCTCGGCTTGCCGTCCGCACTGTTCTCCGGTGTTTCCGCACCGCAGCCAGCTACCACCGCAAGCGCAAACGCAAGTGACGGCGCGGTGACAGCCCCGATACCGGGCACCCTCCAGCAATGGCTGGTCGAAGACGGAGCGACTGTCGCCGATGGAGAGGCCGTGGCGCTGATCGAGGCCATGAAGATGGAAACGCGCGTCTTCGCTACGAAGGCTGGCCGCATCTACATCATGGCGAAACCCGGCGACGCGGTCGGCCTCGGAGTGGAACTGGCGATAATAGAGTGAGGCTGGCGGATGAGAGAACCAGCTGGAACGTCCTGACAACAAACTATGCCCGCTGACAGGGGAACGAAACGGAGATAGCACATGAGACTGAACCCGATGACCAGGCGCCCGCGAATGCCGTGAAAACTGCAAGGCGCTCAAACCAGTCGTCTGTTATCCGGTCGACACCCCTGCCGCGCCCGGATTTCCGCCTACCGCGCGCTGCGTGACGACCTCGAACTCACCGAGACCGTGATTGTGCCGCCGCTGGACGCAGCCACGTGGACCGTGCCGGCGGGTCATTTCTTCCGCATCGTCTGCAGCGAGGGAATCGCAGGTGGGCGATCTGAACCTGTTCAATGCTAATGATCCAAAGGACCGGCTCTATACCGGCAAGACGCGGGCACTGATCGGCACCCATGTCGGCCTTCAACTCTCTTTCCAATTTCTCCTATTTCCGGCCCATCGCCACGATCACTACCGATAATCCTGGACTGATGCGGCTTCGACAAATGGCTTTGTTGCATTTACTTGAAAAGGGCACGACGAACCGGGTCGAATAGGCCACTCAGGCGGCAAGACCGAAGAGCTGGTTCACAAGCGGATTTCGCCTGTCACGCCGCGCTGTGCCAGGCCGCAATGGCCGCGACTGCGGCGGATCATGCGCATCACCTCGAAGCCTTTGATGGTAGCAGAGGCTGTTGCCATCCTCTGGAAGCCACGGGTCGGCCGGATGACGCGCTTGAGCGCTCCATGGTCAGCCTCAATGATATTGTGCAAATATTTCGATGTCCGGTGCTCACCATTTTCGACAGCAGGCCCTCCTTCTGCAGGCGCTGGATTGCCTTGGGATACAACGCCAGTTTGTCCGTCGTAATTGAGGATGGCGGATAGTCACTGACCGGCCTTCAGGATTTTGCGCAGGAAGCGATAGGCCGCCCAGGTGTTGCGCCGATCGGAAAGCATGAAGTCGATCAGTTGTCCGTGCTTGTCGACAGCCCGAAACAGATACTTCCATTTCCCGCCAACCCGAACATAGGTCTCGTCGACCCGCAATGATTCAGATCGACAGCCCTGATATTGGCGCACTCGCTTTTCAGGCTCTGGGGCATAACGTTGAACCCACCGAAAGATCGTGCTCGGGTCGACCACGATGCCGCGCTCCTACATTATCTCAGCCAGGATCGCGGAGCTGATCCCGTACTTGCAGTACCAGCTTACGCACAGCAGGATGATCTCGACCGGAAAGCGGCGGCGCTTGAACAGAGACAAACGGGACGGCTCCTCAGATAACCGCCTTCCTCTACCTCTAAACTGCCAAGGTAATGCAACTGCCTCTAAGCATTTACTCGAACGCGCCAAGCATTGGATGCTAATAGATGCCGACTAGAAGCGCTCCTAGACGTTATGACCGTGGTCTGAGCGGCGGCCCGTCCTTAGTCTTTGCAGCTGTAAGAGTCCGTTTTGAAATTCAAGGATGAGCGTTTCGGCGGATGAGGTTTGCGCCCATTGCGACGAGGATCATTGCGTGAGAGACGTCGATGCGCTGCTCGTAGT
>NZ_JAMYQT010000105.1:0-7183 GCF_040320985.1 Mesorhizobium sp. M0571
TCTCCTATGCATGAGGCTCTGCGCCGGCCAGCCGGCTTAACCCTCGTACCGTTGCATATCGGATGACGGGCCGCCCTCAGGCCCAGCAATCATAGGGACTAGGGGGGAGATTGGCAGCTTCGGCGCGCCGCCTAATCCTGCAACGTCGAAGATTGGCGAAAACCGATGTCACGTCAGATCTCCCCCCAAGTGGGGGAGATGTCCGGCAGGCCAGAGGCGAGCGCTGTCCCGCCGACCTCGCCGGGTTTTGCTTGGAGCCGTGTGGATCTTCCCCGCTGGACGCTTTTCCACCCAATTGTCACCATGTAGCTCTGAGAGAGTTTTCAACCGCGGCTGGGGACAGTATGAGTGACCGGATCGGGCGGCTCCAGCTTCAAATCAATACGAGGACATCATGACAATACGCGCTGTCGTTTGGGGCGAGAACATCCATGAGCGGACCAACGAGGTGGTCGCAGGCATCTATCCCGAGGGCATGCACGCGACGATTGCCAACGCGCTGAAGTTCGACCCAGAGATTTCGGTATCCTGGGCGACGCTTGAGCAGCCGGAGCATGGCCTGCCGGCCGACCGTCTGGCCGAGACCGATGTCTTGCTGTGGTGGGGGCACAAGGACCATGGCGCCGTCGCCGACGAAGTGGTCGAGCGCGTGGCGCGCCGCGTCTGGGAAGGCATGGGGCTGATCGTTCTCCATTCCGGGCATTTCTCGAAGATCTTCAAGAAGCTGATGGGCACGCCCTGCACGCTGAAATGGCGCGAGGCCGGCGAGCGCGAACGGCTCTGGGTGACCAGCGCAAGCCATCCGATCGCCGCGGAACTTGGCGAGTATTTCGAGCTCGAGAACGAGGAGATGTACGGCGAGCAGTTCGCCGTGCCGGAGCCGCTGGAAACCGTCTTCATCTCCTGGTTCCAGGGCGGAGAAGTGTTCCGGTCGGGGCTGACCTATCGTCGCGGCGCCGGCAACATCTTCTATTTCAGGCCAGGCCATGAGACCTATCCGACCTATCACGACGCCAATGTCCAGAAGGTGCTGCGCAATGCGGTGAAATGGGCGCACAATCCGCAAGGCTCCAATCCGGCCATCCTCGATGCGCCGAACGTACCGGTGGAGAAGGCGCTCGAACCGATCGTCGAGCGCGGCGGAAAACTTCATTCCGCGGGCGAAGCCGGCTTTCGCTAGGCCACCATCCCGAACCTTCGGTGGTTCGGGAAATCCATGATCAAACAAGAAGATAAGCCCCATCCTAAGGATAAGAATCATGCGTCTCTTGATACTCGGCACCGGCTGGATGGCGGAAGAGCACGCTAGGCAGTTCGGTAAGATCGAGGGCGTCGAACTGATCGGCGCCGTCGATCTCGACCGCGCGCGTGTCGACAAATTTTCGGACGTCTACGGTATCGCCAACCGGTTCGCGTCGCTGCAAGACGCGCTCGCATGGGGCAAGTTCGACGCGGTGGCGAACGTGACGCCGGATCGTATCCACCATCCGACCACCATGATGCTGATCGCGGCGGGCAAGCCGGTGCTGTGCGAAAAACCGCTGGCCGAAAATTACCAGAAGGCCAGTGAGATGGCCGATGCCGCCGAGCGGGCCGGCATCATCAACATGGTGAACCTGACCTATCGCAACGCCGCTGCGCTGCAGAAGGCGCGCGCCATGGTGCTGGCCGGCGAGATCGGCACGGTCAGGCATGTCGAGGCATCCTATCTGCAGAGCTGGCTGGTGTCCAAATTCTGGGGCGACTGGCGCACCGATCCGAAATGGCTGTGGCGGCTGTCGCGCGGCCATGGCTCCAACGGCGTGCTCGGCGACGTCGGCATCCACATCCTCGATTTCGCCAGCTATGGTGCCGGGCTCGGCATCGACCACGTGTTCTGCCGGCTGAGGACCTTCGACAAGGCGCCCGGCAAGCGGATCGGCGAGTACGAGCTCGACGCCAATGACAGTTTCACCATGGCGCTGGATTTCAGCAATGGCGCTTTCGGTGTCGTTCATGCCAGCCGCTGGGCAACCGGCCATCTGAACGAACTCCGCCTGCGCATCTACGGCGACAAGGGTGGCATCGAAGTCGTGCACAATCTGACCAGCTCGGAGCTGAAAGCGTGCATCGGCGAGGATGTCGAGAACGCCAAATGGCAGGTTCTCGACGTCGGAACGGTGCCGACCAACTACCAGCGCTTCGTCGATGCAGTGCGCAACGGTGTCCAGGCCGAACCGTCATTCCGCCACGCGGCCGAACTGCAGAAGGTGCTCGACCTGGCGGTCGTCTCGGATGAGAAGAGGGCCGAATTGAGCACCGATACGCAGTGATATCGTTCAGGGAATCTTGAGAGGAGCCAGCCATGGTCACGCGGCGCGCCGAATGTTCCTGCGGTCAGCTGTCAGCCACCTGCTCGGGCGAGCCGGTACGCGTCTCGGTTTGCCATTGCTTGGCCCTGCAAGCGACGCACCGGCAGCGCGTTCAGTTTCAACGTGCGGTTTGCCGAAGGTGATGTCTCCGTCCACGGCCGCTCGGCGGAGTTCACGCGCATTGGCGACGAGGGCGGCCGCGTCATCGACAGCTTCTGCCCCGATTGCGGCACCACCGTCCATTACCGGATTGACACTCAACCCGGTCTGACCGCCATCCCGGTGGGCGCTTTCGCGGACCCTGCGTTCCCGCCGCCCTTCCTGTCCTTCTACCACGAGAGCCGGCGCTGCCAGTGGGTCGAGGTCCGAACCGAACCTTTGGCGACGTTCGGCTGAAGCCGCTGGTCGCCTCCGGCTGACGTTTTAGGATCAAACCCAATCACTCTGAACGACCGAGTTCGACCCGGTCCGACCGTACAAGGCATTTCAGGCGACGAAGTCGATCCATCACCGTGCGTGGCTCGATCGCGCCGGAAGAAAGCGTTGTGCGTCGGCTGGGCAAGCTCCGTAACAGTTGCGCTCAACGGGGCACGACAAGTGCCGACGGTCCAATTGATCGCCGATGGTTAATATGTGCTGGCCATGCTAGAATTTAGCGTCCTCGACGTGGTTAAAATCGGGGCATTGCGACCGGTTGACGGCGCGGGAGGTCGACGGACAAACCACGAACAGACCACAGGGAGGAAGCATTGTTTCG
The DNA here is from genome assembly GCF_040320985.1 of Mesorhizobium sp. M0571. Classification (NCBI taxonomy): domain Bacteria; kingdom Pseudomonadati; phylum Pseudomonadota; class Alphaproteobacteria; order Hyphomicrobiales; family Phyllobacteriaceae; genus Mesorhizobium; species Mesorhizobium sp. M0571. The sequence continues at coordinate 3,109 of NZ_JAMYQT010000105.1, forward strand.
GACACCAGTTCATCTTGCATTCTTGACAGCGTCGATTGTTGCCCTGCCATCTTACGCGGCCATGGCCGATGACACACAGATCGCGCGCGGCGAATATCTGGTTACGATTGCTGGCTGCAGCGACTGTCACACCTCCGGTTACTTCTTCGGGAAGCCCGACATGTCGCGCTTCCTTGGCGGTTCAGATGTGGGCTTCGAGATTCCTGGCCTTGGTGTCTTTGTCGCCCGCAATATCACGCCTGACAGGGAGACCGGTATCGGAAGCTGGACCCCGGAGCAGATCGTCACCGCGATCCAGACCGGCGAACGGCCGGACGGCCGCATCCTGGCGCCGATCATGCCTTGGCGCGATTTTGCGCATCTCACCGCGGATGACGCTATGGCGATCGCGGCATTCCTCCAAAGTGTGAAGCCGGTCAGCCACCAGGTTCCCGGCCCGTTCAAACCCGGGGAAGCGGTGTCGACCTTCATGATGCGGATTATGCCGCCGGGGGAAGCTGCAGCCGCTGCAACGAAGTAGGGCGGCTTTGATCGGAACGAGATTTTTCGCCGAATAATGGGTGAATGTCCGCCTTGGAGATGGTGAGGCCGATATCCGAACGGCAGAAATGGGGTCGATTCGAGCCGTTGCGCGAAGGGCAGCTTTTGAGAAGCGCCATGAATGTCGCGATATTGGCGCTACCTACTCGTTCCCATCGACGAGACGAATGGCAGCATCCACCTTCCCCGGTCCTCGGCGGCGGACGCGATGAACGGCTCGATTGAGCCCGAAACGAACTTCTGTCACATCGGTAACCTGCCGCCACCTCCTCAGCAAGATATGTGCTATTCTGGGGCTATGCCCGCGCCCTCCGACCGATCACGCGACAAGTCGCCGGAAGACGGTGCAGTTGCATCGGATCCGTATGCGGAGCTAGCCAATCGCGGCGATTGGTCCAGGCTTCACCGCGAACTGTCAGACAGAGACCGCTGCAGTGAACTTGGCGGCGCCGAGCTCCAGCGCCTCGGGGAAGCCGCCTACATGCTTGGGCGCGAGGAGGAATTCGTTCGGGACTACGAGAGGGCCTTCGAAGAGCATCTCCGGAACGGACGCGAACGATCCGCAGCGCGTTGCGGCTTCTGGATCGGGCTCACCCTGATGTTTCGCGGAGAATTCGCCCAAGGCAGCGGATGGCTGACCCGCGCCAACCGGCTGGTCGAGGATCATACGCAGGAATGTGCAGAACACGGTTACCTTCAGCTCCCAATGGTCGAACAACGTCTCGCCGCCGACAGGCCGGACGAAGCATTCGCGCACGCAACACGTGCCGCGGAGATCGGACAGCGCTGCGAAGATCCGGACCTCTTGGCTATCGCGCGCCACCTTCAGGGCCGGATATTGATCCTGCAGGGCGACTATGTGCGCGGCTTCGAACTGCTGGACGAGGCGATGGTTTCGGTCACCTCGGGCCGGCTCTCACCGATCGTTACCGGGCTGGTCTACTGCAGCGTGATCGAGATCTGTCAGAAATTTCATGCCACGGGCCGGGCGAGGGAATGGACATCGGCGCTGGTCGGATGGTGCGCGGGACAGCCCGACATCGTTGCCTTCACCGGCAGATGCCTGATCCACCGGGCCGAAATCCTGATCCTCGACGGCCACTGGGACGAGGCCGGCCGCGAGGCCGGTGTCGCCAGCATCCGCCTCAGCAGGGGCCCTCGAAGCACCACGCCGGTCCGGCATTCTACCAGAAGGGCGAGGTATTTCGCCTCCGCGGCCAATGGAACGAGGCCGATGCCGCCTATCGCGCGGCGAGCAGGCTCGGGTTCGATCCGCAGCCGGGGCTGGCGCTTATGCGATTGCAGCAGGGGCACGAGCAGCCGGCCCTTTCGGCGATCCGCCGCGCACTGCAGTCCGTCGACGACATGCCGGGCAAACTCCGCCTTTTGCCGGCTGCGGTGGAAATCACTCTCGCCGTCGGTTCGGCCGATGACGCTTGGGAGCTGTGCGAAACACTGCACGACTGCGCGCGCCAATATTCCGCGGATGCAGTCCGCGCCGCAGCCGCCGAGGCTACCGCGCGGGTGCTGATCCATGCTGGTCGAGCCGCGGAGGCATTGGCCCATATCCGGCGCGCGGTAGCGATCCTCTGGGACCTTCGGGCGCCCTATCATCTTGCCCGGATGCGGGTGCTGACAGCGCGGGCCTGTCTCGCAACCGGCGATACTGAAGCGGCGCAGACCGAACTGGACGAAGCGATAAGACTTTTCCGCGAGCTCGGCGCGCGCCCCGACGAAGCCGTTGCCGGCAAGCTGCGGGTCACCATGACGGCGACAGGCAGCGAAGTTCTCACCCCCAGACAGACGCAGGTTCTGCGCCTGATCGCGTCAGGCCTGACCAACCCGGAAATTGCCGGCGAGCTCGGTCTGAGCCAGCGGACGGTAGACCGTCACGTTAGCGATATCCTGACGCGGCTGAACGTGCGCACGCGCGCGGCAGCCACGGCCTATGCGGTCGAGCACGGCCTGATCGGCATGGACGTATCTGGGTAATCCTACCCAAGCCAAAATTTCTCGTTGCGTGGGTACTTACGCCGAAGCGGGCAACCGTGGCGCGGGTCTAAACCTCATGGCGTGGTAAAGGCCACAGGAGGTTTTCCCGATGCAAACGAATAATAACAACATGAGCGGGCCGGGCGGTGTCTGGCTCGCCACCGGAACGCTGCTGCTGGCGGCTGCGCTCGTCTTTCACGGGCCACCGGACGCGGATTTGTCTGTTCAGATGCAGAATATCGCCGAGGGCCATGGGCGATGGGCTACGGTCCATTGGACGGCGGCAGCGGCGCTGTTCCTGATCGCCGGCGCTTCGTTCCTGAACCTGGCGCTCAACCCCCGGGTCCGGCGTTCGCCGATGCTGAGTTCTGCCTGGATAGTGATGGCTCTCGGCGCCCTGACCACGTTCTCCACCGCAGTCGCCGAGGCATCGGTGGTCGCGGTCGCGGCCGACCGGGGTGACACCAACGCCTTCATGACCTGGTGGGCGTTTTCCGGCGGCATGGGTAACGGATTCTGGGCGCTCGCCCTGGCGACAGCGCTTGTCGCGTATCACGACGCCCGCGATGACGTCGGGATACTGCCCCGATGGGCCGCGATCGTCGGCTCGGCGTTCGGTATCCTTTCGGCAACCGGGTGGACACTCGGTGAGCAGCTCGGGATCGGCATCGGAGGTCCGATCTGGCTGATTTCCTCGCTGCTCATGTGCCTGTGGCTCGCGTGGTACGGGCTGTCCTCAAGGAGCGTCCGGTCGGGCAAGCCACAGCGCAAAGCGCCTGATCCAGCATCATCTTAAGACAGGAGGAAAACATGTCCCTTCAAACGAAGGAAATCGAAGCGACGATCCACGACGTCCACGAATTCTTCACCGACTGGGTGACGGGCCGATGCCGTGGCGACGATGCGACGTTCAAGAAGAACGCGCTCGACCGGATCAGCGAAGATCTCGTCGCCATCATGCCAGGCGGCAGGGCGTTCGGGAAAAAAGACTTCGCAGGTTACATGAAGAGCATCTACGGATCGAATCCGGTCTTCCGTATCAAGATACGCGACATCCGGATCAGCCATCAAAGCGCCGACCTGGCGGTCGTGAACTACCACGAATGGCAACGCGACGCGAAGGACTCCGATCAACCGAACAATGGCCGGGTCACGACGATGGTGGTCCGCGATCGCGGCTACAGCCGGGGGCCCGAGATCTTGCAAGTTCATGAAACCTGGCTCCCAGCCGATGTCGTTCAGTCCGCGGATTTCGCGTTCTGAGAAGCGTCGGTCCGAAACGGGCAGAGAAAGGAATTGCGCTGGCGGGACCATCGGCTCTGCCGGCGTCATGGAGCCAGAACTGTGCTTCTTTTCAGCCCGAATTGATCCACATTCAACGTCCGGCTAGCCCAGCAATCCGACCATTCCATGCGTTCGCGTGGAGCGTCGGCTCGCCACCGATTGTGTTGAAGAAGTCGGTGATTAAGCCAGGCGTTCTTTTCGCCGCGACGAGTTGCGATTGGGTCGAGGCGGCCTCCTTGCCCTAAGTGGCTGGGATTGG
>NZ_JAMYQT010000106.1:0-7121 GCF_040320985.1 Mesorhizobium sp. M0571
CACTCGACATCCCACGCAGCTGCAAATGAGGATCCGCCCGCCAATCGAGGAATGGCGTACGCATCCTATCAGCGCAGGAAGGGACATTTCTGCGCAGATACAAATTCGGGGCTGTTGGAGCGTCATTTCTGGCTAACGAGTATCAGCTAGCGATTATTCCTATCACCAAGAAGGTGATGGAGACCGCGAAAACTGGTGCACGTCGTCGACAACCGGACCGTTGTCGTTGATCCAGGCACACGCAAGATCGTCAAAGTCATCCAGTGACCTGAACGACTTGGGAAGGAGGAGCCCGCCGTTTCCAAGTTAAGCGGCGGGGCGAAGCGTGTTTGATAGGTTCTTGGGCGGCAATCGATTTATAGATCTGCGAGCACCAGGCCTTGGGCATGCTTAATCAACCCGCCGTGCTCATGGGCACGGCGGGTGTTTCAGATGGAGGAGGGTTAGAACACGTGTTAATTTATAATAGCTTTGCCGCAACGGGAGGCGACCAAATCATGGACAAAAGGGTCGAGGGAGACTCGGAGAAACTGGCGCGGGGCGCATCCGAGCTCAGAGTCGAACGGTAGGGCGTGAACGCCTTCCTTCTCGTTGTCGAACTTTTAAACCTTCTGGAAAAGCGCGGAACCATCAGCAGCGACGACGTCGCGAAAATTGCCGATGCCGCAGCACTGGCTGTTGCCGCATCCAGTCAACATGAGCAGCATTAGCAAAGGCTGGGAAAGCGTTCGCGATGGCGTTGCCGGCGACCAAGGTTGGGCGCAGCGGTTTGCTGACCTGGTGGCGCGCCAAGCCTAAGGTGCGCGCGTCAAATCGCCTGGAACAGGGAGCCTGGACGGAGGCGCGGTGGGTAGCAGGCCGACATATCTCGAAGCGCAGCTGCGTTGAGCGATCGGTGGGCGGCTGGCGGTCGCCGCCGACGGATTAGCGAGTCTCAATTTGGTCCGGGGCTGCCGACTCGCTTTGCATCGTCACGTTCGTGCGGGGGGCGCTGGCTTGCACGCAATCAGACCACAGCGCTGGAATGTTTGGGGGACACGACGCCGAAGCGGAGCTAAACCCAACACACGGATTCGTTCCCGATAACGTCGCGCTTTGGCGCAGTTGCCGCACTCTCCTTCGAGAACCAGCGACGGTTCTGCAGCCGGCTTTCGTCGACAAATAGCCACCGCAGCCGCGATCATCTTGCAAATTGCGGATCTTATGCGCGGCTGCCCGTGATCAGGTCGTCGGCAGACAGTGCGATCGGGCGCAAGAGATCGAGCGGCTCTGGGGCCGGACGTTCCAAATGCCAGGTGTGTCGGACCCCTTTCCCATTCGAGGCGCAAGCGGGATAGTTGTGCAAATCTGCGATTTAGTTGATCTCCTTGACGACCACCACAATGAGAACAGTCACGATTTGTTCCAAGGTGGCGCGCAGAAGTCTCGGACCGAATTCTGCAAGTCTTTCGATCTCAGAGTACGTCCTGCCGCTTTTGACAACTCCTCCCCCTTGCAGATCTCGACACTCGGTCTTTCTTCTTGTTCGGGTCATTCAGATCGGAGAAACGACAAGTGCCGGCTACCAAGATTTTGTGGGGACAGGTCCTCACCGCCCTTGGGTTCGTCCTCGTGACGATATGGGCAGCGACACAATGGACGGCATGGCGGCTCGGCTTTCAGAGCCAACTCGGTCCGTCCTGGTTCGAACTGGCGGGACAGCCCATTTATCCCCCGCCGGCATTCTTCTGGTGGTGGTTTTTCTATGATGCCTACGCGCCGAAGGTCTTCGTTGAGGGCGCGGCGATTGCGGCAAGCGGCAGCCTGATGGCGATCGCCACCGCGATCGGGATGTCGGTGTGGCGCGCGCGCGAGGCAAAGGACTCCGCCACCTATGGCTCGGCACGCTGGGCGACGCGAGACGAAATCAGAGCCGCAGGCATAGTCGGTCCGGATGGCGTGGTGCTCGGCAAATTTGACCGTGCCTATCTACGCCATGACGGTCCGGAACACGTGCTGTGTTTTGCGCCGACCCGAAGCGGCAAGGGCGTTGGCTTGGTCGTGCCGTCGCTGCTGACCTGGCCGGGTTCGGCAATTGTCCACGACATCAAAGGCGAAAACTGGGAACTGACGGCCGGATGGCGAGCACGTTTCGGCCGGGTGCTTCTGTTCGATCCGACCAATGCCACATCCGCCGCCTATAACCCTCTGCTGGAGGTGCGACGAGGCGAGCGGGAAGTTCGAGATGTGCAGAACGTGGCAGATGTCCTGGTCGACCCGGAAGGCACATTGGAACGCCGCAACCACTGGGAGAAGACCAGCCATGCGCTGCTGGTCGGCGCCATTCTGCATGTGCTCTATGCGGAGAAAGACAAGACCCTTGCCGGCGTGGCAAACTTCCTCTCCGATCCACAGAGGCCAATCGAGACGACGTTGCGCGCCATGATGTTGACCCGGCATTTGGGCGATGCCGGCCCGCACCCGGTCGTGGCGTCGGCTGCCCGAGAACTGCTCAACAAATCCGAAAACGAGCGCTCCGGCGTGCTCTCGACGGCCATGAGCTTTCTTGGTCTGTACCGGGATCCGGTTGTGGACAAAGTGACGTCATGCTGCGAGTGGCGGATCGCCGACCTTGTCGAGGAGACACGGCCGACGACGCTCTATTTGGTCGTGCCGCCATCGGATATCAGTCGCACAAAGCCTCTCATCCGCCTTGTGCTCAACCAGATCGGCCGCAGGCTGACGGAAGATCTCCATGCGAAGGATCACCGACAGCGTCTCTTGATGATGCTCGACGAGTTCCCGGCGCTCGGCCGGCTCGATTTCTTCGAAAGCGCGCTGGCCTTCATGGCCGGCTATGGGATCAAATCGTTCCTGATCGCGCAGTCGCTCAATCAGATCGAGAAGGCCTATGGACCGAACAACTCCATCCTCGACAATTGTCATGTGCGGGTGAGCTTCGCCACCAATGACGAGCGGACAGCCAAGCGCGTCTCAGACTCTCTGGGGACTGCGACCGAGTTGCGCGCCATGAAAAACTATGCGGGGCACAGATTGTCGCCCTGGCTCGGGCACCTGATGGTGTCGCGGCAGGAAACGGCGCGTGCGCTGATGACGCCGGGCGAGATCATGCAGCTTCCGCCGACCGATGCCATCATCATGATCTCTGGCCAGTTCCCAATCCGAGCGAAGAAAGCACGCTACTTCGCCGATCCGCGCCTGGCCGAGCGTGTCCTGCCACCACCGAAAGCCGGAGCGACCATGCCAACCGCGCACTCTGACGACTGGACCGGAACGACGGTCCTTGCTGAGCCGGAAGGCAATCCTCAAAAATCGTGGCGCGTCAAGGATCAGCAGGACGAGGATCCGGCCAATAGCGGCATCCGTCGCCAGCCCGAGCTTCCCGAACACGAGGACATCGCACCCAAGCGAACAACACAGCGCGACGACGAGTTCGACGTCGACAGGGACGAGCCCGACGATGACGCCGGCCGTCGTCGCAGTGTCGATCAAGCTATGAGACGCGCTGCACGCCAGGCCGCCCTTGACCCCACTGATGGCATTGAGCTTTGAGCGCATGAAGAACGCGAAGAAAAAACGTCTGTCTGCCTATCTTGATCCTGACGTGATGAACGGACTGGCCGATTACGCTGGGCGGCGCGAGGTCTCGCTGTCACTGGTCGCCGAGGCTGCGCTCGCATCGTTTCTGTCGCCGGAAGCCGAAGAGCGGAAGCAAGCGGCGATAACTCGCCGCCTCGACCAGATCGATCGACGCGTGCAGCGTGTCGAGCGTGACGTCGGAATTGCTATTGAGACGCTAGCATTGTTCGTCCGGTTTTGGCTCAACTCGACCCCAGCCTTGCCGGAATCCGCTCAGGCCGAAGCCCGCGCGAAGGGTCTGCAGCGTTATGACAATTTCGTCGATGCACTCGGTCGCCGGCTCAGCAAAGGACCAAGGCTGAGGCAAGAAATAGCCGGCGATGTCCCGCCAGCGCCGCCAGCGACTGGATGAGCTGCCGGCAAGACAGGCGCTTCAACAGCCCAACCCCAGTGTCCGATTTCGGAGCTATTTTGCGCAGCTGATGCCCATCAGATCACCGTTCATCGCAGCGGCGGGCCTCGGCAAGGGTTATTGCCAGCGAAACCGGACATCGGGCCACAATCGATGCCCAGGGCTTCTTCTTAGGCGCAGTAACTTTGAAACAAATCCTGCCGGCAGGCGTTCCAGCATGGCGGGCGGCGTTGCCGGAGGACCCAATGCCCGACGAATACAATGACATCGTCATCCCCCAAGACCACGATGCATCGCCACTTCGGGAGGAGGAGTATTTCGTCGTCTGCCCGGCGTGCGGTCAGGCGTTCGACATCAGGTGTATGGCAGAGGCGTTTCATCACAACGAGCTGGGCCACGAGCCCTACGACCTTGACTCGTAGTCGGCAGTTACCGACGACCCTCGACGAACGTCGAGCCTGGTCGAGACCCACACCGAGGGTAAGTTCTCGCTCATCTGGCCCGGCGTTGCCGTCTGATCGGCTTACAACGAATCCCCGTCGCAAGGGCGGAGCTTCGCCGGCACGCTATGTCGTGACAGATACCTTGCGGCCTTTCAGGGACGACTTGATTGCCGTTGCGGTTGTTGTCGATGCGGTCGCGGCCGTCACCGACCGGGTTGTTAACCCAGGGGAGGGCGCTTACTCCACCGCAACCATGTCGCCCAGTTCCGTCGCGACGCTCCGAAGCAGACCTATTGCCGGCATCGGGGCCCGGGACGAACATGTGATCTCCATAATGGGTACGAGCCGGAGCCCATCGCGATTGAAACTACTGACCGGCGATCAGGCGCTCGTTGCAGAGAAAGGTTACGATCGATCGCGATGCCCGCGCTGTCTTCACCCGAAATGTGCTGGGCGTCCACAGCGCACACGTGCGACACGTCCTGGACGGGCGCGCCGCCTGTTGCCGAGAGCGACGATCGCGAATCCGAACGCTGGACGGCAGGTGAGGCGCGGTTGCGATAGGCCAGATCTGACTTGCTTCACCAGTAATCCGAAGACGCCAGGGACGCACTACGCTGGACGCGTGCCCTAGCCGTCGAGCTCCCATTTATCCGTTCGTCCGCTCCATATCCGGCTGGACCGCGCCGCACCCTTGGGCTGTTCAAAGGCGTTGGCATCTTCCCTACGCCGACACCGGCCGTTGTATCGCCGGAGCGTCAACCCGCTGAAGTCCGGCGGTGCTTTCTCAGCCGAGTGATCGCCGACTTGTCGACCGTGATCACCCCGCCGCAGTCAGTCCGCACAGAGAGTTTGTTCGCCCCGCAATCGATGCGGGTGACGTCCCCAACAAGAACCACTCGGTCGCCGGCCCGGACTTTGGGTGGCGGATCAATCGTATAAGGATGGTCATACGAAGGAATGCTCACCCTGGCGCGCCCGCTGGGGAGAATCGTGATGACGGTACCTGCCAGCGCAACCTCATCGCCGACCTCAAATTCGCGAGGCATGTTAACGTGCAGCATGGTCTTCCTCCCGATGCTTTCCAAATTGATGCTTTGCTAATGCCCGGCCAACCAGGTTGGTTGCTTGCAATCGGCTTCGTACGGTTCCGCACAATTCCAAGCTGGGGTATGCACTCCCAGTTGGCCTCGGATCGGCATTGTGTGCGTCGAATTCTGCAGAAATGGCTTTACATTCAGCGATGACCTTGGCGCGCCCAGGCCCGCGTTAGCGGAGCGGCGAACTTCCTCTCGGTCGGCGATGGCCATAAACGCGGAGCGTGGAGCGAAAATGGATCCTTCGCCTTCGGGTACTTCGTCCGGTAAACTCGAAGAACGCCGACGCTGGCTTCAGCTGCCACGCGGGTTATTGCAGCAGATCATTGATGCGGGTGTCGCGCGCCTACGGCAGGTCAAGTTCGGTTTCATGCGTCCCGATCTTCAAGGCCAGCGACGCCATCATCCGGCAATGTTCAGCCAGCTCATATGGTGTTCGCAATTGCTGCACATGGAAGGTTCCGATCGGTTGACATTTCAACACCAGAGCAACCGGACAGACGCTGGAAGCGGTCCAAGCCTTGCCCTTCTTCGGGGCCAGGCTTCGAGCTTTTTGGCGAGCTATCCTGAGCTCGGGCAGCGTTGGTTGCCACCAGCCTCGCTGCCGTTCCGTTAACCCGGCAGCACGCCGAGCGGGCCATGTTCTAATCAATTCAGTCAATGTCGCCGGACGCCATCTGCCCCAGACATAGTCGACGTTCGCCTCGATCAAATGCTGATAGAACGCTGCTAGCTCCGAGGCGTCGACGAGTTCGCCCGAAATCTCGGTGAAGACCACGATGCCGTATTGCTCCGTTGCCATGGCACGGCCAAGCTGGGGTAAATCGTCAGGGGGCAGTGGATAGCGACGTCGCCTGCGTTCGGCATACCGCAATCTGGCGGCTTTATATTCCTCGGAGTCTTTGGACGCTTCCCGTCGCCGTTTCCTCTCCTCCGGTTCTGCGCGGCGTGCGGCCCTTTCGATACTTGGCCAATGGCGCCTCAACTCCTCGTAGGAGCGGAAAGGCACCCTCCAGGCCCGCAGTTCGTCGTCCCAGCTCGCCCATGGAACGGCTCGCAGTTCTTCGAGAACCGTCCGCGAATATGGCGTGCGGATGCGCAGGTCGTCCGCGACTTCCAGATACCGGCTCGACAGGGGATCGAAGGCGAAGGCGTCTCGTCCCTTGCCGTCATCGTGTGCTACTCGCAGATCCGCCTCTTGCGCAAGCCAGCGCTGGATGCGCCGCGCGGCAGTCTTTCCCGGCACGAACCAGCTTGTGCGCTCGTCACTCCACCTGGCGCGCGGGAATGCCTGTCGAAACCGCTCAACCGCCGCTCGATCGTACGGAAAGCGCGCTTCGGCACCAGGAACTGTCTGCGGTGCAGCAGGGGCGTCGGATTTTTGCATGAGATTGCGAAGCACAGCACTGCTCGCAAACAACGCGGTGCAGCTCATTTGGGTCCAAGAACACCAGAACGTATGGTCAGAGCCGCAAGGGGAAGCCAATGAGGCGATCGGTGAAACTGCTCAACGAGCTAGCGTGGCGAAACCTTCGCCGCGCCAGACCGTTTATTCTGCTCCAGGAGAGGTCCATTCATGCCCAGACGAGA
>NZ_JAMYQT010000107.1:0-7093 GCF_040320985.1 Mesorhizobium sp. M0571
GAAGGGAACTCCATGGTCGGATCGCGGGCTCTACCCGCTCAAGGCCTATGAATACCGCGCCATCTCAGAACCAGGCGACACTCCCGCGAAGCGGGTTCGTGCAATGGGGCGCAAAGCTGCCGTCCACGTCGCGGTAGACGTCGGCCGTCTTTTTGTCATTCCTGCCGGTTCCAGAGAAGATCGGCTTTCGGGAAGGCAGACGGTCGTAGGAAAGTCTGCTCAGGTGGTCAAAACCAGTCATTGCACAGGTAAGTGGCATCATCTCACCTTGATCTCGTCAATATGCAGACACGGCTATATGATGTCGCGCGGCTTCGGTCCCTTCGGCAGACCGCGTGGATCCGGCGTCGGGCTACCATGCCTGGGCGCAGCGGGAAAGCGGCACCACGATTGCCGCGCGCTTCTTAGTCGGGCCGCGGGGGGACGAAACCTGCCGAAAGCACCGCCCTGCGGGCCGGCGGCTGGGTGAGGCGATCGCGCCGGCCGCTGGTGCCCGAGGCGTAAGACCTGTTCCAACCCCTTTGCGGAAGCTCGTTTGCCCTCGGCCGGGTTCACGTCCATGACCCAACCCGGACATCTCGGTCTTGTTGGCTAAGCACAGACTCCTATGGCGGCAGACCGGCCTGATGCCATGCTTCCATCAGCGTTGCAGCCAGCGCGGGCGTGATCCCAATGGCATTGCAGTATCCACTCGAATTGAAGGATGGTTGCAGCACAAGCACCTGCCTGGCGGCGGCTTTGGCTTCCGCTGTTCGCCCGAGTTTGGCAAGCGCCGCCGCCAAGAGGCTCTGGATCACGCTGAAGCTTGGATTGGACAAGACGGCTCGCCGGGCGGCGGTTGCCGCGACCGGCTGCAACATCTGCCGGGTGCCTGCCGGCATGAAAGTGGTGGATTGGCACAACCCGCCGCGGCGCGAGCCAGGCGGCGAAGGCGTCGGCATGTGCAAGCCCGGCCAGATCACCGAAGAAGGCCAGATCGCCTGATCGATGCAGCGCCATCAGACCTTCCAGAAAGAGCCGTCGGAACAGCCGGGACAGGACCCACACGGACAGAAAGAACCCGGGGCGGCAGCCGATCCACCGCGTGCCATCCGGCGAAAGTCCACCCCCGGGCACGATGATGTGGACATGCGGGTGATGCGTCAGCGCCGATCCCCATGTGTGCAGCACGCTGGTCATGCCAATCCGTGCGCCGAGCCGCTTGGGATCGGCCGCGATCGTGCTCAGCGTCTCGGCCGATGCCTGAAACAGCAGGTCATAGACGGCTTTCTTGTTCCAGTAAGCGATCTGCGCGATCTCGGCAGGCAGGGTGAAAACCACGTGGAAATATTCCACGGGCAGCAGATCCGCGGCGCGGGCGGCCATCCAATCCCGCGCCGCAGGTCCTTGGCACTTCGGACAGTGCCGGTTCTTGCAGGAATTATAGGCGATGTGGTTATGCCCGCACTTGGTGCAAGCCGCCACATGCCCGCCGAGCGCCTCGGTTCGGCAGGCTTCAATCGCCGACATGACCTTGAGCTGGGTCAGGCTGACATGCCCGGCATTGGCCCGCCGCCACGCGGGGCCGTAAGTGCGAAAGATATCAGCGATCTCCAGCTTTGGCCGGATCACCAGACCCGGACGCTACTCCAAACCGCGTCGGAGCGTTTGGTCCTGAAGCTTCTTCAATGTCTCGAACGGGCTGACCGTGCCGCGGATCGTCTTGGTGGCAACGTGGGCATAGATCGCAGTGGTATTGAGCCGGGCATGGCCCAGAAGGACCTGGATGACCCGCACATCGGTGTTCGCTTCCAGCAGATGCGTGGCGAAGCTGTGCCGCAACGTGTGCAGCGTTGCGGGTTTGCCGATCCCGGCCATGTTTTTGGCCGAGGTAAAGGCGCGGTTGAGCTGCCGCGGTGAGATCGGGTTGATCCTGGGTTTGCCGGGAAACAGCCAGCCCTGCGGCCGCGCCTCGCGCCAGTAGGCGCGCAAGCGCGAGCGGCTTCGTCCATGCGCCTAATTTCGGCCGTTGCTATGTCATGATTGGTTCCTTACAAGCGGACGTTACATCCTGCCCGAGGCCAACTCGGGCGACCTGCAGTCCAATTTCGCGGTGAGCGGATATTCTCCCATTTTTTATGGGACACTCTGTAAGATGCCGCTCGCGATACGTCCTTTCAGCCACTCGTAGATCTGGTCGGCACCCATCCCGGCTTGTTCGAAGCGCTCCGCAGCTTCGGCACGCCAGACTAGGTCACCGGCCTGACTAAAGGTACGCCTCAGTTGCCGCAATGTCCGCAACGCCTGGCCTGCCCACTCCCGAAACCCGTCGATTTCCCATAGCGAGACGGTGTGGAGATGCGGAACCGCCCCCGACTTCGCCTTGGTCACCGACGTGACCAGCACAGGCAGGATGATGGTATTGTCGGGCAAGGCGACATGGTCGCGGACCCAGTTGGGATGCGAGAAGGCCTGTCGCGCCTTGGTAGCGTCCAGCACGTCGTTTGTCGCTCCGGCATGATCCTCAAACACGAAACACAGATCATCCGCCGCCCACCAGGGGTCCGGCGACGCGTCGACTTCGCGCTTCCCCGCATGGAAGCCGAGAATCTCGCCTAGGCGCACCTGCGCTTGCTCAAAACCGTCCTTCGAGGCGAGGCCTTCCAGAATCTCCCGCTCGCGCTTGTTGAACTCCCGGTCGGTCACGGTGCCGAGCCGCTCGAGCACGCCCTCAACGCGCTCGATCTGTCGCAGCAGCCGGGGACTGCGGCCAAGAGGCGCTTCCATTCCCGCGTGATAGCGGGCCAGCTTGACCAGCCAAGGCAGATCGGTGGCGGCGCGCTTTGCATGATTAAAATGGCTGCGCGCCTTGACGTCCAGCGAGGCAATGCCGGCGCGTCCTCCATACCAAGCGGCTGAGCCGGCGAGGTAGTGCCACAGCGCCCGATAGCCCCGGAGGTCCGGGTCGGTGAGTCCACCCAGCACTCCCTCCGCAGCTTCCACAGCGCCTTCAAAATCGCTCTGCCAGAGCCTGCTCTGAAATTCGATCTCCCCGCCGACGATCGTCTGCAATTCGCCCAGCGCTGGGAAAGGCTGTTGTACGGCCGCCGCCCGCTTGCGCAGGATGTCGTTGTTCACTGCATCCCAGCGGGCGTCGTTCGCCAGAAATATCTCGAAATTCTCGATGATGTCGGCCATCGTCGTGCCGACCGACTGCTCGTTGCCGAATTCGAGTTCGGCCTGCAATTCCGGGTGAAGGTGAACGCGCCGCCGCCTGTCGGCGAGATAGTCAGGCAGTTCCTCGCCGGAGACTATCACCGCGGAATAGTCCTGCAGCGACCGGGTGCAGCGGCCGATCGCTTGCAGCACGCGCGTCTGCACCCGATCGTTGAACAGCTGCGACGCCCCCATTCGAAGCATGATGAATCGCTCTTGGAGGTTGGCAGCGCGAGGCAAGCCTTCGATGAATAGCAGACGGCAATCGTTGCCCGGAAAGTCGATGCCATCATAACGATTAGCTATCACAGCCACCGCCTGCGGCGTGGTGACGAACGGCTGTTTCGACTCTTCGATTGCTTCCGCACCGAAGGTCGCAAAGCCAAGATTGGTCTTGACATCCTCCCGGACCGACTCAGCCTGCTGATCGCTGGGCACGAGGACAAGGCTACGCCCGGCGCGTTGCATAAGCTGGTGGCGTAGCGTCACCACGTCATGAGCCTCGAGCGAGCTGTCAGGAAAGATAAAGAACCTGCGCCCAATCCCTTGGCGATCCCAGCCGTCGGGCACCTGGAGGCGCTTGATCCTGCGTCGGCCTGTGAGACGCTCCAGGTCGCCGCCCGCCCCGAGCGTGGCCGACATAAAGATGCGCTGCCGCGCATTCTGATAAGGGGCATGCTGCCATGTCGGTGCTAACAAGGGACGGATGAGCAATTCGGTCGCCGAAATGTAGAGGTGGCACGCAACGAGATGGCTTCGGATCATCGACCATGCCCACCGAACGTCCAGTTCTTCGACATGGGCGTCGATCACCGCCGTGAGCTCGTCTTTAATCTCAGCGAAGACGGGCGTCGGCAGCTTGTCGACCCAGCGTCGGTCCTCCGGATTACTGTCCCAGCGGCCCGTCAGCCGCGAAAAGTCGTGGGCGTCCAGGTGCGGCTGCAGCACTCCGCTCAGTGCTTCGAACAGCGCTCGGTGGTGCTGCTTGGTCCGCTGGATGCGGACGGTCCACATCTCACCGATATAGTTCTCGGCGGCATGGGCATCATCTATGATGACGACGTCCGGGTTCGAGAAAAACGGATTGGTGTTGAAGAGCGAGTTGTAGGTCGTCACAGCCACACGGTCGGCGTTCTGATACTCGGCGCGGGCCTGTGGGTCATAGTCCCTATTGCTTCCCGTAAAGCCGTTCACCGTCAGCCCGTACTGAGTCCGGGCCTGTTCCACTGCCTGGTTCACGAGCTGCTTGGTGGGACAGATAGACTACCCGCTCTTCGAACTTGCGGCGGCGCCACTCGGCAATCATGAGCCCGACCAGAGTTTTTCCGCTCCCCGTCGGAAGCTGCAATGCTACATCCGAGTCAGACACTGCCTGAGCGGCGTAGCTCCGCATGATCTCGCCTTGATGCAGCAGGACGCCCGGGATTGTACGGCGCGGAAGTGTGAGAAGAATTTCCTCGGGGCCTGCTGGAACGATTTCTGTCGGGGTAGCGCTTTTGAATGCCATTGTTTGTACTCCTACCAATCTGGCCCTTATCTGCTCTTCGGATCGGCCGCCAGAGACGAGGGCCACTTTCCTCACACAGAGGAACTACCAGCCCGACGAAAGACGCCCGGCTGGTACCCGATAGTTTATGTCCGATGACCCGCGCAGGGTTCGCTGGACGGGTCCTGTGAGAGGCCATGTTACGGCAGCCGGATTATCTCGATGCTCGTTGATAACGGACGGCCTCACTTCGAATTCACGTTCCGTTCTGCTAATTGATGGGACTCGAGCGAATCTCGAAGTTGTGCGCTTGTCGGCGGTTGGCAGAGAGATGGCGATGACTAGGGCTGATGAATGACCCAAAGCCGAGCGCTTCCTCAAGGCTCCGTACCAAGAGGCGCGGTGAAACAAGGAGGACGGCTCGATGAGCGAGAGCACATTCAGGCGCTACACGAACCTGGCATCTGCTCTCCATATATTGCGCAATCGCTGCCTAACACTTCTCAGCCCCGAAACCTGGGACGATCGAAACGACGCCTTCTTCATGTCCGAATACAAACGGCTGAGAGACGTCAAGTCCGTGCTCGCCATCTGTCTCGCGGACAGGGAAGAGACCTACCACCACTGGTCTTCTCCCGCGGGGCTGACGGTGTGTGCATCGAGTTCGATCGTGACAAGCTACTGGCTGCGTTCGACAGGGCAAAAGGGGGTGATCCATCGCTACGTCACCTATGAACTGCTTTCGAACGCGAACACGATGCGAGACGTGGATCTGCAAATCCTGCCTTTCACCAAGCGTTGGCCCTATGGTGACGAAAGGGAGTACCGCGCCGTGTTTGTCAGCGCCGACGACCGACTGAAGGCGTTTCTGGTCCCAGTCGAGCTCGCGGCGATTAAACGCATCACACTGAGCCCATGGCTTGCACCGGCATTAGTCGATTCGGTCAAAGATACGCTCAAGTTGCTTGCGGGGTGCAAGGGCATGGGCATCTACCGGTCCACTCTTATCGACAACAAGCAATGGCAGAAGCTTGCGGGGCGCGTTGCTCCGGCGCCCTCAATTCCTTCCACCTAAGCGTGCGGGGTCAGGCTGTCGGTGGCGCCAGATCTCGACCCTAGAACAACCGGAACAGGCAACGTGGATACGAGAATCGCTAACGACGGGCTGGATGCGTTGCGCGCCGAAATGAGCTTGGCGGAAATCATGCGCCTCATCGAGCGTACCGCCCGCTGGGTGGATCCCGAGACATTCGGGCTTCTCCCAACATGGTACCCAGAGCACCGGCGTCGCGGATTATTCTACAAAGCCAACTGGTCCGAACCTCAACTGAACCGAAACCGCGAGACTGGCGTCGTAGTGCATAAGCACGAGGGTAACCTCTATGCGAACAAGACACTAACCCATGCGCTGGGCCTACGAAGCGACGACCGTCCGAACTGGTCCTGTTGTCATATATGGGGGATCGACGATGCGAAATACGCCTCTACCAATGTGATCGTCCAGGATGCCCGCTACTATTCGTGCGTGGCGAACATGGTACTGTTGCCCACGCCGCTGAAGGCGTTTACCGACGTTATGCCCACGGTCAAAGCGATGCTGCGCACCTGCGCGTTCTATACATACGGATGGCGGTGTGGACATGACGCAGTTCCGATGGTCGATCTGAAGGCACCGGGATATAACGACGCCTATCCCGCCAGCTGGCCGAACGATTATCGCCGAGATCTTCCACCCGGCATTGTTCCGTTGAACTCCGCTATCAGCTGCGACGCGGCTCGGCGGCTTAATCGCATCCGGCATGACCTAGAGAACGCCGGCCCTTTCTATCCGCGGGACCAAGTCCGTACAGTTGCCGAATACTGGAAGATCAACCTCTAAGCGATCTTCCGACCTCCAGCCTTGTCCGCAGGACTTCTTTGAACGGGTCGTTTGTGCAAGAGCAGCTTTTCTGCTCCTACGGCGGAAAGCTGCCCTACGGCTTGCGGCCCAAAAACCCCCATTCCAGAAACCTCAATCGACCGACCGTTCCTTAGCGCATTTGGGTCCTTATCGGCTGCCGGAGCCAATCCGCTCTCGAGTGCAGGCACTCCAGTGGAGTCCAGACGTTGGATTGGAACCCTCGATCTCTACAAAAGCACACTGAGCTTTGGGTCGGACTACGACGACATTCCGAAGCGATCGCTTCGGCGAGAAGTCGTCGTTCTCAATCGGGCGACGGGGGATACATCGGCGAAGACGGCATAAGGGAGGATGGGCCAGACGGAGCCGACGGAAAGGTCGTAGCCAAGACCTTGGAGCGCATAGCGCCTGGCCGGGAGGCCGCCGCCAGCCAGACTTACGCGGCGCGTCGTTGAGCGAGGTGAAGACCCGAACGGGCTCGACGAGGGTCCACGGCGGTCACAATGTTGTGG
>NZ_JAMYQT010000108.1:0-7052 GCF_040320985.1 Mesorhizobium sp. M0571
CCATCATCAACGGCCATCCACAGAGCCAGATCGAGGAACTCATGCCCTGGCGATTCCGGAAAACATCAAGCCCAAACCCATAGGTGATCGGCGAGGCGCTTACGCTGAGCGGGGCCCTCCGGTGCGACAAGAATATGGCCGATAGAACCGACTATCCGAAGGCTCGTCTGTTCACCTTGACGACTGACAACTGTGTACAAACCATCTTGGGGAGCAAGCGCGTCCCGCGTGTCCGAACTCCGGAGGAGGCTGCAATGATGCCCCAATCGAGTTGTCCCGCGGCCAGGCAATCATCCGTATAGATTGCCTGATAGGCCCTGTGGAAGTTGCCGATACCGAGATGCACGATTCCGGGCGTCACACTCCGTCGATCGTACCGAGGAATTTGGACACCGGCCGATGCGAGCGCCAAATTGGCGTAAGAAAGACGATTTTCCCTTGTATGCAGCTCAATCGAAATGGAGACCACCGTTCATGTCGATAACCTCGCCCGTGATGAAGCCGGCTAGAGGTGACGCGAGGAATGAAACGGTGTGGGCGACTTCTTGAGGTTCGCAAAATCGCCCGACCGGGATTTGAGCAAGCTGGGCCGCGCGCTGTTCGTCGTTGAGCTGTTCGGAAACCATCGGCGACATTACGTAGGCGGGGGCAATTGCATTCGAGGTCACGCCCTGGCCAGCGGTCTCGCGGGCAATCGAAAAAGTCAGCCCGATCATCGCGCTTTTCGAAACTGAATACGCCGTCCCTGCGGTCAAGCCTCCGCTTTTGGCGGCATAGGAGGAGATATTGATCACCCGACCCCACCGTTTCGAGCGCATCCCTGGAAGAAATATCTGGGCGAGAAGGAATGCGGCTTCTACGTTGACTATGTTGACCCTTCGCCATTCCTCGATCGAGGTATCTGCCATTTTGTGGTTCGACAGAATGCCAGCATTGTTGACCAAAATGTCGACCGAACCGAAGTGCTGAAGAACCTTCTCCGCCGCCGCGCGCGTTGAACTCTCAACTGCCAGATCAACACCGACGGCAACGGCGCCATGCCCTACCCGCGACGCCAGCGCCTCTGCGGCCTCGGGGAGCAGATCCAGGACTGCTACTTGAGCGCCGGCGCGCGCCAGTTCCACTGCGATTGCGGAGCCGATAGCGCCTGCGCCTCCAGTTACGACAGCGGTTTTTCCTTCTAGCGATTGCAAGCGGGAATTCTCCATTGCTTGGTCAGACGGCGGCATGGCGTGTGTCCGACGCATGCGCGTCGAAAAGGACAAAGATTTTATCGAGATGGGCGACCAATGCGGCTTCCGCACCGGGTCCGTCATTGGCATCCAGCGCATCCAGAATTGCCAAATGCTCCTGCAGCACAACCGCAAATCGTGCGGCATTGCCGGAGAAACGAATAAAGCGAGTCAGCTTGGCTTTGGCAGCGTGGATGGTCGTCCAAACTCCCGGTCGCTGCGCGAAAGACGCAAACAATTGGTGAAAATTCTCGTCATTGTCGTGAAATCCGTCAATATCGCCCTCAGCGATACTCCGTTCTTGAGCCGCCACCAGTGAACGCATTTCAGCGCTCATCGCTGGCGTCCAACGCGGCGCAACTTCGCGAAGAAGGCAAGTTTCCAGGGAACGGCGGACAAAATGGCTGTCTTGGATGCTGACGATATCAATTTGAGAAACAAAACTGCCGAGCTGCGGAAAGACACTCACAAGTCCGTCTTCGGCCAATCTTTGAATCGCTGCCCTCACAGGTGTGCGAGACACATTGAACTGGCGACACACCGCGTTTTCACTAATCGATTCGCCAGGCAAGAGCTTCGCACGCACGATTGCCTCGCGCAGGACGGAGTAAATTTGCTCACTCGCCGAACTGCGCCGGTTCAAAAACACGTCTAGTTCAGCCAATCCGGAAGACATGGCTTTCGCTCCATTCTGGTCGCAACGCGATATCGCGTTCCGCTCGCCTTCTTGCACAATGTCCTCGGAAAAATGCCATCAACAAAAAAGCAGTTGCACCTTGTATACAAGTGTACTAGAACTTCTGCGGTGAATGCAAGCCATTTGCGCTGGCGGTCTCGACAATTTTAAGCGGGAAGGCGGCGCTCTCAACGGGAGGAGTTTTGATGTCGAACTATTTGCGTCGCGTGCTCGCGATTGGACTGCTATCCGCAATAGGCGTGGGGTCCGCCTTCGCCGCTGGAGATTCAAAAATTGCGCTGGTCCCCGGAGGTCCGCACCCCTACTTCGCGGCGTGGGAGCAAGCTGGTAAGGATGCTGCCAAGGATTTTGGCCTGGCCGCAGCAGACTACAAGGTGCCGCAAAAGTGGGAACTCAGCCAGCAGAACCAGCTGCTCGAGAGCCTTTTGACCCAGGGTTACAACGGCTTTCTGATTTTCCCAGGTGACCCCGTCGGATCGGTCAGTACCGTGGACGAGCTCGTGTCCAATGGCGCGCCTGTCATCGGCGGCGCAGGGTGCTTCAAGGATCCTTCTTCAGCAACCTTCTGCCTCGGCACCGACACTGGCAATTCAGCATACATTGGAACCAAGGAGCTTTTGAAAACACTGACGGGCACCAAGAAGCGCATTGCTCATTTCACCGGCTTCCTTGTTGATCCGAATACCCAGCTTCGCATTGACGCCGTCAAAAAAGCGGCGGAGGAAGAAGGCGCAACGGTCGTCCAGGTCATCGCTGACATTGATGCGCCCGAGCCAGCCGAGGAAAAGATTAATGCCTACCTGGCAGCTCACGCCAACGACGTCGATGGCATCATCACGACCGCTTGGGTCCCTGCGGTTGTAGCCTCGAACGCAGTCCGAAAGATCGGCGACAAGCGGATCAAGATGGTAGCCATTGATCACGATCAAGTTGTGTTGAAGGCGATCAAGGATGGCTTTGTGAATGGCACAATGCTGCAGAATCCGTATGGCCAAGGCTATATCGGCACTTTCGTTCTCGACAAGCTTCGTTCGGGTTGCGCGGTCAAGACCGATGCGCCTTTTAAGAAGAATGCCCTCACTGACAAGTTCATCGACTCGGGAACCGTCTATGTCGCGGCCGACAAAATCGACACTTATGTTGACGCCATGCGCGACACGACCAAGAAGCTCTTTGAAACCTTCCAGGCGACTTATCTGACCTGCAAGTAACGAGACTTCCGCCAATGCCGCCGGGCTGCGTTCAAGCAGACCCGGCGGTCGTCCAACCAAATTGCACGGTGTCTGTCGTGACCCAGAGCCAGGCCTGATAAGATGGCAGCCTAGCCATTGAAGGTGCGAAACCATGTCTTATTCAGATGTGCCGGCGAAGGGTCCCAGTGGCGACATCGTCGGCAAGCCGCGCAGGAATGCCACCGAGACACGATTCTATCTGACCAATGAGTTCGGGCTCATTGCCCTGATTGTGATCTTTGCTCTGGCCTTCAAATTCACAACAGAGGGTTTCTTTTCGGCCTTCAATTTGTTCACCCTCGGTCGTATCGCAGCCGTCAACATCATGATCGGCTTGGCCATGATGGTCGTCGTTATAACTGGGGGGTTGAACCTTGCTGTAGGGGCGATCGGCGTTTGTGCCGCAATGACTTGCGGCTATCTCATTGAGGTGGTCGGGCTTCCATGGCCACTCGCAATTCTCTCAGCGGTGGCCCTTGGCGCCTTGCTGGGCTTTATCAACGGATGGACTTCCGTTCGCACAGGATTGCACAGCTTCATCATCACGCTCGCTACAATGAGCATTTTCTTCGGCGTAATGATTTTCCTGACGCGTGCAGAATCCTATCGCGCTCTGCCACCCGTCTTTGCAGCGTTCGGACGCCTCAAGCTGTTGGGTCTTTTCTCTCCGCTCCTCCTGGTCAGCCTCCTGGCTGCATTGCTTCTAGGATATCTTTATAATTTGACGGCGGTTGGGCGGGAGATGCTGACTGCTGGCGCCAAGCCCGAAGCGGCGGAGATGTCCGGCATAAATGTCGGGCGCATCTTCATATACTGCCACATGCTGTCTGGCGCGCTCGCCGCCTGTGCGGCTCTGATGCTAGTCGCACGCAATGGAGCGGCGATCCCATCAATGGCGGGACAACTCGGACAGGACTGGCTGCTCATCGCGTTCCTTGGTCCTGTGTTGGGGGGAACACTTCTGGCGGGCGGTAAGGCATCGGTGCTGGGGACGTGCCTGGGTGCGTTTCTGGTGACAATGCTGACTAGTGGTTTGCTTCTATTACAGCTGGGTGATTTCTGGATTCAGAGCTTTTTGGGTCTGCTTTTGCTGGCTGCGGTATTGATGGACAAAACACGCCGAACCTTTCTGGCCCGGAGGAACATGGCATGAACGGCTCCTTGGCCAACGCCGTGCGGAGCGACTGGTTTGGGCCGCTGCTGGTTACGATCGTCGCGGTTGCGATCGTGGGGGGCTTCAACCCATCATTCCTGTCGCCATTGAATATTCAGGTGCTGCTGCTCGCAATTGCAGTAAATGGCCTGATCGCGTTTTCGCAAATGCTCATCATCGGTATCGGTCAGATGAATTTGTCTGTCGGGGCTATCGGCGGTCTTTGCGCTATTGTTTTCGCCGGCATGATGGACGCGTGGCACGTGCCGGCATCCCTTGCCGCCTTAAGCGCGCTGTCGCTTGGGGTCATATGCGGCGTAATAAACGGATTTCTGATCGCCCGAACTGGCATTTCGGCGTTCGTAATTACCCTCGCCAGCCTGTCCGTTTACAAGGGCATCAATTTGGGCATCACACATGCCCAACCCTTTTATAACATCTCAGACGGCGTGAAATCCATCGGACAGGGCGCGATCTTCGGGATCATTCCTTGGTTGATGCTCCCGACCATGGCTGTCGGCCTAGCCTTGTGGTTCATGCTTAATCGGCAACCCATAGGGCGGTTTATTTTGGCAGTCGGCGGCAATCAACATGCCGCAGAATTGTCGGGAATATCGATTGCAAATACAGTTGTCATCGTGCACGCGCTTTCGGGGTTTCTTGCAGCGCTTGCCGGTCTTCTCCTTGTTGCCCGTTTACAAATGGGTCAACCGACGATCGGCGACGACTGGCTAATTTTGTCTTTTGCCGCGCCCGTGATCGGCGGCGCGGTCTTGGCCGGCGGACACGTCAGCGTGCCCGCTACGCTGCTCGGGGTGGTGATCGTTGCAATAATCACACAAGCCCTAGTGCTTTTCGACATCGACCCGTTCCTCGTGCAGGTCGTGCTGGGCGCAATGATCTTGGCGGCAGTCGGCGCCAATCGTTTTCGCGAAAGTCGTTTGTCACGAAATCTCAAGAGGCTCTGAAATGGCGAGCGAGATAGCGTTCCAGGCTCTGGGCATTGAGAAGTCCTTTCCAGGCGTAAAGGCGCTAAAGGGCGTTTCCCTGACACTTAAAACTCATTCCATACATGCTTTGCTCGGCGAAAACGGCGCAGGGAAGTCAACGCTTATCAAGATCATTACCGGTGTTCACCACCCCGATGCCGGCCGCCTCATCCTGGAGGGCCAAGAGGTTCATTTCGGCTCGCCGCGCGAGGCCATCGCTCATCGTGTTGGCGTCGTACATCAAGAACGGAATCTTATCCCGAGGTTTTCTGTTGCGGAAAATATCCATCTCGAGCAACTTGGCGCCTCGTTGCTAAAGCCGGTGGACTATGCCGACTTGAACAAGCAGGCCGCGCGTTGGCTTGAGGCCCTCGGCCTAGACATCGACCCAAGAACCCCGGTATCGCGCCTTAGCGTCGCCAAGATGCAGTTGGTCGAAATCGCCAAGGCCTTGTCTCTGCGCTCGCGAGTGCTTCTCCTGGATGAACCAACCGCATCACTTACCTCGAGTGAAACTGATCTATTATTCTCGTTTTTGCGAAAGCTGCGAGACCAAGGGGCCAGCCTGCTATTTGTCAGCCATAAGCTGGAAGAAGCGCAGGAGCTTTGCGACAGCGTCACAGTGCTGAGGGATGGGTCGAATGCCTGTGAAAGCCGGCCAATGGAGGGCCTGGGGCGGCAAGACATTGTCCGATTGATGATCGGCCGGGCCGAGGGTGAAGGCGGCTGGCGGGAGCGCAACTCGACTGGGGCTCCTCCGGCCATCGAGCTCAAGAACATTGAAACATCTTTAGGCCATGTGGACGTCAATCTGCATGTCCGAAAAGGTGAGATCGTTGGCCTCTATGGCCTCGTGGGCGCCGGAAGGACCGAGCTTGCAAAATGCATCCTGGGTCAGTTTCCGCTGACGGCTGGTACCGTCGAGATCGACGGGAAGCCGGTTAAGATCAGGTCGGTCGGCGAAGCCATCCACACGCATCGTGTGGGATACGTCAGCGAAGATCGAAAGGGCGAAGGTCTGGTCTTGATGCATTCGGTGCTGTCAAATGCTGGAATTGCAGTGTGGCGCCCCCTTTCGGCACTTCTCGGATTCCTCACCGACCGCCTCGTGCGACACAAGGTAACGCCATACATCGAGAAGCTTGAGGTGAAAACACCCAGCCTCGCGCAGACGGTGGCCAACCTTTCGGGTGGCAATCAGCAGAAAATCAGCGTCGCCAAATGGCTGGCGGCAGGCGTCAAGATCTTGCTGGTTGACGAGCCGTCAGTCGGCATCGACATCAAGACCAAGGCTTACCTGCACGATTTGCTGCGCGAACTCGCCGACAACGGCACTGCCATTTTGCTGATCACGAGCGACATGCCCGAAATGATCCTGCTTGCTGACAGGATTCTGGTCATGAACGACTACCGGCTTCAGGGCCAGCTAATCAATGACGGATCCTATGCCGGCATGAGCGAAGGCATCATGAATCTGATCCACAGGTCTGAGGCCGCCTAAGCTCCTCACGCGCTACAGCCACGGTCGCAAGGAGTTTTCATTTCTGCAAAATGGATATCGGCTGCGAGGATCTGAGGTTGTTTCTCGACGTTGCGCGCTGGGTGGCTTGAGCGCAGCGACGGGAACCACGCGCCGCAGCGCAGCGACCCTTGGACGACGCGTCACCGCGCTCGAAAAGCAGATCGGCGAACCGCTGTTCGTGCGTCAGCAAACCGGCTACCGGCTGACCCCAGTCGGTGAAGAACTGC
>NZ_JAMYQT010000109.1:0-6606 GCF_040320985.1 Mesorhizobium sp. M0571
AAGCTCGACGATCCGTCCTTCACGGCGCCGGTCTACGCCTCCCTCGTCCAGGGCGACAAGGGCGAGCACAAGCTCATCTGGTCGCGATGACCGGCCAAGGGCGTCCCGCTCCACAGCGGGGCGCCACTATTCGATCATATAGCCCAGCGCGCGATAACCCGCGCGACGCTTCGCAGCCATCCTGGCCAGAACGGGGACAGTGTTATCGACATAGTCGACGACCAAGACATCTCTTTTGCCATCATGCTGACGATGCAGACGGCCGACATACTGCGCCAACGTACCCTTCCAGGCGATCGGCATCGTCAGGAACAGCGTGTCGAGCCGGGCGTCATCGAAGCCTTCGCCGATATAGCGGCCTGTCGCCAGTATCAGGCGCTCCTGATCATCGGATACGCGCAATGCCGCGTTGGCCGTCTTTCGATCGCCCGCAGACATGCCGCCGCGCAGCACCACGAGATTTTTCACGAATGGCGAGAACCGCTGCTGAAGATAGTCGAGATGGTCTTTCCGCTCGGTCAGCACCACTGGTGAACGCTTCGCCTCAAGCGATTTCAGCACATCATCGAAGATCAGATCATTCCGACCACTGTCTTGCGCAAGGGCCGCGTAAATTGCGGGCATCGATGGACGTTCGGCCGACGCCAAACATGGCGGCAATTCAAATTTCGTCGAACGATCGCGCACACGGTGGCGGATGCCACGTTCGGCGGCTTGAACTCTTGCGTCGACCCGATGGCGAACAGGGCCGCATTGCATGAAGATGATGGGATGATGCCCGTCCTTTCGGGCAACGGTCGCGGACAGACCCACGACATACCGCGCTTTCGACCGTCGAGCGACGAGCTCGAAGCTTGCCGCGGATAGGTGATGGCATTCATCGACAATCAGGTGACCGTAATCGGCAACGATATCTGCGACTTCCCCATGGCGTACCAGGCTCTGGATGAGCGCCACATCGATGACACCAGTCGGCTTTCTTTTCCCGCCTCCGATAGTTCCGATCTGTTTCGGGTCTATGTTCAAAAAGGAACTCAGGCGCTCCACCCATTGAGTGAGCAGTTCCCGACGATGAACGAGAACCAGGGTGTTCCGGCCACGATGCGCAATCAGGGCTGCGGCGACAACCGTCTTGCCGAAAGCCGTTGTGGCGGCAAGCACACCGTTGTCGTGGGCGACAAGGGCATCGAAAGCCTTCGATTGCGGTCGCCGCAGTTCGCCTTGGAAGCAAAGGTCCGCAGGCAACGCCATGCCGATTTCGCGATGATCGTCCAAATTGGCAACGGCGCCGTGGCTTTTGACGAGATCGATCGCCTCGTCGAGGCAGCCTCGGGGCAAAGCGACATGCTGCGCATAAAGCTCGGCACATGACACGACCCGAGGCTTGCCAAAAGTCGGCAAGCGCATCGCCTGCGCGCGATAAAATTCCGGGTTCTGGAAAGCCGCCAGACGAATGAACTGCGTGGTCAAGGCCGGCGGAAGCTCCGCTCTGTCAATGTAAACCTGGTCGGCGACAACGATGCTGATGCTTTGCGGGATCGCAGCGTCTATGCGTCGTGGTTCGCTACGACGTGACGGTGACATCTTCCACGGCTCGTCGGCATGTTCGTCATCAACCGGCATGCGAACGCCCAAGACCCTACCTGACAGTTCAGCCTCGTCGGCAATCCTGAAGACCGCGTCAGCCGATAATCTCGGCAGAGACGACAGGTATGCCCATTGGTCATCGTAGGGCTGCAAGTCTTTGTCTAGAAAAACGCTGTTGCCGATCTCACGGGCTTTCCTTTGCAGGGGAAGCGCGATCAGATTGCCAAAGCCGCCGAGCGGCATCGTATCCTGATTGGGAAAGAAGCGATCATAGGATGCAAAGCCGATCTCGGGGCGTTTCTCCATTGTCTCCGTGATCAGGGCAGCCCCTAACTGCCGAGCGATCTTGGCCGGAACGGGCTCAGCGAAGAATACCCAAACATGCCCGCCATTCCCCGATCGCGATCGCTCCAAGGCGGCGCCAATTCCTTTTGCATGACAGATGTCCAGCAATGCCCTCGTGTCATCGGCCCAGCTTTCCTTGTCGAAGTCGGCCGCGAGGAACCAGCATGTCTCATCTTGCAGCAACGGATATACCCCGGCGACAAAGTCCCCCGAACGGGCGTCGCCGCCGCGCAAATGTTTCTCGATGATATCCTCGGAAGGCGAGATGAAAGCCTGATGCGGGCATTCTGCGCATTTCACCTTCGGCTTGCCGCAGATCCCCTTCGCCCACTCATTGGAACATGCAGGAGAATATCCAGAGCGGCCTGCTTTCCTGTTTTCCCATCGAACGGGAAAAACATCGGGACGCCCGGCGAACAGACGGCGGAACAACTCGATTTTCTCGATCGACGGCGAGTTGTTAGTAACAGGGGCATCGGCAAAAGTGGGGCGTTCGACGGCAAGCCGAGCGGATATCAGCTTTTGCTCAAGCGTTTCCAATTCGCGCTTAAGCGCAATGCGCTCTGCATCCAGATCAGCTAACCGCAGCTGAATGCGCGCGATTTCCTCCGAAGCATCATCCTTGTCCGCCAAAGTCGTATCCTACGCCCCAACGCTCATGTCACGGGCCAACATAGATCAAAGACGGCTTCGGCTTAAGACGCGCAATGCGCGACCTGCAGCGGGTTTGTAAGTGGGATTTTGCGGAGCAGATTCCGCCGCGACTATAGGGAAACCGGCGTTCAACGACCGACACTTCGCATAATCCCGCTCTACGCATAATCGACCTGCCCGACGAAGACACGGTGGCTGGGGGCGTTGTCGCCAGAGCGGTTGGTCTCGGGTACGATGCGGACGTTCTTGGTCTGGAGCGAGAGGGTGACGATTTCGCCGGTGAACTCGTTGTTGCCGGTCTTCTTGAAGGTTCCGATGATCGCCATAACAGTTCTCCTTGAACTCTGTTGCGAGCCCGCACTATGCGGCCTCGATGGCGATCGGCGGGCCGGAGGCAATCGACGCCGCATCGCTTGCGACCGCAGCGCCAGCGGAGGATGGCAGCCAAGCGACTTTGTTGTTTGGCGAGGAATGACGGCGCAGCCGGCAGGGGAAGAAAGTCGATCGGTGCCATTGCGGCTTAGTCGATCGAGGCGCAGCCGACTTCGGCCAGATCAGCCCATTGAAGAGGCCGTTTGGAGCGGTCGGCCAGACAGAGACATCCATTGAGAACCTGGCGATACCGTCGCACCGGCGAAATTCCGGTTATGACGACCACCGGCGTCGACGCTCCTTCTGTACAAGCTTCGATAAGTTGCAAGCTGTTGCCAGCACCGCGCTTAAGACACGCACGCGATGGGCTCAACTCAAGGCTGACGTGCCCCACCGGATACTCGCCAACTTTCGAACGAGACGGCACGTCGCAGTGGATCCGAACTATGCGTCGCGCTCAAGGCGTGTCAGCCTCACCAGTAACGATGCGATGGCTGGTCAGAAACAGCCTCCAGCCCGCCTCGGTCGTTCGGTGAGTTCGCCCGAGCCAGGCACTGTCCGGTTGAACCGGGGCCGCTATCGTCTTGTCCGCAGTTGCAATGGCGGCTGTGACCGAACCAAGCCACCGGCCCTCAAACAGGCGTCTCGTGTATGGCTTGCGTGGCGGGTAGCCTGCGAGCGCAGCTGATACGCCGAAGGCAAGCGCGACAGCGTTGCGCACCCTCCCTAGCACCGGGATGCGGACGTAAGTATTGCGAAAGCAGGAATGATGCCGGGGGCGGAAAATCTGACAAACCGGGGCCGAGCATTCCGGCGAAGTACAAAAAAACAGGCTCTCGCTGTCCGACGCGGCCCTATCGTGCAACGGAGACATTGAAGCGCTTACGCGCTGCCTTCGTTGGTGCGGAAGTCGAGGACCGGGATGCCGAGCTTCCTGGCCTTATCGGCAAGATTGTTCTGGATGCCGGTGCCGGGAAAGACGATGACGCCGATCGGAAGCACGTCCAGCATTGCGTCGTTGCGCTTGAACGGGGCGGCCTTGCCGTGTTTTGTCCAGTCGGGCGCGAAGCCGATCTGCGCCACCTTGCGATGGTCGGCCCAGCGGGATGCGATCTTCTCGGCGCCCTTCGGCGACTTGCCATGCATCAGCACCATGTCGGAGTGCTTGGCGTGGACCTGGTCGAGCTTGGCCCAGATCAGCTGGTGGTCGTTGAAGTCGAGGCCGCCGGTGAAGGCGATCTTCGGGCCAAGCGGCAACAGCACCTCGTGCGCGGCACGTTTCTTCGCAGCCAGAAAATCGCGACTGTCGATCATCGCCGAGGTCATCGCCTTGTGATTGACCATCGATCCGCTGCGCGGCCGCCAGCTCGATCCGGTGTGGCGCTCGTAATGCTCCGCGGCCTGATCGCGCATCAGTTCGAAGGCGTTCTGGCGTTCCACTAGCGTCTGTCCCTCGGCCGTCAAGCGTTCCAGCTCGACTGATTTCACCTCGCTGCCATCCTGCTCACGCTGGCTACGGCGCTGCGCCTGCTCGTTGTAATCGAGTTCGCGCTCGATCCGGTTGGTGGCACGGTGGAAGACGTTGACGGTCGACCACAGGAGATCGTCGAGATCGGGCTCAAGGCGAGTGTCTTCCAGTGTCGCGATGATGGCGTCGAAGATGTCGGCGATCGCGCCGGCGACGCGGTGGCCCTCCGGAAGCCGTCGAGGATCAGGCTCATCCGCGAAGGGGCGGTAGCCGTAGAGCTGAAGCTCGGTGAGGGCGTGGTCGATGGGTGATGAGGCGTGCTGTGTTTCGTAGTCGTCGTGCTCGCTCATTGGATGCTCCTGTTTTGGACCGCGACCCTCGCGGCCTTCATGGCGACGAAAGCCGGCGAACGGGACGGATCTGCACCCGCAGTGAAGCGGAGGGCCGGAGCGTCAGCGGAGGAGGACGAAGGCCGGCTATTTTGCCTCGCGATGGAAAGCGCTCGCTTGGGCGCGCGCCGGAAAATAGTCGGCCGAAGACGTTGCGGCTCCGGGCCGTTTGCAGGCCGATCGCCCTCTCGAAGGCCGGGGCGCGGTTGTCTCCGACCTTAGGGGCATCCGAACGATGCCGGCGACAGCGGCACGCTTGTCCGGTCCGGGCTATGCCGCAACTGTCATGAAACGGCCGATGTCCTGCGGGGCGAGCTGGACACGGGCGCGCGCCCGAAGATCATCCACGCCGAGCGTACAGAGATCTTCGTTGAAGTCCCCAAGTGCCGGCGAGAGCACGATCGCCTCGATCCCGGCAGCATTCGCTCTTTCGATCAAGGTGTCACGCGCGCCGTCACCGGCTGGATCGGCGTCGCGCACGATGTAGAGCCGTCTCAGCGTGAGGGGGAACAGGATGGCAGCAAGATGGGCGGCCGAGAGTGCTGCGGCCACGGCCATATCGGGCAGAATGCACCGAAGCGACAAGAGCGTCTCGATGCCTTCGCCGGCCGCCATGACTTCGCCGGGCAGACCAAAGCGAACCGCGTGCCCGAGAAGGTCGCCCATCGCGCGCCTCGGCGTATCGACCGGTGCCTTGCCCCTGCCGGAAGGATCAATCCAGGTGCGATGCGCGCCAGTCAAACGACCGTCGAGATCGGTGACGGAAGCGATCATCGCCGGCCAGGTCTCGGTCGGCGAGTGTTCGTCGGGCCGATAATAGCAGCGCGGGTGGAAACGCAGGCTTTCGGTCCCGTGCAAAGCAGTAATCCTGCGATTGCGCAGATACGTCTCTACGACCGTGCCCGCAATCGGCCGCGACATCGCAAACAACCGACGCGCTGCTTCCGATGATCCGGATGGCGTGGCTACCGATTTCAACCGGGGGGAAGTCTGCTTTGGTTCGAGATGCGGTAAGCCGAGGAACGCCATTGCCTCATTGGCAACGTCCCTGAAGTCGATCAAGCCGCAGCTTTCGCGGATCACGTCGAGAAGATCGCCATGCTCGCCTGTCGCCGCATCGGTCCACTTGCCGGCTGCTCCTTTTCCGCTCTGCGACCCGATGAGCCGCACGAACATCGAGCGGCCTGGCGTGTTTTGGACATCGCCGACAAGCCAGTAGCGGCCCTCGCGATGCCCGTTCGAAAGATAGTGGCGACAAACTGCCTCAGCCTGCCGGCCGAGGCGTTGCGCCAGTTCGGACGCATCGTGCCGGGCCATCAGGCATACTCCCGCATGTCGATGCGCTGCACGGGATAACGCTCCAGCAGCTTGGCCAGAATTGCGGATCCAGGTGCCTGTGGCTCAGCGAGATTGGCCGACCCGGCGCGACTCTCGGCGACAAGGCGGTCGATGCCTCCACTGCTGGTCTTGCGCACGATGAGGCGCGAGCGGGTTGCCACTTCAGCTACGAGGTCCGGTAGATCCCCGATCCAGATGCCGGCCTTGACGCGCCGGACCTTGGACTGGGAGAGCACCACCTTCTTGAAGGGGATGTCTCGCGAGGACGAAAGGGTGATCTTCTGAACGGCAGTAGCCATCGGGATGTACTCCGAGACGGGCAGCCGAGAGCCTCTCTCTCGACCTCCAAACCCGTCAGTGCGCCAAGCACAGCCCTCTAACTCTTTGACCAGAAAGGAGAAAAGCCGAGTTGGAAGACTAGCCACCAACATCTCCGGAGGGCGAAAAACCCTC
>NZ_JAMYQT010000110.1:0-6254 GCF_040320985.1 Mesorhizobium sp. M0571
CTTGCCGGCGCCGTTGTCACCGAGCAGACAAAGCACTTCGCCGGCGCGCACCTTCAGCGAAATATCGTGCAGGACATCGATCGGACCGAAGGATTTGTTGACGCTTTTCAGCTCGAGAATGGCAGGTTTGTCGTTCATGGCGTGCTCACCTCTTCATCTGCGAACCGGCTTGGCTGATGCGATTGATCGGCGACCGTGTTCATAGAAGCACGATGCTCGTTGATCGCGACCGCCGGGCACGGCTCCTGTGGCAACTCGTTTCTCATGGGTTTGCTGGCTCCCGCGGCAGGTCTCGCCCACGCCGCGGTCTGAAATACAGAGCCAAGTCGCGGAACGACTGGTTCATCAGCACGGCCAGCAGGAGCATCACACCGATAATCAGGTTCGACCAGTTTCGGTCGATCTGGGTGAAGTAGATGCCCTGGCTGACGATGGCGAAGGTGATGGTGCCCACGAAGATACCAATAACCGAACCGAAACCGCCGGTAAGCAGCACACCGCCCACCACCACGGACACGATGGCATTGAAGATGAAGCTCATGCCGCCGGAGACCTGGGCGGAGTTGAACAGGATCGCCTGACAGATGCCGACGAACGTGGCGCTGACCGCGGACAACACAAACAGCGCAATTGTCATGCGGTTCGTCGGAATGCCGGCGTTGCGGGCGCTGACCTTGTCGCCGCCCATTGCAAACAGCCAATTGCCGTAGCGGGTCTTGTGAAGAGCGAAGCCTATGACAGCGGCGAACGCCAGCCACCAGACGATGATGACCTGGTGACTGCCACCGATCAACTGTCCGAAGAGGAATTTCGCCCAGTCCGGCGCCGTTAGGGCAACGCTGGCATTGCCGGTCAGAAGCACGGAGGCACTTAGCACCACCCCCTGCATGGCGACCAGCGTGGCCAGCGTGATGATCAGCGAAGGCACCGAGGTTCGGATCGTGAGCAGGCCGTTGACCAGGCCGACCGCCACGCCGACAGCCAGCGCCCCAGCGATCCCTACCGAGATGGGCAGCCCGTAGTAGCCGGTCAGGATGGCGGTGGTCATTGAACCGGCGGGGATCAACGCGCCGATCGAAATGTCGAGTTCGCCAGCGATCATCAGCAGCCCGACGGGAATGGCGACAATGCCGAGATTTGCCGCGAAATTGACCCAACTCGCCGCGCCAACCAGCGTGCCCAAACTGGCGCCGCCGAACAGAACGAAGAACAACACCACGCTGACGAGACTGAGGATCGAGCCGGCCTCGGGACGGCGCAGCACCGATTTGATTGCGTCCATTATGTCGGTCCCCCCTTCTTCGACGAATAGCTGAGCGCCAGCTGCCGGAAGGTGTCGTTTGTCAGCACCGCGATCAAAAGAAGCGCGCCGATTATGACGCTTCCGATGTTGGGATCCATGCTCGTGAAGTAGATGCCTTGGTTCACGATCGAGAAGGTAATCGTGCCAAACACGATGCCAACGATCGAGCCGAAGCCGCCCGTGAGCAGAACGCCCCCGATGACCACACACATGATGGAATTGAAGATGAAGGACTGACCGGCCAGAACCTGCGCACTCTGGTAGACCATCACCTCGCTGACCCCAACGAAAGCGGCGCTGAAGCCGGACAGCATGAACAGACCGATGGTCAGCCGTTTGGTCGGAATGCCAACGTTGCGCGCGCTCTCCTTGTCGCCACCGAGTGCATATATCCAGTTGCCCAACGGGGAGATGTGCAATAGCCAGAACAGGCCAATCACGAACACCACCCACCACAGGATTGTGACTTGAAACATGCCGCCGAGATAGTCGCCTAGGATTGCCTTGGTAAGCGGGTCCGGCACAAGCGAGACGCCGGTGCTGCCAGCGATCTTGACGGTGAGACCTAGTGTCAGACCCATCGTGAGGAACATGGTGCCAATGGTGATTATGAGCGAAGGGATGGTCGTTCTCGTCACGAACAGCCCGTTGAGCAAGCCGACAGCGAGGCCGAGGCCAAGTGCGGCCGTTATGCCAAGCCAGTCGGGCAGCCCATAGTGACCCGAGACGATGGCAGCGGTAAGCGACGCTGCGGGGATCACGGCACCGACCGAGATGTCGAGTTCCCCGGCGATCATCAGCAACCCTATCGGCAGCGCGATGATCCCGATCTCAGACGCGATGTTCAACCAGCTGGCCGTGCCGGCTGCCGACATGAAGGCACTTCCCCCGAACAGGCCAAAGAAAAGCAGAACTGCGACCAGGCCGAGGAACGAGCCCGACTCTGGTCGACGCGCCAGCCGGCCGAGGGCTAGTCGGGACCGCGTGCGGTTCGGCGCCGGGGTTAATGTGGACGTCACGGGATGTGCCATTAGGGTAATCCGCGAGCAAGCGGCCGGCCACGATGGAGCCGCCGCAGAGAAAGGGAGGAATGGCCGCCCGCGTTTCAAGCGAGGGCGGCCATTAGTGAAAAGGGGCTATCGCGTCCCTGCTTTCACGCCGGCGATGGTTGCATCGACGCTGGCCTTATCGATGATGCCGGGTCCGGTGAGGATCTCACGGGTCGGCACGGTGAGGCCGTAATTTACCTTGCCGTTGAGGATCGCCACGGCGAGGTAGCCCTGCAGGTAACCCTGCTGGTCAATCGCGCAAGCTTGTTTGCCATCCTTGATGTTGTTCAGAATGGTCTCGTCAAAGTTAATGCCGCAGAGATGAACCTTGTCACCCTTGCCGGCCTGGGTGATGCCGTTCATGGCGGAGTTGGCGTCAACGTTGCCGATGGTGAATACGGCGGTCACGTCTGAGTGTTGGAGCAGATAGGCCTTCACCGCCTGCGCCACGGCCGTCGCTGAGCCGAAGGACGTTGCTGGCAAGGGCAACACGTCGGCTTCACCGCCGCCATTCTTCATCCCCTCCTTGAAGCCACCGCAATAGGCCTCGATATTGGCAGCGCCCGGCAGGGTGTTGATGCAGACGCCTTTCTTGTCACCGGCCTTGGCGAGATATTCCCCACCGGCGACGCCGCCTTTATAGTCGTCGGAGCCGACATAGTTCATGGCTCCCAGGCGATCGGCTGCCTTCAACCCGCCGGCATTGTAGATGACGAGTGGAATGCCAGCATCCACTACTGCCTTGAACGCAGGGTCCATCGCTTCCGGCACCCAGTCCGGGCCGACAATGGCGTCCGCTTTCTGGTCGATGGCTTGGCGGATCAGCTCAGCGGCGTCGACGCCCAGATTGTCATAGTTCTGCGGCCCCAGCCAAGTGACCTTGCCACCCTGGGCCTCGACAACTTTGCCAGCATCTTCGGCGCCACGCTTGACGATCGACCAGAACGGATCGTCCGGTTTGCCGCCGATGACGAAGATATTGGCGGCGAGCGTCGCGCCGGTACTGAACCCGATTAGCACCGCTGTCGACACAAGCGTCTTGAAAAGCTTCATAGTCTTCCTCCCATTTGCCCCGTGGGGCTTTTCAACAAAAGTTCTGGCTGTCCCGGGCCCGCTCCTCACGGGCACAGTCGAAACAGCGATTGGTTCATCATTCCGCCGGCATTCCAGATGCGGGATCGCTGCGGCCTTCCTGCTGGCTCCGCATTTTTTCCTTCTTCTTGCGGAAGCGGGCCTTCATGATCTCGTCGGCTTCCTTGCTGCCGTCGTGCCAAGTTCCGAACAGCTTATCGAGGGGTACCAGCCCATCACCGCCGTAATTCACCTCGAAATACTTGTGGTGCAGGTAGTGCACGTAAGAATGGCTATCGAGCTTAACCTTGTCGGTGATTTCGAATGTCTCGAAACCGAGATGGCCGTTCACCGCTCCAAATCCCGCTCCGTGCAGCGTGAAGTAGGCGCAGACCGGATTCGAAGGGATCAACAGGTGCAGCCAGGCTTCAGCATGATAGAGGAAGCCCTCGACCGGGTGCATCGAGAGCGACGACCAGGGACTTGGATTGATCGAATTATGATGGACCGAATGCACCCATTTGTAGAGCGGCGGCCAATGGATCGCCCGATGAAGGAAGAAGAAATAGACCTCATGCACGGCTGGCGCGATAAGCACCAGGAACGACAGGTAAAGCCAATTCGTCGTCCATGGCAGCCAGATCGCCCAGCTGTTTGCATACATCCACAGCATCACGATCTCGACCACTGTCCATAGTGGTATCGTTGCGAAAAACGAGCGGGTGAAATTGTCGAGGTTCTGACTTTGAAACCAGAACACGTCTGACGCCGCGTCTGACGGAAATTTAGGATTATACTTGAAGCGGTTCTGTTGTTTGCGCTGGATATAGTAGCGCAACTCGAAGAAGCCGTAGAAGAGGAAGATGCCTGCAGCGTTGAGGCCATACAGCCAAAAGTAATTGACCAGAGAAAAGGTCGCGAGGCTCTGCCAGCTTGGGATGAGCAGGTTCACCCAAATGATCGACGTGGCGAGATGAAATGCGTTCCACGGCCAGAGAAACTCAGGAATCCAGGCCACCACCTTCTTTGCATTGAACGGACGATGCCAGATCGGGGCCGGCTCGGCCCGGCGATGCGGTGCCCAGTTACCCCGCTTGTCGCGCATTCCATACTGATGGTCGTCCATCGTGACAGTGCCTCTTGCCCGGATCGGTCGTGAGATTGCGGGGTCAGCCCACTGGGGGCTGATCTAGGATATCGACCCCGACTGGACGCGATTCATATCGGACGCTTGATCTTCATAGCAAGACGGAAATAGTATAAAAGCGACATTTATATCATTTAGTATCAGTCATGATGATATAACCAGGGTGCACTCATGAGGCGGCCGAGAATCCACGATCTCGCTACCGCAGCAGGCGTCTCAGTGGCGACCGTGAACAGAATTTTGGGTGGCACCGTTTCCGTGCGGCCGAAAACAGCTCAACGCGTCGCCCGCCTTCTGCTCGACCTCCATCACCGCGATGCAGTCAGTCGACGCTTGCCGTGTCGCAGACCAGTTGAAGGGTTGCGCCGGGCAGTTCTTCGGCAACTATCTTGGCATCATCCGCGCCCGTCAGACCTGCGCGGATCACTGCCATCCTGATCGTCGTATTGTTTTCACCCCTTGGGTCACGATCAGTCGACCCGTCATCAAAGGTCAATCGAACGTCCTGTTTCGAAACTTAGTCGTGCCGCGTCGAGCGCGTCGAGGACTGCCGTGCCCGCAGCAGCGGTAACCGGCGGCGAAGTGCCCTCGCGCACGGCACGGGCAAAGGCGGTGTAGTAATCGTGATAGCGGCCCTGCTCGGCGGGAAGCGCACTTCGCCAGCCGCGGTCCGCAGCACCCCCCACGCCTCTTCCGGCTCGTATCCCCAGCCAGCCATATCGTGCATCGGACGCCGGCCCGCGAAGATTGCCTGCGCCTGCACGTCGGTACCGTGCGATACATAGCTCCTTTCGGACCCATAGGCGCGCAGTTCGCGGATATTGAGATGGTTCAGCTTGCTGGCCGAGATATGGGAATGAACGCCGTTCTCATGCGCCAGACGGATCGTGAAGCTTGCATCGGTTGGCCCTTGCGGCAAATCGATATGGTCGAGCTGCGCGTCGACCGAGCGCGGCCCGAGCAACCACAGCATTTGATCGACTAGATGTGAGCCCAGATCGCGCAACAGACCGCCAGTTGGGCCTGCCTCCAGCGTCGCGGGGTCGTCAAAATCCATACGGTTGTGGACCCGCCATAATTTGCCGAGGCGGTTGTCGCGCACAACGCGCGCTAGTGTTGCAGGTCGGAATCAAGGCGTCGGTTCTGGAATACGCCGAGCACGACGCCCTTCTCCTTCGCCGCCCGGTCCAGCTCGCGCCCGCTTTCGGCATTTGGGGCAAACGGCTTGTCGGCCATGACGTGCAACCCGGCGGCAATGGCTTCGAGCACCAATTTGCGCCGCGTCCGCCGGCGGCGATCATGTCGGCGCTCGCGTGGATCGGCACGCCCGGCCAATCGACGCGCGCCCGGGCGATGGTGGCGGGCGCTCGAGCCGCTATGCCGACCAACTCGCAGCGATCGGCGGCGGCAATGAAAGGCGTGTGAAAATGCCGTCCACCCGTGCCATAGCCAACCACACCGATACGTATCATGCACATTCACCAAAGAAGGAATTCGGCAGAAGCGACGATCGACCGCCGCCGCCTGACGCCATTGAGTTGGTGTCAGCGCATCGCCGGCGCATCTGTCGAGGAACCCGGTGGCGGATGACCTTCATGCTCGGCCATGTAACCATCGACCTTGGCTTCCAGATCGGCCATCGTTTCGCCGCCAGCCATCAGATCCGTAATCTCCTCGCGGGACC
>NZ_JAMYQT010000111.1:0-6155 GCF_040320985.1 Mesorhizobium sp. M0571
CGGTCGCAAGGAAACGCAGACGCTGGTCGAAGGCTACGAGGTCATTCCTCGTCTTGAGATCGATTACAAGGGGCGCATCCTTGAGGAAATGGATCTCGACGCCCTCCTTGTCCGGCGCCCGGCGTTGGTTCTGGTCGACGAGCTCGCCCACACCAACGTTCCCGACAGCCGTCACCCCAAGCGCTATCTCGACGTCCAGGAAATCCTGACGCACGGCATCGATGTCTACACGACACTGAACATCCAGCACGTCGAAAGCCTGAACGACGTCGTGGCCCAGATCACCCGCGTCAGGGTGCGTGAAACCGTTCCCGACTCTATCATCGACCAGGCCGACGACGTCGAGATCATCGACCTCACCCCCGACGATCTGATCAAGCGGCTGGAAGAAGGCAAGGTCTACCTTCCCAACACCGCCCAGCGCGCCATCGAGAACTACTTCTCGCCGGGCAATCTGACGGCGCTCAGGGAATTGGCGCTGCGCCGCACCGCCCAGCGGGTCGACGAGCAGTTGCTGATCCATATGCAGGCCCACGCCATCCCCGGGCCGTGGGCGGCAGGCGAGAGGGTTCTCGTCTGCGTCGACGCGCGTCCGGGCGGTGCCGCCCGCGTCCGTTATGCGCGCAGGCTAGCCGACCGGCTCCGCGCCCCCTGGACCGCTCTTAATGTCGATACCCCTCGTTCAGCCGGCATGCCCGAGGAGGACAAGGACCGACTCGCGACGAACCTGCGCCTTGCCGAGCAGCTCGGCGCCGAGGTGACGACCATTCCGGGTCAGAGCGTCGCCCAGGACATCGTTCGCCATGCGACGGCGAACAACTTCACCCATATCGTGATCGGCAGGCCTACCCGATCGCGCTGGCGAGAGCTGATCGAAGGCTCGCTCACTTATGATCTCATCCGCAATGCTGGCGACATCAGCGTCCATGTCATTTCGGGAACCGAACGGAACGCCGAGGCGACCTCGAGGGGTGTCAGGACGGCCGCTGAGCAGGGGCAGTTCCAAATCTGGCCCTATCTGCTTGCCACGGCCTACGTCGTTGGCTCGCTCGCGTTCGGCGCAGTTCTCGACCAGTTTCTCGACGTTCGCAATCTCGCGATCGTCTTTCTCGTGGCGGTGCTGATATCGGCGGTGACCGGCGGACTCTGGCCGGCATTGTACGCCTGTTTCATCAGCGCCCTTGCATTCAACTTTTTTTTCCTGGAGCCGCGCTACACCCTAACGATTAGAGATCCAGAGAGCATTGTTGCGCTTGCCATCTTTCTCGTTGTCGCCGTCATCGCCAGCAATCTAACGGCGCGCGTGCAGCGACAGGCGGTGGCCGCCCGCTCACGGGCACGGGCCACCGAAGACCTCTATCTCTTTTCCAAGAAGCTCGCCGGCACCGGCACGCTCGACGACGTTCTGTGGGCGACGGCTTTCCAGATCGCCTCGATGCTCAAGTTGCGCGTGGTGCTCCTCTTGCCCGAAAACGGCACGATCACGGTCAAGGCCGGCTATCCACCCGATGACACGCTGGCCGAGGCCGACATCGCCGCGGCGCGCTGGGCCTGGGAGCATAACCGCGCCGCGGGGCGCGGCGCCGACACGCTGCCGGGAGCAAAACGCCTCTATCTGCCGTTGCGGACCGGACGCACGGCAATCGGCGTGGTCGGCCTCGACAACGACAAGCAGGGTCCGCTGCTGACGCCGGAGCAGCAGCGCCTCCTCGATGCCCTCGCCGACCAGGCGGCGGTCGCCATCGAGCGCATCCAGCTTGTCGCCGATGTCGATCGGGCAAAGCTTGCGGCCGAAGCGGACCGCCTGCGCTCGGCGCTGCTGACCTCCATTTCCCATGATTTGAAAACGCCGCTCGCCGCCATCATGGGCGCGGCCGGCACGCTCAGGGAATTCGCTCCAGCGCTTCCCGAACACGACCGGGCCGAGCTGCTGTCGACCGTGCTCGACGAATCGGAAAGGCTGAACCGCTTCATCGCCAATTTGCTCGACATGACCAAGATCGAATCCGGCGCGATGGAGCCCAACTATGCGCTTCACTATGTCGGCGACATTGTCGGTTCCGCGTTGCAGCGGACCCGGAAAATCATCGGCGAGCACAAGACCGAGATCGATATCCCATCGGATCTGCCGATGTTGAAGCTCGACCCTGTCCTGTTCGAGCAGGCGCTGTTCAATCTCCTCGACAACGCCGCAAAATATGCTCCGCCCGGTTCGACCATCCGCTTGCAGGGCTGGGTCGACAGTGGCTCCGTCATCCTGCAGATCATGGACGAGGGGCCGGGCATCCCGCCTGATGATCTGGAGCGGATTTTCGACACCTTCTACCGGGTGCGCAAGGGCGATCAGGTCCGTGCCGGCACCGGGCTTGGACTCTCGATCTGCCGTGGCTTCATCGAAGCGATGGGCGGAACGATTTCGGCGGCAAACCGAACCGGTCGCTCGGGTGCGGTCTTCACCATAGGAATGCCGGCGCCGTCGGAACTGCCCGACGTAAACGAATCCGATGTGGACGATCTGGCATGACGAATTCGGAGGTCAGGATACTGGTCGTCGATGACGAGCCGCCGATCCGGAAACTGCTTCGCGTCGGGCTTGGCAGCCAGGGCTATTCGATCAGCGAGGCGCCGAACGCCAGGGCGGCAATCGAACTCATGGAGACGGAAAAGCCGGACCTTGTCCTGCTCGATCTCGGTCTGCCTGGCATGAGCGGCCATGAGCTGCTGCGCAAATGGCGGGATGATGGCCTGGACATTCCCGTGGTTATTCTTTCCAGCCGCACCGACGAGGCCGGCATCGTCTCGGCGCTCGAACTCGGCGCCGACGATTATGTCACCAAGCCATTCGGTATGAACGAGCTTGTGGCACGCATCCGCGTGGCGCTTCGCCACAAATTCCAGCAGCAGGGCGAAAAGCCGGTGTTCCACACCGGCGATCTCTCCGTCGATCTGGTGAAGCGCATCGTCAAGGTCGAGGACAAGGAGATAAAGCTCTCGCCGAAGGAATACGACATTCTTCGCATCCTCGTGCAGCATGCCGGCAAGGTTCTCACCCACCATTTCCTGCTGAAACAGGTGTGGGGCGATTCGACCGACGTGCAGTATCTCCGGGTCTACGTCCGGCAACTCAGGCAAAAGATCGAGAAGACGCCCGACCAGCCGCGCTACATCACGACCGAGACCGGCGTCGGATATCGGCTGCGCGAAGTCGAGTAAGTGGGCGTCAACGTGCACTCCAATTCTGCTCGCCAGACAAATCAAATGAGAACGATATGAAAGTCGTCGAATTCATCCGGCCGGAAAGCGTGGTCATTGACCTCGCGGCTAAGTCGAAATCTCGTCTTCAGATCATGTCGGCGAAAGCCGGCGAGACGCTCGGGATCGCCGAGGGCTCGATCTTGCAAGCGCTTCTTGGCAGGGAGAAGTTGGGTTCCACCGGTATCGGCGAGGGGATCGCCATTCCCCATACACGGTTGCAGGGTGTGGGCGAACCATTCGGCATGCTCGCCAAGCTGGGTAAAGCCATCGATTTTGAGGCCATCGACGGTGTCCCCGTGGACATTATTTTCCTACTGCTGATGCCGAGCGAAAGCAAAAATGAACACCTCAACGCGCTTGCTTGCGTCGCACGGCAGTTGCGTTCGCAAGAGGTTTTGAAAAACATCCGGAACGCCATGGGCGTCGAGGAATTATACGAGGCGATAACTCTTCAGGCGACATCGTTACAATGAATCAATGAAGCGTAGACATGAAAGCTGGTCGGCTTGAAACGATGCGCTCTCCAGCCACCGGAGGGCTACTGGGCGGCTGGAGAATGTCAATGGACTGATCGTCCGCCCAGCGGGCCGGGACGGATAACAGCCGGGACTGACAAGCAAGAAGCCGACTTAGCTGATCAGCGGCGGCGATCAAGGCGTCAAGCATGGAACAGTTCCCTAGCGCGTCCCGGCTGAGCAAGAAAGATTCAGGTACCTCCGCCTTTTCGTTAGGGGGAAAGGAGGCGCTGCCCCTCTCTTGGTTCCGGACCATTCCCTGCTGCGGCGCCGCAAGCATGAGCTGGGCGTCGCGAGCGATATCGACGAAACCGACGCCGGCGTATGGACCAATGTTGAAAGGGGGCGCAAGCCTGCTCCCCTCTATGAGCAGGTGCTGCTGCAGTGGGATGGCTTTGCACTCATCATGCTGTCGCGGGATGCCGTAGCCGACCAAGAAGATGCGGTTGATGAAGAAGCTGATTTGACTGCAGCGCACCGGCTTAAACGCCGCCTGTCATCTGACAGGTAATCAGAAAGTTGACGCCCTGAGCGACTTTCTACCTGTAGGGCATTGGGCTCAAGCCGGATAGTTGAGCTTAGCTATTTGCCGCGCCAACAGCTGCACCGCCGTTCGCCTTTTGTGCTTCGAGATGTTGCATAAAAAGGCAGTGTGGAACTCAATCGTAGGGCGGTGGCGCTCAGTCAGCGCTAGCACCTTTTAACTCGGACGACCGCCTGATACAAAATAAGTCCGCGTCTACCAGCGATGTCCAACCCTTCACCGATGTCGTTGCCTCGATAAACCCGACTTCATCACGAGCGGCAATGTAGTCGTCATAGTGTTATTCGGTGGCAACATGTACATCGCGCGCCCAACAGGGTCGCTTGAGGGCGAGTCGGTCTCCAGCCTGATCGCCAATCCGCCCGCTGGCGCGCCCGTGCCGCCGATCCTGCCGCCGGTCGATGGCTTCCTGTTCCTCGACAAGGCGCAGTTCGCCGCCTCCCTCGCCGCCGATGTCGACCCTGAAGCAGCGGCCTTCATGGCGGATTCCCAAGTGCCCCGGGGCGTCGAGGCACTTGCCGGCGCTGTCACCGTCCCGGCCTGGAAGAAGAAGCCGAGCTACTACCTGGTCGCTGCCGATGACCGCATGATCCCGCCGCCGGCCCAGCGCATGATGGCCGCGCGCTGGGGCAAAGACCGTCGAAACCGATGGCACCCATGCCGCCTACGTCTCAAAGCCCGAGGCGGTGGCGAAGCTCACCGAAGAGGCCGCCAACGCTTGAAACAATCGCCGTCAGTGAGGGACGAGGCCCCGGATGCAACCGTGTCCGGGGCTTTCCTGTTCAAGCTCGGGGGCGGCGGGCCGGAGTAGCCTTTATGGTTAGTGCGCCGCACGGATGGCTAGCCAATACTACCAGCAAATCTTTCAGCGAGCCGCTGGCGTCGAAACGCGTCCGCGACGAAATCGACAAAGACACGGGTCTTTGACGGGAGCAGCGTGCGGCTCGCGTAGTAGATCGAGATCGGCCCTTCGTCGATGTACCACTGTGGCATCAGGCGGACGAGCGCGCCGCTCTCCAGATGCGGCAGGACGTGACACACAGCGTTCAAGGTCACGCCGAGACCAAGCAGCGCCGCGCGACAGGTCGCTTCCGGGTCGTCGAGGACGATTGTCTCCTTGAGCTTTACCGGAACTGAGGTGCCTTCGATGTTGCGCATGATGCGTTCGCGGACC
The DNA here is from genome assembly GCF_040320985.1 of Mesorhizobium sp. M0571. Lineage (NCBI taxonomy): Bacteria > Pseudomonadati > Pseudomonadota > Alphaproteobacteria > Hyphomicrobiales > Phyllobacteriaceae > Mesorhizobium > Mesorhizobium sp. M0571. Next base: position 5,489 of record NZ_JAMYQT010000111.1, read on the forward strand.
CGGCCCGTCCGTGATGAGCGCCATGCGATCCCATCGAACGCAGAAAGCTGCGTGGGGTCGGTCGGAGGTCTGCGCTTCTTCATGTATTTGGGCGAAGCAACCGCGATCAGATGCAGCGGCGCGAGCGTGCGCGAGACGACGCCGGGACCCCATTCGATACCGCCGCCAATTGCGGCATCGAAGCCCTCGGCGATCAAATCAGTCTGTCGCGTCGTGAATTGCCAATCGGGCCGGATGCCGGGATAGCGGGCAAGGAACGCGGGCAGCATCGGGAGAATGTAGTCGGCCCAAAGTTGAGGCCCATGCTTACCTTGAGCATTCCCGCCGGCTCTGCGCCGTTCGTCGCCACGCTCGAAATGGCCTGCTGGAGCCCTTCGAGGTTGTCCCTGATCTCGAGCAGGAAACGCTCACCCGTATCCGTCAGCGTCAGCTTGCGCGTACTGCGATGAAACAGCCGGAGACCGAGGTTGCGTTCGAGTATCGCGACGTTGCGGCTCACCGCGGCAGGCGTGAGCGACAACCGCCGCGCTGCCGCGGAAAACCCGCCCGTTTCGGCGCTGCGGACGAAGGATTCGAGGTTGGCCAGTGTCTCCATGGGCTTTTTTCAAGTGATGCTTGTAAGAATTGCAAGTCATTGCGGACTAATTATAGGCCAATAAAAGGGCGA
>NZ_JAMYQT010000112.1:0-5838 GCF_040320985.1 Mesorhizobium sp. M0571
GTCGTCGGCAACGCCGCGAACGAGGATGTGAACGTGCGGATGTTCGGTGTTCCAGTGATCGACGGCAATCCAGTCGAGCCTCGTGCCGAGGTCGCACTCCATGTCGACCATCAGGTCACGAGCGAAGTTCTTGAGGTCGCCGAGCTCCATTGCATCGTCCGGCGAAACGATGAAACGGAAGTGATGCCGATCGTCCTTGCAGCGGTCGGAGAAGGCGTCATGATCTGCCTCTTTGGTGTCGGGACCGAACATCCTCGCCTTCTCGCCATCACGTGTAACACCTTCGCGGCGAAGATATTTGAGATGGGTGGCGAGAGGCGCAGACCCTCTGAACTGCCTCACCACACGGGCCTTGATAACGGCGCCGCGTGAGCGGTCAGAGATGAGGCGACTGGCGCGGATGCTCGCTGACCTGCCGCGGCCAAACGTTGAAGCTCGTGGGGAGGTGATCGGGCCCTCGCGTGTAAGGTGACCGCCAGCGCGCTGTGTGGCCGCAAGAGCCTGGAAGATGAAGGGTCTTGCGCGCTGGCCAGCGCGGGAGCGGATACGACCAGGGCGGACGCGAAAGCTATCGTCACGTTTCATGCTAGGCAGCCACGAGGTGCGGTTTCCATTGAAAGACTGAAAAAATGGGAATAGCGCACATCGCCGATTGTGCCAGCACATCGCGAAATGAGTCGAAAATTATAAGGAAAACAATCGGCCGAACCGAGCCGCACCTCGCGGCCCTTTATCCTGCCACTCTCTCCGCCCTCATCTGCGGCCAACCCTTCCGCCGCAATTTCCGCGACGGAACAGGCCGGAATGCGATTGAGGAGGAACGTGGCGATCATCGCGATATGGCTAAAGAAGGCTGAGTGAATAGGCCGCAAACAGCGTGGTTCGATTGGAAATCGGTTTCACCCGGCCGTGGCTCGGTCGCGGTCAGGTCCGCAACAGGATTGCCCATTGGCGACCGCATTGCGGGCGAATGAATCGCCGTGAAGATCGTCTCTGCATAACCATTGCCACCCGATGCAGCGGCGTTCCCAATGTCATGGGGATGCGCAAAAATCGTGGCACCGAGTGAGCTGGCTCTGCCCCTTCCTTGCCGTGCGCGCCGCGGACTGGGAACTGCACCATTGAGCAGCGGCGCGAGTTTCCTGACGTAGTCGACCGTCTCGCGTGGCAGCGGACGGCCGGCTGAGAGATGTTCCTTGTACCGACCAGGACCGGCATTGTAAGCGGCAAGAAAGCCGCTGCGCCCGAAGCTGTCGAGCATTTCGCGAAGATATGCTGCACCTGCAAGAATGTTGTCACGCGGTTTATAGGGATCGTCACCGAGACGGTATTTGATGCGCAGTTCTTCCCACGTCGCCGGCATTATCTGCATCAGCCCCATCGCGCCCTTGCTTGAAAGCGCACGAACATCGCCGAAGCTCTCGATCTGTATGACGCCGCGAAGCAAACGCTCTGGAATGGCGAACCGTTTAGCCGCTTCCCGGATATGCCCCGACCACGGGCCAGCCGACAGGATCGTGCTCTCGGAGTGCGCCGGCCGTTCACCATGAGAGGAAGCCGCTGCACCAGCGTCGGGCCTCGCGAGAGCGAGCATGACGCAGGTGGCAACCGTTGTCATGCCTCTGTGGACGGCATCTCGCAGACCGCCGAACCGATGCGCCGCCAGCTTGCCACGGTGTTCGCTTCCGTTAAGCGCAAGGCCTAGCCGGCCGGACCAGCTTTGCAAAAACTGCGATGAAATCGGCGTCCGGAGCGACAAGCAAGTGCCCGGCCCCCTCTGAGCTGCCTCGCGGGCGATCGAGTCGAAGGGTTTGACCGGCGCGCAATGGATCAAAAGGGTTGGCGAGAAAGATTCGTCGAAGGGCTCCAGAAGCATCTGTTCAGCCTCGCCCGTCGCACTTCGATGACCGGTTCCAGTGCAGGCTCCAGACGCTGTTCTCTGCATCGGACCGGAACAGCTTGGCGCGGATCGGCTGCGTAAAGGACGGGTCGTCAATTGAGACGGAGAGGTAATCCCCAGCCTTGTCTCCGGTGCGGTCCCAAGCCGCACCGACCGCCATCCCTTCGCAATAGATCAGATGGTCGGGCGCGTTTTCGGTTTTGGATTTGTCGGCAGGCAGGATGGCAATCTTCGCCTCGATTGTTAGCGTGGAGAGATTGCCGAAGAAGCCGTCATCATTGCGCGTGAAGGTACCGATCTGGATCATTGCAGTGCTCCTTTCATGAGTGTTAGTGCGCGTCGAGCCGAGCCGTCACGGCTCGCTGGCAAGGGGATCGTTGGTGACATCCTGCACCGGAGTGGTGCGCTCCGTGGTCCAGACGGGAACCGCGCGGCCAACGATCGATGAGAGCGGGAGCGGGCCGAAATAGCGGCTGTCAAAACTGTCGGCTGCACCCGGGTTCATGAGGAAGACGTCGGCCTCGGCAATGTCGCGGCAGCCCTGCCAGATGGGCAGGGGTCGACCGCGACTGTCACGCTCGCGCGCATGTCCATAGGTCTTGCCGTTGACGATGATCGTTGTGCCTTGGCGACAGACGGTTGCGCCCCCGAGTGCCAAAACACGCTTCAGGAGCGGCACATTTTTCGGCAGATACCCGCGTCTTGCCATGAAGGCCACCAATGGCTCGGGCGGCATGATGACGGCGATATTGGCAACACCGATTTTGTCGGCCGGCTGGACGCGATAGAGCCCGACGGGGATGCTCGCCGATGCGTTCCAGATGGACAGCGGCGGATGGCTAGTCCATGCCGGCGCCGCGGCGAGCACTGCGCCGCCAACCATCGAGGCGATGATCTTTGTGCGCTTGCTCATGACTTGATCCTGCGCTGCAGCAGCCAAGCTTTATGACGGTTCCGCGTGTATGGACGCGGCTGCTCGCGCGCGGCTATCCGGCTGTGGACGTGCCGCCGTTGACGCGGCGACATGAAGGTCAGGGTTTGCTGCTGTTTCGCCGCTAGCAGGCGGCGCGGTTGCAATCTCCTAGCTTGCGCGTGGACGGTTTGCGACGCAGCCCAGACCAGGATGGCAGCGTTCCAAATCGTTGCCATGCCATGCACAATCGCCGCCTCACCGCAGGCCGATTCTTCGTCTGCATGAAAGTGGATCCGTGTCAGGTGGCGGGATTTCACCAATAAGATGAGCAGCCACGCCACAAGGCCCCGCGTGCCGCGTGAAGCGAAGACGGATGAGGGGACATGAGGCAGCGCAAGCTGCTGCTGAACGGTCGCGCCATACTGCATTTTCGTTACGCCACAGATCAGGAGCTGCGGTCGCGCCTGCCGACATAAGCCGGCGCGCGGGCTGCATGCGGTTTTGCCGGCGGAACATAGGTCGCGTTCGCATCGCTGGTGGAGGTGCGTGCGCCGAGCTCTATCCAGGCGTGCAGGTCGTTGATGTCGTAGAGAACGCGCCCGCCGACCTTTCGGTATTTTGGGCCAGTGCCATAGGTCCGGTGCTTTTCGAGTGTGCGGGTGCAGAGCCCGACGATGGGTGCTGCCTCCTTTGTGCGCAAATATTTTTGGGGCGCGTCCGCGGGACCCTTCGACATCGCTCGATCTCCATTCGGTTCTGCTGTCGTCCTGGCCTGCCGGGACGCGCGAAGTGGAACATGATCGAAATGAGGAAAGGCGAGGGAGGGCAAAGATTGGGGGGCGCGTTTTTGCTACCCCGACGAAAGACTTCGGCGGCCGGACTTTTCGCTACGGCTGTGGGGGTAGAAGAGAAGATCGCGATAGCCGCCGGCGACTAAAAAAGCTGCACGACGTAAGGTAGCTCGGACCTTGTGGCGGAGATGATGATCACGCCAATCTCGCGGCACAATCGGCTCTTGCGAAAACAGCACCTCCGCGAGCTGACGATAGGTTGCACCCGTGCGGTGACCGTCATGTGCGCGTAAATTGAGGATATGCCTGGTCTTGGTCTGTTGCGGTAGCGCGCCGTAGGATGAACTGGCTGCCCGGCCGTTCAGTGCGCGCCAGAACCGGCGCGCTGCATCGAGCCGCGTCTCGAATGCAGCGTCGAGCGGTAGAAGGATAGCGTTGAATTCACCGGCGCGGTCATCAGCGACGAGATGGCTTTTCCCAATTGAGGTAGACCAAATAATGTGAAGGCCTTCGTCCTGCGGCCAAACGCTGGCTCCGCCAAGGCTGGAGGGTCGAACTGTCTGATGGAAATGGCTGATAGGGGCAGATACCCGCGTGGCCCGGAGCACGCGCGGCGAGGCCTGTTCTGTCCAGATGATGTTCTCAGCTTCCGGACGTCCGGCACCGGCAGTTTTGAAATCGCGCGCCCCAACGGGTGGCGAAGTCGGGCTGGTCGACAGGTTCTCCGGAACCAGAGAGCCGCGATGCGAGCTGGCGACACTCGGCGATGAATTCGTCATTCCGGATCAGATACTCGGCAGCGAACTCCTCAGCTTGGTAGCTGCACATGTGTGCGTACCCCGCCGCATCGGTCCAATCGCCTTGCACTGTTCCTGTCCTCTCCGCATACCCGGACGTGAGGCATCGGCGTCAACATTCAGGGGGATGAGGAAGTTGGATAGTTGGAGAGTCGGCAAACCATCATGCCGATTCAGCAAAGTGGAGCGACGCCGGCGGCGTCAGTGCGGAGCGCCGCCAGCGAGAAGAGATCGGTAGCCGCTGGTCGTCATCCATCGCGCGCGGGCAAGATGGGTCTCCCAGGACCGGAACGCCCGCTCCGGCTCCTGCTCGGGGTCTATATGCAAGACGATCCTGGCCACCTCTCGCCAATCGGCATCTTCCGCCGCCGCGTCAAGCAGGCGAATGTAGGTGAGCAGACGCTCCTCGTCATAGCCGGTCAGGACCGGGGCATCCGGCGCAATGTCGGCGACATCAGGATCGAGCAGCGGTTTAAGCATGATATTTGACCGTTCATATTTCGATCGCGATCTCGAAGGAGCCGTCCTTTAGATCGAGCACCAATCATAGCGAATAGGAACGATCATTCCTAGAACGATAGTTCCCTTTCTGGTCCCTAATCCGTCATGAATCTCAAGGAGATCATGGCGGCCAACATGCGTCGTCTGCGCCATGACCAGAACGTGACGCAGGAGGAACTGGCCGCCCGCTCTGGACTGAGCATGCGTTACGTCGGATCGATCGAGCGCGCTCGGGTCTCGGCCAGCATCAGTGTTCTTGGGAGAATCGCAACTGCGCTGAATGTGGACCCATGCGAGTTGATCAGAAAATCGGCACCGTGAGTTGACGTCGGAAACACCGCGAATTTTCGATGATCGGCGAGGCAACATGCAGGAATGAAGTCTCCAGTCGCGAACACGACCGGTAGTCGCCCCCAAGTTCGACGGAGCTCGTTGCGCAGCGACTGCGCTCAACTTGTCGCGTGAAAGGAGATCGGCCCCGCCCTGTTCGTCCGGGCGGAGCCTTGGTCGGGGCCTTACTCGGCGTTGCGGCGGCCGTTGGGCCGGGACCAGATGAGGCTGTAGCCTTCGCCTCCCTCATCGTTGAAGAGGTTGGCGTAGATCGGAGCGGTGAAGCTCGGATCGTCCAACTTCAGGCCGAGATAGTCGCGGCCCTCATTGGACCATGCGGCGCCGATCTCGACCTTATGCGGAGCACCGCATAACGCCGATTATGCTGAGCGTGGGATTATGTGGAGCATTGGCCTGTGAGGCTTGGTTTTCCGCCTGTTCTGGCGGTTTCCGCTCCGCATAATGCCGAGGGTGGAAGCCGGGCGCCCCGCTGTGGAGCGGAGCGCCCTTGGCCGGTCATCGCGACCAGATGAGCTTGTGCTCGCCCTTGTCGCCCTGGACGAGGGAGGCGTAGACCGGCGCCGTGAAGGACGGATCGTCGAGCTT
>NZ_JAMYQT010000113.1:0-5295 GCF_040320985.1 Mesorhizobium sp. M0571
AACCTTTGGTCGGCTCGACGCCGACGAAGAAGGACCGCCCGATGCTCATCAGCGGGAACGTGCCGCCGAACTGATGCACCGTGGCGATGCCCCGTCCCTGCGCGTCACTCGGCCCGGTGAAGGTCACCGGCTGACCATCCATCAGTATCTGGCCGCTGCTGGGCTTGTGGACACCGGCCAGCGTTTTGATGAGGGTCGACTTGCCGGCGCCGTTGTCACCGAGCAGACAAAGCACTTCGCCGGCGCGCACCTTCAGCGAAATATCGTGCAGGACATCGATCGGACCGAAGGATTTGTTGACGTTCCTCAGTTCGAGAATGGCAGGTTTGTCGTTCATGGCGGGCACATCTCCCATCTGCGATCCGGCTGGCCTGACACTGTTGATCGGCGAGGAAATTGAAGGTCGGTGCTCGTTGATCGATGCTTGGCTGCTGTAGCAGATCATTTTTCATGGGTTTGCTGGCTCCCGCGGCACGCTTCGCTCGCGCCGCGGCCTGAAATACAGAGCCAGGTCGCGGAAGGACTGATTCATCATAACCGCCCGCCGCCCACGACCACGGACACGATGGCGTTGAAGATAAAGCTCATGCCACCGGAGACCTGGGCGGAATTGAACAGGATCGCCTGACAGATCCCGACAAAAGTGGCGCTGACTGCGGACAACACAAACAGCGCAATGGTCACGCGGTCTGTCGGAATGCCGGCGTTGCGGGCGCTGACGCGGTCGATCCCGACCTTCTGGTTTGGGTTGATCGCGATTTACATCTTCTCGCTCCGGCTCAAATGGCTGCCGAGCCGGCAATCGACGAGAAGGCCAGCAGAAGCGCGCAGAAGAAGATCACCGCTTCGCGACCGGCCCGGTCTGCCGCGATCTGTCTGGCGACGCTCGCCGGAAGGCTCATTCCGGAACCGCCTCCAAGGTATGGCATATTGGCGACCGCGAGCAGGCACAGTTCGGCCATGACCCATGTCCCCGATGGCAAAATGCGGTCCCTTCAGGCGAAGGAGCAGCGGCGCAAACACAAGCGCCGCGGCGGCGGACGAAGCCATGGCGATGAGGATCGAAGCGGGCAATGGCAGACCGAAGAATACAAGTGAGGCGAAGAACGCATATCCGCCGATACCGATATAGGCCTGTTGTCCGACGGATATCATCCCGCCGTAGCCGGCGAGCAGGTTCCATATTGCCGCGAGGGATAGGTAAACGAGGAAATCGGTGGTGAAACGCAAGGCCGCCAAATCGAGCATCCAAGGCGCGGACGCGAGGAGCGTGCACAAACAAACGATTCCCAACGTCGTGCGCACCGTGACCTGCAGTTCGGAACTGCCGGCGGGATGGGCGTCGATCTGTGAGCGGCTTGCTTGCAGCGCTCCGCTTGTCTCGTTCATTGGTGCGCTACCTTCGGGAAGAGGCCGTTCGGCCTAAGCAACAAGACGGCGAAAAAGACGATATGACCGGCTATCGTTTGGTAGGCTGGATCGACGGCCGCGCCGATCGACTGGGCAAGCCCGATCACAAGACCCCCGGCGAGAGTGCCCCAAAAATTGCCGAGACCGCCGATGATGACGGCTTCGAAGGCCACGAGGAGGCGGGCGGGGCCCATGAAAGGATCGAAGTTGCCTCGCACGGCCATCAGAACGCCCGCGACGCCGATCACCGCGAATGCGATGGCGCTGGCAATCGCAAAGACCCGCAGGTGATTGATCCCGACCAGGCCGACGATCTCGGAATCGTCGGATGTCGCGCGAAGCCTTTGCCCAAGGGCAGTTGAATAGAAGATCCACTGCAGTGCCATCGTCACGGCCAACGCTGTCGACAACACGACAACTGGATACACGCCAACCGAAGCTGCGCCGACGTTGATGCTCTGCGTTTCGATCGAGCCGGCAGAAAGGCGGCGCGTATCGGCGGAGAAGATCATCAGCAGCGCGTTCTGCACAACGACCGAGACTCCGAACGTCACCAGCAGCGGACGAAGCGGATCGTTGCCAAGCAGCCGGTTGAACAGGCCAAGCTGGAGGAGATAGCCGAGGCCGGCCATCAACGGCGCGACGGCGGCGATCGCCACGAAAGGGTGGATCGGGACGGCCGAAACGACGGAGAAGGCCGCGAATGCTGCGACGACGATAAAATCGCCATGGGCCAGATTCACCAGCCTCATCACCCCGAACACCAGAGAAAGGCCGGTCGCGAAAAGGGCATAGAGGCCTCCGAGAAGGATCCCTTGAACGATGATGTCGGCTGGATTGGTCATGTCATGCCTCCGCCACGCCGAAGTATGCAGCGGCGATTTGATCCCGTGTGAATTCGGCGGGCCGCCCGCTCAGCGCGACGGCGCCCCTGCGCAGGCAGTAGATGCGGTCGGCGACCGAAAGAGCCTGGCCGATGTCCTGCTCGACAACGACCAGTGCCGTGCCCTGGCCGCGCACCCGCCTGAAGTTTTCGTACATTCCCTTGACGACGACAGGCGCCAGACCAAGTGAAATCTCATCGCACAGAAGGGAGTGTTGGGTTTGTCATCAACGCACGGCCCACCGCGACCATCTGCTGCTGCCCGCCAGAAAGCCTCGTCACCTGACGCCGCGCAAGCTCCGGCAACATCGGAAACAGCTCGTAGATGCGCGGAAGGTTCCAGTATCCGACGCGGCCAGCCGATCGGCCGATCGTCAGGTTCTCCTCGACCGTAAGGGAAGAGAAAAGCCGCCGTCCCTCCGGTACGAGCGTCATGCCGAACGCGGCGATTTCATTCGCCTCCAACATGCCGACCTCCCTGCCCGCGAAGTTCAGTCGTTTGGCTGATTTACCGCGGTGCAGCCCGGCTAACGACCTGAGGAGTGTCGATTTGCCAGCTCCGTTTGAACCGATGACCGCGATGCACTCCCCCTCCCCTACAGCCAGTCCAATGCCGAACAGCGCCTGAAGGTCGCCATAGAAGGCGTTCAGATCTTCGACATGCAACAGCGTCATGATGCGGCTCCGTCGGGTTCCGGTTCGACGCCGAGGTAGATTTCGCGCACGTCCGGCGACCGCATGACCTGATGGGGTTCGCCGTCCCTCAGAACCGAGCCGGCGTTGAGTACGACCAGGCGGCCTACGACCTCAAGCAGCGCATGGACCACGTGCTCGATCCAAATGACCGTCACGCCGCGCGCATTGATGTCGAGGATTGTCTTCACCAGATCGGAACACTCGGCGTCTGTCAGTCCACCCGCGATCTCGTCGAGCAGAAGGAGTTCGGGCGACGAACCCAGTGCTCGCGCCAACTCAAGTCTTTTGCGGTTCAGCAGCGAGAGCGAGCTTGCCGCATCGTTGGCAAGTTCCGACAGGTGTGTCTGTCGGAGGATCTCCTCGCAGTGCTGGCGGGACTGGCTTTGAGAGCGGCCGCCGGCAAAGACCGCACCGACCAGCACGTTCTCGTAGACCGTCATGCCATTCAATGGCTGCGGGATCTGGTACGTGCGCGCCATGCCGGCGCGCGCCCTTCGCCGCGCGCCCCAGCGCGTCACATCGTCTCCCTTGAAGACGACCGTGCCGGCTTCGCCGTGCACGTCTCCCGCGATCAGATTGAAAAAGGTGGTCTTGCCCGCGCCATTGGGTCCAATGATCCCAATGGCTTCTCCCCGCCCGACACCAAGGTCAATTCCGTCCGCGACGCGCACCGCACCAAACGACTTGCGCAGCCCTTTGATCTCCATGTGCAACATGAGCCGACGACCTAATAGGTAAGTTCCTCGAAATCGGCCCCGGCCGGAATTTCCGGAGCCGTCTGGTTCGACGTGATGACAAGGTCGTAGGCGTGGGGTCCGTTTGGGGTGCGGCGCCATTGACCGCCGACAAGCGGCGTCTTGGCGACGTTTTTGATGGTCGAGTTCTTCCAGTCGACCTTTCCCACAATCGTATCCAGAGAGGTATCTGATATGGCAGCGATAATCGCACCCGCATCGCCAGGCTCGCCTGCACGCTTCAAGACGTCTGCCGCGACTTCGAACAACGCGTGGGCAAAGCCGATCGGTTGGGTCCACTGTTTGCCGGTCGCCCGGCTATATTGGCCATCTCCACGGCCAGGATCTGGCGCCGGCCGTCCCAGTCGATGCCGACCGCGATCAGCACCGCTTGGCTCATGACGATGCCGGCTTCGCGCACCTTCTCGTAGCAGGCATCGAGGATGAGGTAGGCAAAAGGCTCTTGAAGCGGGCGCTCGGCAAACGCTTTCAGGCTCTCCTCTAGGCGTTTGTTGATGGCCGAGATCGATGAGGCCGAGAAGGCATGGCCGCACAGCTCTTCCGTGATCGCCTTGACCTTCCGGGTCGAAACGCCCTGCACATTCATCTCCGCAAGCGTGGCCACCAGGGCCCGCTCCGAACGCTGGTAACGCTCGAACAGCTCGGTGGAGAAGCGGCCGGCCCGGTCCTGCGGAACCCGCAGCTCCAGCTTGCCGACACGGGTGACAAGGGTGCGGCCATAATAACCCGAGCGGTAGCCGAGACGCTCCGGTGTGCGCTCGCCTTTCGAAGCACCCAGAGCCTCGTCCATCTCGGCCTCGAGCACCTCCTGCATCACCGTACGGATCACTTCGTGCAGACCTTGCGGATCCGAAAGCAGAATGTCTTTGACGGCGGCGCTGGCGGTTTACTTTCAGTCTTGGTCATGGTGGCGTTCCTTCGCGGGAATCAGGTGACGTTGGACATCACCAGCCTGCCATGACCGCCCCCTCTCAGCGAATTTGCAGAACTCTCAGCACATTACCCAGGCTCCGAGTTGGTACTACGCGCAGCTCGCCCGGGCGCGGTTCGTCGCCGGTCGCTATGCCGACAGTCTGTCGTCGCTGTGCCAAAGTCCGCCGGATATTCCCGTCACTCTGATGTTCCGTGCCCGGTGCCACGCGCTGCTCAAGAGCCGGCGCAGGGGCAGTCGATCGCCAGGCGGATTGCCGTCGAGTTTCCAAGGTTCACCGTCGAGAACTTCATCCGAACCTATCCCGTCACCAATCCTCTGGCCCTCGCTGCGATTAAGGAAGGGGCTCGTCGCGCAGGTATAGCGTAGAGCCGAAAACGGTGCCTAGCTGAGGAGAGGACGCGCTTCCTGGATATGCCACTTGGTAAGCCGGGCCCCGCTTCCGGCACAGGCTGAAGGTCTGCTTGGTAGCGCTAACTGGGCGCTGGCGTGACCCCTGCTAAGCTTCCGCTCCTGGCGCACCTTACTCGTTCCAGTGGACGAGGCGAACAGCAACAAACCATCCATCTCGGCCATTGGCGGCAGCCAGTTGGTAGAGTTTGACCCTAGAACGCCAGCGT
>NZ_JAMYQT010000114.1:0-5191 GCF_040320985.1 Mesorhizobium sp. M0571
AGCCGTCGAATTTCTCGGGATTGCGGATGCAATGCGCCTGGTTGATGCGCGTGAAGGCGACGTTCTGGCACCAATAGTCGGCGTAGCGGTCACGAAGCCGCCTGGGGTCGAGTCCGAGGAATGAATAGTGCGCGAAGAAGAGGGGGCCGCCATGATCGGGTCCAAGGGGGAGTGATATGCCATGGAAGCTTCGCCCGTTAGCGAAGGCCTGGCCGGTCGCCCAGCCGCAGTGGTAGACACTCGGCTCGATCGGGTGGTGTGGGGCGGAGGCGGCGAGGACGAATGCAATCAGGCATTCGTTCCAGCCGTTGATCGCGTGGTCCATCGCCCATCCGTGCACCGGGCTCCAATGCCAAAAGAGCGAGTCAGAGCCGCGGGTGAACCAGTCCCATTCGACGTCCCGCCAAAGCGTATCGATGAGGCTGCGCAAGATGCGCTCCTTGGCTTTCGGACCTCCGAAATACTGCCGCGCCGAAAGCAGCCCCGCCATCAAATATGCCGTCTCGACGATGTCGCCACCGTCATCGTATTGACTAAACGGAATGGTTCGGCCGCTATCGCCATCCATCCAGTGAGGAAAGGCGCCGTGGTGGCGCTCGGCCTCGCCGAGAAAGCACACCATTGTGATCAGGCGGTCGAGGGCAGCTTGCCGCGCGATCCACCCGCGCTCGACGCCAGCAAGGATCGCCATGATGCCGAAGCCGGACCCGCCGGTCGTGACGACATGGGGTGTCGCGTTGCTGCGCTCTCGCGCGAGGCCGCTCGTCGGATGGCCAAAATCCCAGAAATATCGGAGCGTCTGTCGCTGCACGGTGTCGAGGAGCACGTCCGAACACGCGTCCGAGCGAGGAGCGCCGTGCTTGCGGCCGACGTAGATTCTGGGCAGCGTTTCGATCGCGACCGCAGGGACGTGCGCGTCCCCGCGGCCGAGCCCGTGCGAGTTCGGCCCTTGATCGGGGGACAGCAAATCGCTCTCCACTCGGAGCGCCGCGCGCGTGAAGGTTAGCGGCGCCACAGGGTCTCGCGCTCGCGCCGCCAGTTAGATGGGCTTTGGCCAAGGGCTTGCCTGAAAAGCTTGCTCAAATGTGCCTGGTCAGAAAACCCGACGCTCAGAGCGATTTGGCTCAGCGAAGCTGAACTGGTCAGCATCAGGTGACAGGCTTCCTCGAGCCGCCGCTTCACGATATAGGCGTGCGGCGGTTCTCCGAACGCTTGTTTGAACGAGCGCGAAAAGTGTGCCGTGCTCCGCCGCGCGACGGCACTGAGGTCACTCGCGTGAATGGTCCGGTCTAGGTTCCGGTCGATGAAGGATCGGACACGCGCTATCTGCCAACCCGCCAATCCACCCGTTCTGGAATCCTTGGCGCCTGAACGGCGCTCCATCTCCGACTGAAGGATGGATGAGGCGATGGCCAGCGATGTCCTTGCCGCCTCCTGATCATGTTCGAGCTCGCTCTTGGCAGCCTCAAGAAGTAGGTTCAGGCTGTTTGCCAGGGAACCGAACTCCAGATCGGTTGGAGACGAAACCGCTGCAGCCTCGCTGTATGGCCTTTCCATATCGAAACCTCACAAACATCCGTGCCAGCCGAGACGAACTTCGTGTGCCGTCTCTCAAGGAGCGACAAACCACGGTCTCGCTGCGGTGATTGCAGTGTGATGATTTGGAATGCCGCGATCTATTGCACGCGGGTGGCGCGGAGTAGCGTCATGGTTTCACTGTGCTGAACTTTGGATTACACGCGAAGGACGGCAGATCGAATGCGGGTGGAACCACCGCTGCCAGTGCGGCTTCGGCTCAGCGGTGCTCCGGCTCCTCGGGTACCAATTGCAGCTTTTCCGCCATTCGGCTGAGTGCAACAAGCGAATGGGCCTTCATCTTCCGCATCAGACGGCTGCGGTGCACCTTCACCGTGGCTTCGGCGATACCGATATCGCCGGCGATCTGTTTGCTGAGGCGGCCGCGCGCGACCTCAATTATGATCTCGCGCTCCCTGGGGCTCAGCGACGCGAAGCGCTCCCTGAGAATGACGAGTGCCTCTTCATTCTCCCGCCTGGCACTATCGCGAGAGAGGCCGAGCTGAATGGCGTCGAGGAGCTCCTGGTCGCGGAACGGTTTGGTAAGGAACTCAATGGCGCCGCCCTTCATCGCCTGCACCGACATGGCAATATCGCCATGGCCTGTGATGAAGATGATCGGGATTTCACGGTTGGCCATGGCGAGCTGACGTTGAAGATCAAGGCCGCTTCGTCCCGGCAATCTTACGTCGAGCACCATGCAAGTCGGACCATTCGGCGGGTCCGACGCGAGAAACTCGGAGATGGACGCAAAAAGCCGAGCCTCCAGGTCGAGCGATCGCAACAGACGCCCGATCGAGGCTCGCAGGGCTGGATCATCGTCGATGACCAGGATGGTAGGGTTCGCGTCCGACATCGCTGCTGCTCACGATCAAAGGGCGGTCAAATGAGCCTTTGTCTCGGTCTGCAAAGTTCGCGTGGCTCCTCTGCCGAAAGTTTAGTCCCGACCGATGGGCGTGAACAGTCTCATTCTCCATAGGAGGACGCGCGCAGGTGTAAACGAAAGTTTATGCGCTCTACCATCCGCTTGGTGGCCTCCCTGCCGCGCAACTGCGGAATTCGCGTCCTGGCATAAGCCAAAGTTTACGAACACCGGTATTGCTCCAGCCTCACTCTTGGGCGCAGGCTGACCCATCGCAGGCGGGTACGGTGGCGTTGTCGGAGCGCCTGCGTCGCAGTTTGTGCGCACTTCCGGAGCACATATGCCGGTGGCGTCGTTGATCTCGGTCGTTGAGGACGATCAGTTCTTTCGCGAATCCATGAGGAGGCTCATGAGATCGCTTGGCTACGACGTCGCGGCCTTCCCGTCGGCAGGCGATTTCCTTGCATCGCCTCGTCTCGCCGAAACCGCCTGCCTGATCGCTGACGTCAATATGCCGGCGATGACCGGACTCGAGCTCTATGATCATCTCATCGAGGCGGGCTATGCGATTCCAACGATCCTCGTTACGGCCTATCCCAACGACCTTGACCAGGCCCGCGCATTGAACGATGGGGTCGTTTGTTACCTTCGTAAGCCGTTTGATGAGCGGCATCTGATACGGTGTCTCGGTGAGGCTATCCAGTCCGGTCGGCCGAGCGACGAGAAGTCGTGAGTTCCTTGCCTGCGCCGGGCAAGGAGAACCGAAGTACGGCACCATGTGATGCATTCATGTCGGCCCACAGCCGGCCCCCATGGGCCTTGATGATCGACCGGGAGATTGACAGTCCCATCCCCACTCCGCTGGACTTCGTCGTGTAGAAAGCGTCGAAAACGCGCTCGATATGGTCCGGATCAATGCCCGGTCCCGAATCGCGCACGGACACGAGAACGCCACCGGCCTGCGTTTGCTCGGTGCTGATCGACAACTCCCGTGGCCCCGCTTCGACCGTGCTCATGGCTTCGACCGCGTTTAGGATCAGGTTCAGCACGACTTGTTGCAGTTGAACACGATCCCCCTCGACGGGAAACAGTGCCTCCGTAAGGCGAGTCTGGACCGAGACTCGATTCTTGGCGAATGCGCTTCGCGTCAATACAAGCACCTCGTTGATCGCCGCGTTCAGATCGAAACGGGACTTTCGGGGAGGCGCTTTCTTGATGTGATCACGGATGCGGTCGACGATATCTCCGGCTCGATCGGCATCACCCACGATAGAGTGAAGCGCGTCCCTGACTTCGTCCAGGTCTGGCGGTTGCTTGCCTAGAAAATTGAGGGCCGCAAGGGCATTGTTTCGCGACGCGGCAATCGGGTGCATGATTTCGTGAGCCAGCGAGGCGGTTAGTTCCCCCATTACGCTCAGGCGGCTCATGTGGGCGAGATCTGACTCCAATTCACGGAGCGCCTCTTCCGCCCGCCTGCGCTCGGTCAAATCGAGCACGAAAGCGACAGATTGGTTTCCTCCCTCTTGGAAGGTCGCCGAGCCCAGCAAAATGGGGACGCGGCTGCCGTCTTTCCGGAAGTATTCCTGCTCGATCGGCAGCCGCACTCCAGTCCGTTTGTGCTCTTCGATCCATTGTGCGTCGCGCTCGCGCCAATCCGGGGGGGTCAGATCCTTCCAGTTGATGCGGCCCGCCGCGAGGTCCTCGCGATCGTATCCGACGATCCGCAGAAACGCGTCGTTGGTCTCGAGAATCCGACCATCGAAGTCCCCGACGAAGACGCCGATGATGTTGGAGTCGACCAGGCGCCGAATCTTCCCTTCGCGATCTTCGAGATCGCGATAAAGCCGCGAATTCACGAGCGAGATTGCTGCTTGCGACGCAATCACCTTCAAGACCGTGACGCGGTCGGGAGTGAAAACGTATCGCGTCAGATTGTTTTCAAGATAGAGAATACCGATGAGTTTGGCCTGGTTGATCAATGGCAAACAAAGAATGGAACGGGAGGGACGCTGAACGATGTAGAGATCGGCAGAAAATGGATTCTGCGATGATACGTCATCGAGAATTACGGTTTCCTGGGTGCGCATTACATAGCGAACGAGCGAATCCGGCAGCCCGGCAGTCGTGTGGGCGCCGTTCAACAGACGCACGGTCACATCCTCTCGACCGGTGATCGCCTCCGCCTCGACCCATAACTGATCACCCCGCGGCAGGATCAGGAGGCCCCGTTCAGCGCCCGCGTGCTCAACCGCGATCACCATGAGTGTTTTAATCAAATTTTCGAGGACAATCTCACCAGACACGGCCTGCGAAGCCTTGATCGCCGTCTCGACGTCCATTTGCGCGACGGGCGTGCCAATGGTCGCGGCGCGTGAGGTCGGGACCCTTTCCTCCTGCAAGTGCGGGTAGCGTTCTTCGAGTTGCTTGACCTTGCCGAGCGCGCCCCATTGGAGATAGCAGTACCTTGCGTTCCGCAGATAGGCGTGAGCTATCGTCTCCAAGCCGCGCGCCGTGCAAAACCGCGCGGCGAGCTCGTGCGCCAAGCCCTCGTTCTGGATGAAGCCGTGCTCGCGAGCCAGCCTGATGGCCTCTTCGTAGAGGCGCATCGCATCCAGTTCGCGCCCTTCCAGGCGTGCAATCTCTGCGCCTATCAGTGCCGCGCGGTTTGCGAAGGTTTCCGAACAGTTCTTCGCCCAAAGCGCAATCTGCTTGTCGTGAGCTACCAACGCCTCCAGATGCTGTTGCCGCTCCTCG
>NZ_JAMYQT010000115.1:0-4544 GCF_040320985.1 Mesorhizobium sp. M0571
GGCTGCGCCACGTCCTCACTGAACTACCTCAGCGCCCCGAGAACGCAGCCATCGACGACCTGCTGCCCTTCAACTTCCTCAAAACCGCTGCAGCCTGATCCGCCCGGACGCGTCCGTCTGAAAGCGATCAGCTGTTGCAAGGGCCGTCGACGTGCGGGGAAATGAGCGCTTACGCTGATAGTGGCTGGCGAGACGCCGGCCTCGGCGGCGATCTGTTTGCCCGTCCAGCGCTGACGGCGCAACCGTTCGCTGGTCTCGATATCGGCGCAGCTGATGCGGGCGGGATGAGCGATCTCGTAATCCCGCCGATGCTTCATGGCGATCTGTCGACCATTTGCGGACCGTCCGCGGGCAGACGCCTGCGGCTTTGGTGACGGCCTCCGGTGTTGCCCGCTCTCGACCTGCCTTCCAATTCGCTCTCGACCGAGCGGCGTCAGCCCGGCATTCTTGTAGACGTTCATCCGGTCCTCCGAGAATCACCGAAGCTTCGACAACCTCCGCTTTCCGGCCCGGACCGGATAGACAAGCTGCTGAAAGCTCACATCCAGTGATCGGATACGTGGATCCGGGGCAGCAATCAGCCGACGCCATACAAAAGGAGTTGCCCGTGACTGACTTTCGAAGGCGTTCCCTAAAGAACCAGGACTGCCCCTATACTGCGCAGATGCGAAATGCTGCGCCACCATCCAGCCAAAGTTGGAAGGCATCTACGTCCAGCAGGCCAACGACGCGGCGGAGGAAGTACTGGATATGTGGAACGTAGACCGCCGAGGTTTTCTCGGCCTCGTGGCGACTGGGCCCTTGGCTTCTCATCCCTCAGCTAACGCCGATTTAGCTCAGACCAAGCAGACCAGCGTTCAGGCCGCTCAGGCAGCGATAGACGCTGCGGCGCAAGGCGGTGCAAACTCCGATATCATCGAAGCATTGCGAGCTCTGTTGGGCGGACTTGCTAGTGACGCCGTCAGCCAAGGGAACGTCCCTATCTACGCGACGGTAGCGGGCCTGTCGGCGCTCTCTATTCCAATCGGCATCAGTGCTTTGCGTACGAACGGCTACGCTGCCGTTGGCGATGGTGGCGCTTGGCCATTGGCGGTCGAAGTGGAAAACAGCGGTGTCGTCGCACCTTGGCAAGTTCTCTCCAATGGTGGCACACGGCGGTGGCAGCTCAAAATTTATGAGATCGTGCTTGAAATGTTCGGCGGGAGACCCGACGCCGTCTACACGGGAACGTCACCTGATCAGATGCTAATATCCGGAACCGACAACGTCCCTGCGATGCAGGCGGCTCTCGCTTACCTCGCAACGCTCAATACGAGCCGGAATGGGGGCGGCAGAATTCAACTTGAATACGGTCAGTATTATTTCTCGAAGCCTGTCAATCTCAAGAATCGGACCCATCTGGTCGGCCGAAACGCCGCAGGAACGGCAGGTGACTTCTGCACCGAAATGATCTTCCCACAGAATACCGACGGGATTACAATAAATGGTAGTGAGACAGTCGATGACAGGATCCAGGCACCCAGCACATCGAGTGCGGGGGGATCACTGATCGAATGTGTCAGCATTCGATCTCTCGGAGGCGCTGACAGGACCAAGCACGGTATCCGTGTGCGGTCTCGCTCACTGCTGCGAGACGTCAATGTCATTAATTTTCCTGGCAATGGGATCCACATCGTTGCAGGTAGCAAGTCTAAGGAGCCCGATCGAAGGGGAAACGCCAACTTCTGGCGGATCGAACGCGGATACATTGCCGGAAACCAACACGGGGTCTTTGTAGATAGCTCTGACGTGAATGGCGGTTACGGGATAGGTCTGACCTGCTACCACAATCGTGGGGCTGGGATCTTCGACAGTTCCTTTCTCGGGTGTGACTGGTTTGCCTGCGGCGCACATGGCAACGGACTTCTTTCCTGCTGCAGCTATAAGGGGAACCGCTATTACGCGGTGTCGGAGACATCGGCTGAGCTGCAGAAAACCGAGCCGGGTACAAACGAAAGAGTCTGGGCACTGGAAGGCCCCGGCGGCGTAGTTGGGCGATTTCGCGATTGGACACTAGGGAACAAGTTGGAGTGGGTTCGCGGCGGTCCAATCGTCGTGTCTGATGACAACAGCAGTTCAACTGTATTCGGTGGCTATCTCGGTGAACCCAACCAGCCGCCGGCCGTTTTCAGTGACAAGAATATGAGTCTCGGTGGCTTCCGAGGTGCCGGCTCAATCGGGAACGGCCTGCAGGTAGGAAACGGAGTCGCCAGCAACTTCAAGTCTCTGACAACCTCCGGCCGTGTCCATATTGCCAATTCTGCAAGTGGCGTAGGCGAAAGCCTCTCGTTGCACAACGGGGGAGACCTGAATAAAAGGCGCGGCGCGAGCATTGCCTTTTACGTTTCTTACAAAGAGGATGGCGCGACAAAACGGCCGGCCGGGTCCATTGTCGGCCGTGCTACGGGAAAGCGGGCGGATTGCTCGACTGCGATTGATCTAGTTTATTTTGATGGCGGCAAACAAGCCCTTGTCACCTCAGCAAGTTTTGGGGACCGCGGGATTATGGCAGGAGCGGATACCGCTTTCGATTTAGGATCGAACAAGGCGCGATGGACAAACGGCTACATTCAGCGTCTGCGTCCGGGCGGTGGCGACGTCTTCTGGACGAGTGGCGATGGCAGCCCCGAAGGCAAAGTCGAAGGCCCGGTAGGGTCGCTCTATACGAGAACAGATGGCGGACCAGGCACAACTCTGTATGTAAAGGAAGCCGGGACAAACAATAGAGGCTGGGTGGCGAAGTGAGCGCAAACTAGACTGGCACCGCGCTATACATCTCTCTATGCTCCCAGCTGTGATCTCGGGTCGCACTCCGTCCTTCCGAACTTATGGAGGGGTAGGTCGCACTGGTTCTGGAAGCGAAATGTCAGGGATGTTCAAAGCCGCGGGCAGGGTAAAACATTGCCCTTGTCCAACAGCAGGCCGACAAGAGAGCTCTGCTAGGCCGTTCACACCTCTCGCCGACGCGGAAGCATCACGAATTTTGGTTAGTTTCAGCCATGGCGGGACTGTCAGGAATTCTGTGCGCGAGGTCATGATGATGGAAGGGAGAGAATCATCACATGGCTTTCGAGAAGGAACTTCTGGACCAGCTGCTTGCCGGCCGCGATCCGAATGAGGTGTTTGCCAAGGACGGGTTACTGGACGACCTGAAGAAGGCGCTGTCGGAGCGGATATTGAACGCCGAGCTTGACGAGCACCTCGAGGACGAACGCGCCGAGGGCGGCGCCAATCGACGCAACGGCCATTCGACGAAGACGGTGCTGACCGGCACATCGAAGATGACGCTGTTCGATTCCGCGCGACCGGGCGGGAACCTTCGACCCGAAGCTGATCGCCAGGTATCAGCGCCGCTTTCCCGATTTCGACGCCAAGATCCTGTCGATGTATGCACGCGGCATGAGCGTGCGCGAGATCCGCGGCCACCTGGAGGAGCTCTATGGCATCGACGTCTCGCCTGACCTGATCTCAGCCGTCACCGACGCGGTCCTGGAGAAAGTTGCCGAATGGCAGAACAGGCCGCTGGATGCGGTCTATCCGCTCGTGTTCTTCGACGCGATCCGGATCAAGATCAGGGACGAAGGCTTCGTTCGCAACAAGGCCATCTACATCGCGCTCGGCATCCTGCCCGACCGCGCGAAGGAGATACTCGGCATCTGGATCGAGCGATCGAGCAGACCGAGGGCGCCAAGTTCTGGCTGCGCGTCATGAACGAGCTGAAGAACCGCGGAGCAGCCGACATCCTGATCGCCGTCGTCGACGGCCTCAAAGGCTTCCCCGAGGCGATCGGCGCGGTCTTTCCCCAGACGGTGGTCCAGACCTGCATCGTGCATCTCATCCGCCATTCGCTGGAGTTCGTGTCGTGGAAGGATCGCAAGCCAGTCGTGCCAGCGCTGCGCGCGAGCTACCGGGCAAAGGACGCCGTAGCCGGCATGAAGGCCCTGGAGGAGTTCGAGGCCGGCTTCTGGGGCCAGCGACATCCTGCGATCACTCAGAGCTGGCGGCGCAACTGGCAACACGTCGTGCCATTCTTCGCCTATCCCGAAAGCGTGCGCCGCATCATCTACACGACGGATGACATCGACAAGCCTGATTTCGACTTTTTCGATTCCTGTTGCGTTTCTTTGTTCGGCTCAGGTGAGCCTGTTTCTTCGTCCCGGCCCACAGGATTTCCCACGCGAGCGTGTCGAGACGCAGTCAAGGCTGGCCGGTGCGATGGCGGCACGGCCGGCTGCGAGGTTTTCCAGGCCACGCCTTGACGGCGTCGAGCACGGCGCCAGTCTGGAGCGGACCGAGGGCGTCGGTCGTGCCGCCAGATTTCCTTGTGCTATATTTGTCCGGCACGGACGACCACGTGGCAAAGAGTGGTGCGAGAGGATGAGAGTGCCGCCACGCAGCCGTTACGGATGACATCGACAAGCCTGATTTCGACTTTTTCGATTCCTGTTGCGTTTCTTTGTTCGGCTCAGGTGAGCCTGTTTCTTCGTCCCGGCCCACAGGATTTC
>NZ_JAMYQT010000116.1:0-4292 GCF_040320985.1 Mesorhizobium sp. M0571
CATGTTCCTTCAAAATTCCGATGATCTGCTCTTCAGAGAAGCGGCTACGTTTCATGTCCTGGTCCTCTCGATGGGCCAGAACGAACTTCAAACCGGATTAGATCAGAGGGGCAAGGTCAAAACTCGCCGACGCGGTCGCCTGCTATGTCGACCATAAGCAGGCCACGGGGATGCGCTCTCGAACGGAAGCGCGCACCCTCAAGTCGTCTTGCCGGGCCATGCGAGGTCGCCTTGCGCGATGTCCCTTTCACGACAGGCCGGAGACGGATGCCCTTCTCGCCGCTTCGGATCAACGCACAGAGCAAGGTCGGCGGACCATGCCCTCCTGCTGTTTCTCTACAACTCCGGCGCTCGAGCCCCTGAAGCAGCCCAACTTATGACCGTGATCTCGATATGCCCGCCGCTTGCGTCAGAATCCATGGAAAGGGTGGAAAGCAACGCCTTCGTCCCCTTTGGCCTGCTACCGTCGCCAAAATCGTCAAACTTATCAATAGACGTTCGCCCACCGACCCGTATTCCAGAACCGCCTGAGCCAGCCGATCAAATTTGGTATCCACAGCATAGTCGAACGCCATGGCGGCAAAGCTTTTGACCAAATTCCCGGCAAACAAAACTGGTCATCCCGCATACCATTCCCCACAGCACGGCAACTATCTATTGCGGACCGGCGTCGACATCAACCCCATCCGAGGGTGGCTCGGCCACGTCTCGCTCGACACGACCAACTCTATGCCGAAATCGACTTCGAGACGAAAGCCAGGGCCCTGGCAGCATGCCAGCCCGCCAGCGACGCCAAACCGACAAGGGGTTGGCGAGACCGGCGCGAACTCATGGACTTCCTCCGTAGCCTGAAGCCGTCGCAAATTGTGGTGATCGAAATCATCATCATGGCGGCTGGGCGCCGCGCCCGAGCGCCACATAAGGGCGCACGCTACATTACGGACCCGGCTCTTCCCAAGGGTACCCATGCACCTCGGCAAAATCAGGGCTCTTCATGACCTCAATTCGCTCGCACACCCTCTACCCGCTCGCATACCCCCGTCAAGCGCGGGGCTTCGTTGACTGCGTTCATCCGTTCCGGACGGTTGAAGATAATGTGAACGCTTCGTGCTCTCTTGCTTCGCTATGACCCGTTCATGAGATACCCTGGGACACAGCTCTGCATAGCCCCGTCAAAAACTATTGCGCGTCCAAAGCTTTCGGAGATAAATTAATCGCAAATGAGCAACAATATCACCCTCAGGCATTTGCGTTCTCTGGTCGCGGTTGCGGATTATGGCGGATATACCACTGCGGCCCGCTTCCTGAGCATCGCCCAATCGGCTTTAAGCCGAACAATCGTCGAGCTTGAGCAGGAACTGGATACCCGCCTGTTCGAGCGCACTACACGGAGGGTGGTCCTTACGGCATCCGGTGAACAACTATTGATGAATGCGCGCCGTGTTCTCGAGGAATTCGACAGCGCACTGTCACGGTTCCAGCTTTACCATAGCGGACTCAATGGAGTCGTGAGCTTAGCCGCACTCTCGTCGGTTGCGTCCATCATGCTGCCGACGGTTGTTTCCGAGTTCCGGAAAGCCAGGCCCAACGTTAGAATATCGGTAAAGGATGGTTTCGCGGAGGAGGTTGTTCGTTACGTGTCCGACGGGCAGGTCGATTTTGGCATCACTTCCTTCCCGAAGGCGAAAGGACGGCTGGTCTGCGAACGGATTGCGGCGGATACTCTGGTGTGCATCTGCTCGAAATCTCACAGATTTGCGGACATGGAAACGGTGTCCTGGAACGACTTGGCTGGGGAAGACTTCGTCTCGTTCGATCCCTTGAGCAGCGTTCGCAATTGTGTGGATCGCGCCTTACAAATTGCCGAAATCCAACTCGGGGCCATAACACAGGCTCGGGACGTCGGCACGGTTGCGGGCCTTGTATCCGCCGATCTAGGCATATCCGTAGTGCCTAGCCTTGTCCTGCCGATGATGCAGTTCTGCGAATTAACCCAAAAAAGGTTGATGGGTCCTGTCATCGAACGCGAGATCTATCTTGTTTATGACCCACAGACACCGATTCCTCCAGCCGCTGGATTTCTCATGGAAATGCTACGGCAGGGAGCGATGCATGGATTCCGAATTCCGGACGGAGCAAGATGGATGAATGATCCGAAACCTGAGCCGGCGAAGAAATAGGAATGAGCGACAGCTCACCTTCAGGACTTCCTGCGCCTCGTCAGATAAACTAAACTGAACGTGAAGATTTTAGCTCTGGCGGGCCAGGTTCTGCCCTTCGTGGCAGAGGATCACCTCGTTCACCACTGCCGCTTCGACGCCTGCGCGCTTTAGCACGCCCTTTGACGACGGCCGGAGCCAGTTCATAAGCGGGCGTGTTTGCGAGGGGGTTGAAGCCTCCGACGGCGGTGCGGTTGCACTGACGATGACGATGGATGGCCTGCTTAGAATAGCACCTTCGATGTTGATGGGTGACTCTCCAGCCTGCGCTAAATGACGTGGCAGATCAGTTGACGATCGTTGCTTCGGTTGCGTTGCGTAGTCCGCTGTCAGTGACGACGTGGGCGAGTTCAACCAGCTTCAAACCGCCTTCGACCATATCAAGCACACAAAGGTTCGTGATGATCCGGTCGACCACGCGCTGGCCGGTCAGCGGCAGCGTACAAGACTTCAGCACCTTGGACACGCCTGCCTTGTTGGTGTGGTCCATCACAACGACCACGCGCCTGACGCCGACAACCAAATCCATTGCGCCACCCATGCCCTTGACCAACCTGCCGGGATCAACCAATGGCGAGATCGCCGTTCTCGGGACCTCCATGGCGCCGAGGATCGCCATGGCGATCTTGCCGCCGCGGATCATCGCAAAGCTCTGCGCCGAATCGAAGAAGGCAGAATGCGGGTGCCGTCACCGTCTGCTTGCCGGCATTGATGAGATGGGCGTCAATCTCTTCCTCACTCGGAAACGGTCCAATGCCAAGAAGACCCTTTTCCGACTGCAGCGGCACATGGACCCCCTCGGGAATATAATTGGCAACCAGCGTTGGAATGCCGATGCCAAGATTGACGTAAGTGCCGTCTTCCAGTTCACGCGCCGCCCGCGCTGCCATCTGATTTCTGTGCCAGGCCACCTGTCTTTCTCCTGCTCAAGCCGCGCGTGTCGTGCGCTGTTCGATGCGCTTCCCATGCTTACCTCGGATCAAGCGATGCACGTAGATCCCTCGTACGTGGATGTGGTCAGGGTCGAGGCTACCGACGGGCACGATCTCCTCGACCTCCGCCACACACATCTTGCCGCAGGTGGCGGCTGGCGGGTTGAAGTTGCGCGCTGTTTTACGGAATATGAGATTGCCCGAAGTGTCGGTTTTCCAGGCCTTGACGATCGATAGGTCGGCGACGATACCGGTTTCCAGCAAATAAGTTTCGCCATTGAAGACCTTGCGATCTTTGCCCTCAGCGACCACCGTGCCCACGCCCGTATTGGTATAGAAGCCGGCAATGCCGGCGCCGCCGGCGCGCATACTCTCGGTCAGCGTTCCTTGCGGATTGAACTCTAGTTCGATTTCGCCACTCAAGTACTGGCGCATGAATTCGGCATTCTCACCGACATAAGAGGAGATCATCTTCCTGACCTGCTTTGTCTTCAACAGAACGCTGAGGCCGAAATCATCGACGCCGCAGTTGTTCGAGGCAATCGTCAGGTCCTTGGTGCAGGCCTCCCGGATCGCAGTGATCAGGAGTTCGGGTATACCACAAAGGCCAGACCCGCTCACCGCAACTAACATACCGTCAAACAATAGGCCATCCAAGTGCCGAGCCCGCGTCGGTATAGAGTTTGTTCACCTCACCCCCCAATATAAATATTGATAAGCCGATCGACGGACCGACTTCGAAGTTACAATCCGAATTTCTTAACGAGTACTATGTTAAGCCGGAAGCAAGCCTTCATACAGATCGTTCAGGGGACGCGTCGTAAACACCAAGGACCTTATAGCCCTTCTCCATAGCCCTTCTCCGCGAGGTGCACTGCCGTTGCAATGCCGGAATAGCCGGCGCCAACCGCACTGGGTTGCGGATAATGTTTCGGGAGGCGATGTAGTAATTGTTTGGATAATTGCCGTCACCGGCGTACGATCTCTGCCTCATGGCATTACACAATTCTTAGATAATTCCTACTCGCTGATCTCAGCGTAAGCGGTGCGCCAAGGCACCTTTCCCGAAATCGCCTTGATGGTTAGTCTCTCGTTCGTGGGCGCGCCGGCGCCGATCACTCCGGGTCATAATGGGTGACGT
>NZ_JAMYQT010000117.1:0-3309 GCF_040320985.1 Mesorhizobium sp. M0571
CGCGTTCGGACCGGCCGGGCAGATCGCCTGTCGAATGGAATACAGCCGAAACCTTCGGTTTGTTCGACGTGCCGGATTCTTCTGGCGGAAACAAGCAACTCGAAGGAAGATAGGATGACAAAACGAAAGCGCAGACATCAGCGGAGCGTCGATGCCCGGATCAACTGGCTGCAACCGCATGTCGATGGCTTCAAGGACTGGCTGGCTCAAAGGAAATACTCGCCGGCGACGATGGCGGAGGTGGTGCGTCTGCTCGCCCTATGGGGCGATTGGGCTCGCGCGTCCGGATTCGAGGTCGAAACGCTGGCCGTCGGCTTCGCCGCCTCTGCCTCCGTGTTCCGGGGCAGCAAGATCGCCCGTGCACCGCAGGGCGCTGCCGCGCTGTTCGTCTCCTATCTGCGCGAGAGGAACGTCCTACCGCCAGAGCGATATCTGTCGCTGGAGGAGGCCTGGCCGACTCTAGTCGCGTTCCGGAGTTGGATGCGGGAGCAGCGCGGCATCAAGGACTCCACGCTCGACACCTATCAGGCGATCCTTGTCGACCTGTTGGCGTCGCTTGGCGTTGATCCCACCGCGTACACAGCCGCCGCGGTGCGCGACTTCGTACTCCAGCGCGCAAAGCCCCATGGGCGTGGCCGGGCCCAGGGTATCGCCGTGGCTACGCGCGCCTACCTCAAATATCTGGTGGCGATCGGGCAGTGCCCGGTCGGGCGGGAACGGGCAATTCCGAGCTTCGCGACCTGGCAACTGGCGACGACACCGCGCTTCCTCGGGCAAACCGATATAGACCGAATTCTTGCCGCTTGTGACGGCGAGTATCGCCTGCGTGATCGGGCCGTCATCCTTCTGCTCGCCCGTTTCGGTCTCAGAGCGAGCGAAGTCGCTAATCTCGACTTCAGTGAGATCGACTGGGTGAATGGTCGATTGACCCTTGCCGGCAAGGCCCGACGCGCGGAGCGTCTGCCGCTAACGCAGGAGGTTGGCGATGCCATCCTCGCCTATATCGAGCGGGCACGGCCAAGCCTTGCGACGACCCGAGTGTTCCTGACGAGCGCGGCGCCTGTCCGGCCGCTCAGCCGCATCGCGGTGAAGTGCATCGTGCGCCGCGCACTTGACCGGGCCGGCGTTAAAAGCATCCATCGCGGCGCCCACGTTCTGCGCCACTCCGCTGCAACAGCTATGCTGAGCAACGGTGTCAGCCTTGCCGGCGTCGGCGCCGTGCTGCGGCATCGCTCGCCATCAGTCACGGCTCTCTATGCCAAGGTGGATATCGGCCTCCTGTCGGAGATTACGCAGCCCTGGGTCGGGAGGCTGCCATGCTGAGCGCCGACGCCGACCGCTACATCTGTCTTCGCCGCACGCTCGGCTACAAGCTGGTCAAGGCCGAGCGGCATCTTCGTGCCTTCGCGAGCTTCGCCGCCGGGCGGGGCGAAGCGCATATCCGTACGGCAACCGTTCTCGCCTGGCTGGCGACGGTCGCCCGGACACCGGGCGCCCGCGAGCGGCGCCTGACGGACTCGATCCTATTTGCGCGCTTCCTGCACGCCGAAGATCCGCAGCATGAGATCCCCCGCGCCGACTTCGCGCCGAGCCGGAAAACGCGGCCGATCCCCTATATCTACACACCGGACGAGATCGCCCGCATCCTCGATGCCGCCGGAAAGCTCCGGCATCAGAAGCCCAATCCCCTGCGGCGCCAGCTCTACGTGATGCTGTTCGGATTGATCGCCGCCACGGGAATGCGCATCTCGGAGGCGATCGCGCTCAAGCTCGACGATATCCAGCCTGACGGTGTGCTGCACGTCCGCGAGACCAAGTTCCACAAGAGCCGGCTCGTGCCGCTGCATCCGACGGTCATCGAGGCGCTCGAGCGCTATCTCGAGCTCCGCCGCCAACGCGCCGGCGAAAGCGACTGGCTGTTCCCATCCGTCCAGCACAGGGAGATGTGCCCGACCACAGTGAACTATACCTTCCGCTGCATCCTGCGCCGGGCGGGGGTTGCGCCGGAGCGAAGCCGGCAGCCACGCATCCACGATCTTCGCCATACCTTCGCGACCCGCGTGCTGGAACAATGCGGCGTTGAGCGCGGCGCGGTCGCCCGGCACTTCGTCGCCCTGTCGACCTATCTCGGCCATGCCGACATCCGGAACACCTACTGGTATCTCCAGGCGACACCGGAGATGATGGCGGATATCGCCTCGGCGGCGGAAATCCTGGTTGGAGGGAGCGTCGCATGACGAAGCTCGCTCCTCTCATCACAGGCTTCCTGCGCGATTACATGCCCCATCAGCGCGGCTACAGCCCCCAGAGCTGCGAGACATATGCGTTCAGCTTCAAGCTGCTGTTCGGCTTCGCCGCCAGACGGCTCGGCACCCGTCCGTCACGGCTGACGATCGAAGACCTGGACGCACCGCTGATCGTCGCCTTCCTGGCCCATATCGAACAGGAGCGCGGCAACGGCGCCGCCACGCGCAACCTGCGGCTCGCCGCCATCAAGACGTTCATGCGCTATGTAGAGCACCGGGTGCCCTCCGCCCTGGAGCAGGTCGGTCGTATCCATGCCATCCCGGTCAAGCGCCACGATCAGAAGCTCATCCGCCATCTGACGATGGAGGAGGTTCGCGCGATCCTCAACGCCCCCGATCTTGCGACACGATCCGGCGTGCGCGACCGGGCAATGATGCACCTCTGCTTCGCTGGAGGCTTGCGGGTCTCCGAGCTGGTCGGCGTTCTGACCGAAAACCTGTCGCTCCAGCATGGCGCGAGTGTGACGATCCGGGGCAAGGGCCGCAAGGAACGCTGCCTGCCACTGTGGAAGGACACGGCGCGCGATCTTCGCACCTGGCTGAGCGTCAGGGGCGGAGTCCGAGTCCCAGAGCTGTTCGTCAACGCGCAGGCCGAACCGATGACCCGTGCTGGCTTCGAGTATGTGCTCGACAAGCATGTCCGCAAGGCGGCCGAGACCTGCGCAACGCTGCGTGATCGTAGCGTCTCGCCGCATCAGCTCCGGCATAGCTGCGCGGTCGTCATGCTGCAGGCCACCCACGATATCCGGAAGGTGGCTCTGTGGCTCGGTCATGCCGATATCCGCACGACGGAAGTCTACCTCCGCATGGATCCCTCCGAAAAGCTGGAAGCGGTCGAGGCGGTTGTCCCCCCGGAACTGAGGCGCGGCCGGTTCAAGGCGCCGGATGCGATGATCGCATCCTTGCTCTCGGACCTGGAAGCACCGGCCTGATCGAAACGGGTCCGCTACTGATACGGGTTTGTTGCGCCAATCGATCCGATCCTGCAACCGGCATCGCGCTC
>NZ_JAMYQT010000118.1:0-3187 GCF_040320985.1 Mesorhizobium sp. M0571
TTGTTCGTGAGCGTGACGAGCACCCCATCTTGCCTGAGGGCTATGCACTGGGGAGATTTGCCGCCTGATTTGCGGCAGCGAGGAGCGCAGGCGCATGGAGTGGGAGGACCCTGATGCCAGTCATCAAGACAGTCATCAAGGCAGGCATGAAGAGGGTCACTATCGCCGGGTCGAGGTGATCACAGGCCGGCGGAAACGGCGCAGCTGGACGCCGGCGGAGAAGGCGCGGATTGTTGCGGAAAGCGCGGAGCCGGGCGCCAACATCTCGGCTGTCGCGCGGCGTTGGGGGATCAATCGAGGTCTTCTTTCGGTCTGGCGACGGCACGTGGGGCTGGTGCAGGCGAAAGCGGCTGCGGAGACGACGCCAGCCCTGCAGTTTGTGCCAATTACGATCGCGGGCGAGGAGCGACAGCTCGAGCATAGTGACGCACGGAATAAGGAGGCGCCCAGGTCGACCGGTCGGATCGAGCTCGAGATCGGTGAAAGCCGCCTCGTCCTGACGGGTTCGGTCGATCCGGCCCTGGCGGCCGCCATCGTGGGTGCCTTGCGTGTGCCGCAGTGATTGCGTTAGCCGGCGACGTGAAGGTGGTGGTGGCGACGCAGCCGGTCGACTTCCGCCGCGGCATCAATGGCCTTGTTGCCCTGGTCGCCTCGGCTCTTGCAGCCGATCCCTATTGCGGTGACGTCTTTGTCTTCCGCCCCAAGCGCGGCGACAGATTGCGCCTTCTTTTTTGGGACGGAAGCGGCATGGTTCTGGCCTCGAAATGGCTCGAATCGGGGCGCTTCACCTGGCCGCCGATCCGCGACGGCCAGGTCCGGCTGACGCGCGAGGAGTTCGCCCTTCTGGTGGCTGGCCTCGACTGGACGAGGGTGGCGAAGAAACACGTCAAAAGACCGGTCAGAGCGGCGTGAAGTGACTGGATTTGCTTGAAGATTCGGGGTCGCCTGGTAGGGTTGATCATGTCGCCCCGCCCTGATTCGTTGCCATCGGATCCTGCCGAATTGCAGAGAATGGTTCTGGCTCTTAAAGCCGAGAACGCGGAGCTGCGCGTCTATGCCGATCTGCTTCGGCAGATGATCTTCGGGGTAAAATCGGAGAAGCTGGCCGTGCTCGATCCGGTGCAGATCGCGCTCGATCTCGGTGACCTCTGCGAGGTGCCGGCCGCGGCCAACGACGATGCCGTCGAAGACAAGGATCGGCCGCGACGCAAGCACCGGTCGGCGTCGCGCAACATGGGTGCCCTGCCGAAGCATCTGCCGCGCTGCGAGGAAGTGATCGAGCCGCAGAGCGCGGTCTGCTCGTGTTGCGGACTTCCCCTCCATCGCATCGGCGAGGATATCAGTGAGGCCCTCGATATCGTTCCGGCACTGCTACGCGTGATCCGCACGATCCGGCCCAAATACGCCTGCCGGGCCTGTGAGGCCCATGTCGTCCAGGCGCCGGCGCGAGCGCGAGTAATGGACGGGGGCATGGCGACGACGGCGCTGGTGGCGCATGTGGTCGTCTCCAAGTTCGCCTGGCATCTTCCTCTCTATCGCCAGTCGCAGATCTTCTCGGGTTACGGCATCAATCTCGACCGTGGCACGCTCGGCGGCTGGGTCGGACGGGCCGCCTGGTGGCTGAGGCCGCTTTACGATCGCCTGCTTGCCTTCATCCGCTCGCAGCCGCGGGTGTTTTGTGACGAAACGCCTCTGCCGCGACTTGATCCGGGACGCAAGCGGACGAAAGTCTGCCAGTTGTGGGCGCAGGCCGTCGATGATCGTCCCTGGCAGGGACCGGCACCGCCGGCAGTCGGCTATGTGTTTGCAGAAAGCCGGGGAACCGGAGAGATCGAGGCACAGCTTTCAACATTCGACGGCATTCTGCAGGTCGATGGCTATGCGGCCTACAAGAGCCTGGCGAAGCGGCGGCGCAAGAGCAATATCGCACCCTTGCAGCTTGCCTTTTGTCTGGCCCATGCTCGGCGCAAGTTCGTCGAGGTGGTCAAGACGACGGGCTCGAGCGAGGCGCTGGCGGTGGTCGCCGCTATTGCCGAGATCTACCGGATCGAGGAATGCATCCGCGGCATGAGCGCCGAGCAGCGCCTGTCGGTGCGCAAGGCCGAGAGCGCTCCGCTCATGGCGGCACTGAAGGAGCAGTTGGAGATGCTGATCGATGAGGTCTCGGCCAAGTCGTCGCTCGGCAAGGCCATTGCCTACACGCTGGCGCATTGGCATGGGCTGATCGCCTTCCTCGAGGACGGCCGGATCGAAGTCGACAGCAACGTTGTCGAGCGTTCGCTCAAACCAGTTTGCCTGACGAGGAAGAATAGCCTCTTTGCCGGATCCGCTCGCGGTGGCGAGACATGGGCGGTGCTGGCATCACTGGTCAACTCGGCACGGCTCAATGGTCTCGATCCCGAAACCTGGCTCGCCGACGTGCTCGAGCAGATCGTCTCGGGTTCCATTCCGGTCAATCGGCTCGACGAGCTCTTGCCGTGGAATTGGAAGACGGACCGGGAAGCACGGGGCCAACTGGAGCGTGTGGCGGCATGATCGCTCGTCGGTCAAGGGGGCCCGTCGCCGCTCGGCCCGCTGCGGCGTCCTCGATTGCGCCTTCGCGCCCGATGCTGGACGATGCGGCCTTCGAGACGTTCCTGCACAAGCAGCGGCCGCATCCGCCGGTCTTCGGCATGGATGGGCTCGACGGCTATCTGACTGCGCTCATCATCGGTCCGCGCTTTATCGACCCGCGCCAATGGATTCCTTTGTTTGCAGGCGAGCAAGCGTTGATGGCGCTCGAAGGTACAACCGAGGCGCTCGCCGTTCAGACGCTGGTTGCCAACTATAACCGGATCTCGGTCGGGCTCGGCGAAACGCCGGAGACCTGGCGTCCGCGCCTTGCGCGACAGGAGGACGGCACATTCGACGCCTTCGAATGGTCGACCGCCTTCCTGCTTGCCACCGGCTACGCCACAAGGCTCTGGCGCCCCGTTCTCCACGGCCATGCCAAGACCGGCGACATCATCGCCCCGATCCGGGATACAACGGGGCTGAACTCCCGTCTCGACGACGCGGGCGTCGCAGCCGTTGCAAAGGCGGTCGTCGCCATCCGCTCGTACTTCATGCCCAAGCGGGTCAAAGCGGCCCGCATCTGAATCCTGCCTCTGTCAAGCAAGGACAGTCGTGCGGTGCTCGTGACGCTTAC
>NZ_JAMYQT010000119.1:0-2813 GCF_040320985.1 Mesorhizobium sp. M0571
GAGCCTTTGGCAACCAGGGCCTCGGCCAGCAGATCGGCGGCATGGCGGGTCAACTCGGGCAGCGCTTCCTGCCCTTCAATGCGGCACCGCAGTTCGCGCCACAGATGGCTTATTGATTAGTATTGCAAAACCGCCCGGATTCTATGGTAGCGGACCGGGCGGTTTTCATGGGAGATCCCAAATACGACTTAGCTGTCTCCGTAAGAGGGCGGCATGGAAGGGAACGATGGCTAGTAACCTAGAACGATACCTTGTCGCACCGGTGCAACCAGACAAGACGGATCAATTGCTTGAGGGCGTCAAGGCACACATTGAACAAGATCCTACTGCATCAGTAATCAAAGACACACCAAAGCGTCTTGTCGTTGAAATGGGTCCACGGACAGCGGAAGAGCTGCGGTCCAAATTTGGACGTGACTTGATTATCGAACCAGATGCTCCGCTCAAATACTGAAGCTCTCCGGCAGGAGGAGCAAGTTTTGAGCCGTGGCACGATGAGCCGAATTACTAATCGTATGTGGAGGCTGCAATGGCTGAACCGAAGTATGGCACAAGTGGTCACGAGAAAAAAAACCAAGCGTCTACGAGTGATCGTAAGTCGGCGGGTGGCGCAGACGATACAGGATCCCAAACTACTGGAGGCGAAACTATGGCCGGCGAACGCAAAGGCCGTTATCTCATTGCCATGAGAACGGCGCCAGGCTTCTTGCCGATGTCTGCGGAAGGGCTTCAAGCCCAGTTGACCGCCATTGAAGGTGTTGACGTTGTTAGGAGAATACGTCCCCGGGGCCTTGGAACGATGTCCGCCAGCGGGGGGGCCTCGACTCCTGAGATTGTCGTCGCCACAATGGACGTCGAAAAGGGCGAACTCCTGCGTGCGCAGGCAGCAGCGGATCCGCGTTACATCGTCGAACCAGATGCCCATCTGATCCATGCAGACGTCCCCGGCCAAAGTGGCCTCCTCCCCCAGTCTCTGCCTCCAACTGGCAAATCGCTGCAGGTGGATATTCAGATAGTTGATGAAAAGGATCAGGCGCTGCCAAAGGCTTTGGTGCAGGTATATGGCACTGCTTTACCGGCCCAAGGCGTCACCGGCGAGGACGGCCGGGTGCAAATTTCCGTCTTTGGCGATGCAATTCGCGCAATCTACGTTAGGCCAGCCGCGAACTGCTGGGAGAAGATGGTGATGCGGCCCAGCCTAAACCCCTCAGGAGCCACGGTACTCAAGCTGCGCTCTCTTGCCGAGACCTTTTCTGGCTTCCCAGCCAAGGGTATTGTCGGATGGGGTCACAGCACAATGCAGCTCGACCATATCAATGCAGAATCAACTGGCCGGGGTATCAAGGTTGGAATCATTGATTCAGGCTGTGATAACACGCACCCCCAACTCACGCATGTTGAGAACGGCTTCGATTTCACTGAAGGTAGCAGCGGCAACTCATGGGCTAATGATACTATGTCTCACGGCACGCATTGCGCCGGCGTGATTGGTGCGGCGAGTAATAAGGTCCAAGGTGTTCGTGGCTTCGCACCGGAAGCTGAGTTGTACGCTTTCAAGGTGTTCCCAGGGGGACGCACGAGCGATCTGATCGACGCTCTTGACCAGTGTATTGATCTTGGGATCGATGTTGTCAACATGAGTCTCGGGACCGAGGTTCCGTCTGAGTTAGTCGCTCAGAAGATACTGGAAGCACGCGACAAGGGGGTTGCCTGCATCGTTGCAGCTGGGAATTCGGGCGGCCCCGTACAGTTCCCAGGTATCCTACCCACAGTGCTGACCGTCTCGGCGGTCGGCAAGTTGAATACGTATCCTATTGACACCGCCCACGCGCTGACTGTGCTGCCAGGTGGAATTGGCGACATCTTCCCAGCGAAGTTCAGCTGCTTCGGACCTCAAGTACGGGTATGCGGCCCGGGCGTGGCCATAGTCTCCTGCGTACCAGGCGGCTATGCGGCGTGGGATGGGACATCGATGGCGACTCCGCACATCACGGGGCTCGCTGCGTTGGTTCTGGCCCACCATCCAGCTTTCCAAGGTAAGCCAAAGCAGCGCAATGCTCAGCGAGTCGAACAGCTATTCCAGATCCTCCAGGCATCTGCGACACCCTGTGTTCTGGATGTGGCGCGCGGCGGCGCGGGTTTGCCTAATTCCATTGCGTCCCTTGGCCAAGTAAGTGCTGCTGCAGCGACTCCACAAGCACCATCCACATCCGCAGGGAACACGCCAAGTGGGCAACACGGGACGACTTACATGTCCCCAGAACAGCAACAAATCATATGGGCTGCGATGCTGGCGAATCCAGCAATTTGCCAAGCCATATTGCAATTGCGGGCTGCCCTACTCACCAACCCTGCGGCTTACCAGACCATGCTGCAGTTGCGGGCTGCTGGATTAGTTTAGCGCTTAGCTCGACTTCTGCCATGATCGGCATTGGATAGTCCGGGTTGAATGTTAGTTAGTTGTGAGCTTTCAGTAGGTTGTCCATCCGATCCAGACCGGGAAAGCTGAGGTTGTCGAAGCTTCAGTGATTCTCGGAGGACCGGATGAACGTCCATAAGAATGCCCGGCTGACGCCGCGTGGTCCAGAGCGAATTGTAATGCGTGTGACCTTGCCCCTCTTATCTAATCCGGTTTGAAGTTCGTTCTGGCCCATCGAGAGGACCAGGACATGAAACGTAGCCGCTTCTCTGAAGAGCAGATCATCGGAATTTTGAAGGAACATGAGGCCGGGGTATCGGTTGCCGATCTGTGCCGCAAGCACGGGGTCAGCGACGCCTCGATTTACAACTGGAAGGCCCGCTTCGGCGGGATG
>NZ_JAMYQT010000120.1:0-2796 GCF_040320985.1 Mesorhizobium sp. M0571
CGCGCTCTGGCGTTGGAGCGACAAAGCCCCCTTGCCTCACCTTGATTGATGAAAATCGGCTTTCGCGGTGACGCATTTGATAAGCGCGCCAACAGGTGCACTGGGAATTTCTCGCCGACGAGCCTAAAAACGCCTACGAAAAGACGAACGGGGATTGGCATTATCTACCCGTCGGTGAGACATCAGGGCAGCATTTGCCTGGCGGCGTTCTATCCCGATTTCGTCCAAAATCTCAGACAAGGCGGCATCTGGCGCCTTGAATGGCAGGGATCCTCGCTTCCTACAGTTATCAACCTATGACTCGCGACGCAGGCGCCATCCAAAAGTGTGCCTGCTCTGGGTCCGGTCGGTCGTTGTCTCCCTCAGCGCTCATGCCGTCGACGTCGGTCGCTGCGACTTCCGCTAAGACCACGCCCTCGATTCTCTGGCACATCTCCTTGATAATCCCTGATCGGTCGGCCGGTCTTCGCGCCTTCGAGATGGACGACTGCGGTCACGCCGACAAATTCTTCGCTGACCACCGAGGGATCCAAGGCAGGGCCGCAGCGGTCGAAATTTCGAGGACGCGCTCGCGCATGCGCCAGGTCGTTCTTTTTCAGTGAAATGAGCGTTGCAGAATCGTTTTTCATAAGCCAGTATCGTTTTTCATACGATTTGCTCATCATAACCAAATTTCACGATGCAATCACAAACTTCATGAACGTCCCGGATCAGCATCAATTTTCAGGCCCTATTACCGTTTTTCAGGAAATCCGCCTTCCTGAAAAGGCGACACCCGCCGGGTACAGCGCCCTGATCGACGGGTACAAGATCGCCGTGCCGCTGCCGCGCACGCTTTCCGCTATCGGTGAGCACCACCGCATAATCGAGCAGGACGGCTGGCGCATCATGACACCGCGCCACGCCCCTCGCCCGACGCTTGAAGGCCACCTGACCTTCGCCCTAAAATATGAGGGTCTTGATCTTGCTGTCATAAACCGGTTATTCCTGGCAACAGGTCCCGGGCCGATCGAGGCGCTCGTGCGCGAAAGCCCGACCGGGAGTTACGCTCGCCGCATCTGGTTCCTTTATGAGTGGCTGACGGGCATGCGCCTGGATCTTCCCGACGCAGAAGCCGGACGGTACGTTCCGGTTATCGATCCTGGGCTGCAGTGGGCTGCGCCGGACAAGACTGCTTCCCGCTACCGCGTAAAGGACAATCTGCCCGGCACACCCAATTTCTGCCCGATGGTTTTTCGCACGAAACTTCTCGAAGAGTTCATCGGCCTCGACCTGCCGCAGCGCGCGCAGGCGATCCTCGCGGAGGTGCCGCGTCACCTTCTCGCGCGGACCGCAGCCTTCCTTTTGCTCAAGGATTCGCGGTCGAGCTACGCGATTGAGGGCGAGCGTCCGCCGCGGGACCGCATCCAGCGCTGGGGCCGCGCCATTGGCGAGGCTGGCCGCCAGCCGATTGATCGCGATGAGCTGCTTCGCCTGCAACGGATCGTGCTCGGCGACGCCCGTTTCGTGAAGCTCGGGTTCCGGCAAGAGGGCGGCTTCGTCGGCGAGCATGACCGCGACAACCGCATGCCCCTGCCCGATCATATCAGCGCCCGGCCCGAAGACCTGGCGTCGCTCATCGACGGGATGGTTGCTTTCGACCGCGGCCCAGCGCAGGGCCTCGATGCTGTAATCGCCGCGGCGATCCTCGCCTTCGGCCTCGTCTACATCCACCCTTTCGAAGATGGTAACGGCCGCATTCACCGCTACATGATTCATCACGTCCTTGCCGCCCGCGGCTTCAACCCGCCCGGGGTCGTGTTTCCCGTCTCGGCCGCGATTCTGGAGCAGATCGATGAGTACCGGCGGGTGCTCGAGAGTTATTCGCGGCGCCTGCTGCCGCTGATCGAATGGGAGCCGTCGCCGCAATTCAACGTGCGGGTCTTGAACGACACGGGCGACTTCTATCGCTTTTTCGACGCCACACCACACGCTGAATTCCTCTACGCCTGCGTCCAGCGGACCGTGGAGCAGGACCTTCCCGAGCAGACCGCCTTTCTGCGCCGCTATGATCAGTTTCGGCAGCAAGTCGATGCCTTCATCGATATGCCCGAACGCACGACCGACCTGCTCTTTCGTTTCCTCCACCAGAACGACGGTCATCTCTCCAGCCGTGCCCGCGAAAAGGAGTTCGCAGCGCTAACTGATGACGAGTCAGATCGAATCGAGGAGATCTACCACCAAACATTCGGCTCCGGCTTGAGGTAACGAGGTGTTGTGGACCAATGTAATGCGGCACTTTCGCGACCCCGGACAATCGGTGACGCTCAAACGGGGCAAATGGATGTCTTTAGGGCGTTGCCGCCCGCTTGTTGCATAGCGTCAGTAGTGACTACCTACCGCCACCCTAGAAGCTCGCGGATCGGGTGATCACCGCAGGTCTCGTGGAATCCTGTTTCCGTCGTGCGCCATGCCGGCGTCGAGCAGAATGCGGTCGCTACATTCTCCGTGCTTTCCTGCTCGAATTTTCAGCAAGTCGGCGATTCGATAGCCCCTGGACTCGCAGCCGCTGGGCGAAAAACAATTTCAAGGCGCATCGCCCTGGTGAACGGAAGGAGGGGGCGGCAGAACGGCGGTGACTGGAAGCTTGCCGCAATACAGCAGCCTGGCTGATGTGCTTGCCTTCATTGAGATGTGAGATGTCTGCCCAGAGGTTGTTCAGGTTTCTCGCTACCACTCGAAGGCCAGCCCGCCCCTTCCGCGCGCTTCTTTCCCCCAACGCGCGTTGAGTTAACACTATACCACCGGCTTCCACCG
>NZ_JAMYQT010000121.1:0-2624 GCF_040320985.1 Mesorhizobium sp. M0571
CCGATCGTCGAACACCTGGCGATGATCAACGGTCAGACCTTCTGAAACGCTGAAACGGCCCATGCCCTGGTTCAAGATCACGTCTCGAAAGGTCCGGCATCGTCCCGAGCCGGAGGGCGAGAAAACGCCCCCTCCTTTCCCGACCCTGTCCACATTCCTCGCTATTGCGGCAGCCTTGATCATGATCTGGCTGCTGGCTTACGGGCCGCCGCACCTTCGTTCGGCACACGATCGACCGGTCAACAACATCGACACTGGAGCCACCAAATGAGCCAGTCGAAATCCGTGAGCATCATGGATACCCGCATCCTGTGGCCCGCTATCGGCGGTTCCTTCAGAAAACTGAACCCGCGCACCTTGATGCGAAACCCGGTGATGTTCGTCGTCGCCGTCGTCTCGGCGCTCACCACCGTGCTGTTCGTCAAGGATCTCGTTACCGGCGGCGGCGATCTTGGCTTCACGCTGCAGATCATCATCTGGCTGTGGTTCACCGTGCTTTTCGCCAATTTCGCCGAAGCGGTGGCCGAAGGCCGCGGCAAGGCGCAAGCAGACTCGCTGCGCCGGGCGCGCACCGAGACGCAGGCCAAGCTGTTGACCGGCGGCGATCGGAGCAAGTTCAAGCTGGTGCCCGGCACCAGCCTGAAGATCGGCGACATCGTGCTCGTCGAAGCCGGCGACATCATCCCCTCGGACGGCGAGGTGGTCGAAGGCGTGGCTTCGGTCAACGAGGCGGCGATCACCGGCGAATCCGCACCGGTCATCCGCGAATCCGGCGGCGACCGTTCGGCGGTGACCGGCGGCACGCAGGTCTTGTCCGACTGGATCCGCGTGCGCATCACCGCGGCTGCCGGCCATACGTTCCTCGACCGCATGATCTCGTTGGTCGAGGGCGCCGAGCGCCAGAAGACACCCAACGAGATCGCGCTCAACATTCTGCTCGTCGGCATGACGCTGATCTTCGTGCTGGCAACGGCGACGATCCCGAGCTTTGCCTCCTATTCGGGCGGCTATATCTCGGTGACGGTGCTGGTCGCCCTATTCGTCACCTTGATCCCGACCACGATCGGCGCGCTGCTGTCGGCCATTGGCATTGCCGGCATGGACCGCCTGGTGCGCTTCAATGTGCTGGCCATGTCGGGCCGCGCCGTCGAGGCGGCCGGCGACGTCGACACGCTGCTGCTCGACAAGACCGGAACCATCACGCTGGGTAACCGCCAGGCGACGGCATTCCGTCCGGTCAAGGGCGTCACCGAACAGGAATTGGCCGACGCCGCCCAGCTTGCTTCGCTTGCCGACGAAACACCGGAAGGCCGCTCGATCGTCGTACTGGCGAAGGAGAAATACGCCATCCGCGCCCGCGACATGGCAAATTTGCACGCGACTTTCGTGCCCTTCACCGCGCAAACCCGTATGAGCGGCGTCGATCTGGAAGGCTCCTCGGTCCGCAAGGGCGCAGTCGATGCGGTACTTGCCCACGTCAACCTCTCGACCGTTGCCACGGGCAGTACGCGCCCCGGCGGCGACACCGTCCGCGACCTTCAGGCGATCGCCGACGAGATCGCCAAATCGGGCGGTACCCCGCTGGCGGTCGAGCGCGACGGGCGCCTGCTCGGCGTCGTCCATCTGAAGGACATCGTCAAGGGCGGCATCAGCGAGCGTTTTGCCGAATTGCGCCGCATGGGTATCCGCACGGTGATGATCACCGGCGACAATCCGATGACCGCGGCGGCGATCGCGGCGGAAGCCGGCGTCGACGATTTCCTTGCCCAGGCGACGCCCGAGGACAAGCTGAAGCTGATCCGCGACGAGCAGGCCAAGGGCAAGCTGGTCGCCATGTGCGGCGACGGCACCAACGACGCGCCGGCCCTTGCGCAGGCCGATGTCGGCGTCGCCATGAACACCGGTACGGTCGCGGCGCGCGAGGCCGGCAACATGGTTGATCTCGACAGCGATCCGACCAAGCTGATCGAGATCGTCGAAATCGGCAAGGCGCTGCTGATGACGCGTGGCTCGCTGACCACTTTCTCCATAGCCAACGACGTGGCCAAGTATTTTGCCATTATCCCGGCAATATTCGCCGTCTTCTACATCGCCCCGGGCCAGACCGCCGGGCCGCTGCAAGCGCTCAATGTCATGCATCTGGCGACGCCGCAGAGCGCTATCCTCTCGGCCATCATCTTCAACGCGCTGATCATCATTGCGCTGATCCCGCTGTCGCTGAGGGGCGTCAAATACCGCGCGGTCGGCGCCGGTGCGCTGCTCAGCCGCAATCTCATTGTCTATGGCCTCGGCGGCGTCATCGTCCCCTTCGTCGGCATCAAGGTGATCGACATGGCCATCACTGCTCTCGGTCTCGCATAAGGAACCACGTCGATGCTCAATCAAATCAGGCCCGCTATCGTCATGATTGTCTTCTTCTCCGTTCTGACGGGTTTGGTCTATCCGATCGGCATGACCGGCATTGCCCAGGCGCTGTTTCCGGGCCAGGCCAATGGCAGCCTGATCGAGAGGAACGGCAAGGTCATCGGTTCCGAGCTGATCGGCCAGGCTTTCACCAGCGATCGCTACTTCCATGGCCGTCCGTCGGCTGCCGGCGACGGTTACAATGCCGCCGCCTCGGGCGG
>NZ_JAMYQT010000122.1:0-2556 GCF_040320985.1 Mesorhizobium sp. M0571
CTGCTCAAAACAACGACATACTGCCCGCCAACATCCCGAAGAAGGGCGGATTTACTATCCATTTCATCCGCGCTGCGGTGAGATGGTGCTCATTCTGAAGCGCTATGCGTACCGTGGTACCGATTTGGTGGTCATTGCGCAGCCTGACGGCTCCTTTGCCTGCATACCGGCTTGGATGACGCGCGAGACGGCGACGCACTTCAAGCTGTCGGCGGAGCCGCAGTTTTCCCTTGGGGCCTTGCAATCTCTGCGCGCTGAGATCGATGCGCTTCTAGGATTTCTCCAGTCCGACTCAATGATGGAGAAAGATCGCAATGAAGCGCCAATTCGAAAGTCCCCAGCCAAGCCTGTTCGAAGAAGGCGAGCCAAGCGTTGTGCTGACACGGGCACAGGAGATCGAGCTGACGATGCTGGTGGAGACGCTGCTGCGCGAGATCGCGATGGCTCTGGCAAACGGGGGGATCGCAGATGACCAAGATCACAGCTGAGCATCTTGCGCGCAGTGCCTTCGTCTATATCCGTCAGTCGACGGCCGATCAGCTTATGCACAATCAGGAGAGCCAGCGCCGGCAATACGGACTCGCCGATCACGCTCGCCAGCTCGGCTGGGCGAAGATCGAGGTCATCGACGATGATCTCGGCCGCTCGGGCGGCGGCATCAATCGACCAGGTTTCGAGCGGCTCCTGGCGGCGATCTGCGAAGGGCATGCGGGCGCCGTGTTCGCGATCGAGGCGTCTCGGTTGGCGCGCAACGGCCGCGAC
This sequence comes from Mesorhizobium sp. M0571, assembly GCF_040320985.1. Lineage (NCBI taxonomy): Bacteria > Pseudomonadati > Pseudomonadota > Alphaproteobacteria > Hyphomicrobiales > Phyllobacteriaceae > Mesorhizobium > Mesorhizobium sp. M0571. Next base: position 763 of record NZ_JAMYQT010000122.1, read on the forward strand.
TGGCATACGCTGATCGAGTTCTGTGGATTGGTCGGGACCGTCATCGTCGACGAGGACGGAATCTACGATCCTCGGCATCCCAATGATCGGCTATTGCTTGGTATGAAGGGCACGATGAGCGAGCTCGAGTTGTCACTGTTCCGTCAGCGCTCGCAAGAGGCACTGAAGCAGAAAGCCCGCCGGGGCGCGCTGTTCCTCGGTGTCGCCGCCGGCTATGTGAAGACCGGGCGCGAGCGGATCGAGAAGGATCCAGACCAGCGCGTGCAGGACGCGTTGAGGCTGGTGTTCGCGAAGTTCGCCGAGCTACAGAGCGTGCGGCAGGTCCATATGTGGTTCAGAGACGAAGGCATCGCTTTGCCCGTTAAGTCGCATGACGCAGAGGGGCGCTTCATCGCCTGGAAACTGCCGCTCTACAATACCGTGCACAACATTCTGACCAACCCGGTCTATGCGGGTGCCTATGCCTTCGGGCGCACGACAAGCAAGGTCATCATTGAGGAGGGCCGCAAACGCGTGCGCCGCGGGCTGCGGCGCCCTCAGATGGAATGGGACGTCCTGCTTAAGGACCAGCACGAAGGCTACATTCCGTGGAGCGAGTTCGAGAGTAACCAACAGGTGATTGCCAATAACGCAATCGGCAAAGGCAGTGCCACCGCCAAAGGAGCGGTACGGCGCGGGGAGCTGCTTCTCGCGGGGCTTCTGCGTTGCGGCCATTGCGGCCGTAAGATGTATGTCGCTTATAGCGGCAAGGCGGGGCGCTATCACTGCCGGGGTGCGCTCGTCAATCATGGCACCGAGCGGTGCATCTCGTTTGGCGGCTTGCGCGCCGATGAGGCTGTCGGCGCCGCGGTTCTTGGTGCCTTGAAGCCGCTCGGCATCGACGCCGCGACCAAGGCGCTCGAGGTTCAAGCGAGCGAGACGTCAGCCGCACAAAGGCAGCTAGAGCTGGCACTGCAGCGGGCGCGTTACGAGGCTACCCATGCGCGTCGGCAATACGATGCCGTCGACCCGGGCAATCGTCTGGTCGCTGGCGAGCTGGAGCGCCGCTGGAACAAGGCGCTTGAAGCCGTGCACGAGATCGAAGGCGAGATTGCCGCGCTCGAGGCGCGAAGACCATCTCTGCTGGGAGAGAAGGAACGGGATCAGCTGATGCGGCTCGGCGCCGATCTGGACCTCGCCTGGTCGCACCCGGCAGCAACATCTGCGACGCGCAAGAGGATCGTTCGCGCAGCCTTGCGCGAGGTCGTCGTCCGTATCGAAGGTGGCGTCATCGAGATGGTCCTGCATTGGCAGGGAGGGGACCACACCGCATTGAAGTTGAAGATGAACACCGTCGGCAAGCATCGCTGGACAGTCCCCGAGGATACTTTGACGCTGGTTCGCGAGCTGGCGCGTCTGATGCCCGACCGCCAGATTGCGCGGCTCCTCAATCGAGCCGGCAAGCCGACAGGGCGAGGCAACGGCTGGACCCAGGCGCGGATCTGTTCGTTCCGCAGCCATCACGGCATTGCCGTCCACCGCGCCAGCGAATGGGCTGAGCGAGGCGAGATTACGCTTGAAGCTGCCGCGCAAATCATGGATGTGAGCGTGATGACGGCGCTGCGCATGGCCCGGCTCGGCATCATCAAAGGGCGGCAAGTGTGTTATGGTGCGCCCTGGGCGTTCAAGACGGCGGATATCGCCGCCTATCGCATGCAGAATGCGCCGCAGCGCCCGCTAACAGCCGATCCCGCTCAACAGCGCTTTGATTTTCAATGACATAGAAAGTGAGCATTATGACGCGTGGCTGCTCGG
>NZ_JAMYQT010000123.1:0-2534 GCF_040320985.1 Mesorhizobium sp. M0571
CTCGAGCGCCTCGTCCGACAGCGCCATGTCGTCGATCGCGCTCATGCCGCCAAGGAGAGCTGCATCGCTTGGCGGCGCACCCAATTCCACGGCATCAGTTCGTCCCAGCGCGAGGCTGGCCAGTCGTTCTGGATGCGCTCGGTGACATCGGCCATGTAGGCTTCGGCATCGACGCCGCAGAGCTTGCAGGTCTCGATGATGCTGAGCACGACCGCTGACCGCTCGGCCGCGGCGAAGCTGCCCGAGAAAAGCCAATTGCGCCTGCCGACCGTAAATCCGCGAATGGCGCGCTCCGCGATGAGGTTGTCGGGCTCGAGCTGGCCATCATAGAGGAAGCGATTGAACGCGCGCCATCGCCTGGTGCCATAGGCGAAGGCCTTCGCGATATCGGCATGGCGCGACAAACCCTTGCCCTGGCGCATGAGCTGTCGTCGCAGCGCGCGGACCAGTGGTCGGGTCCGCCTTCGTCGTGCGGCCAATCGCTCGGCGGGCGGCCCCCGTATCTCTTCCTCGATCCAGTAGATCGCCTGGATACCGGCCATCGCCGTCGTGCTGAGCTCGGTCGGCTGGCTGTCGTGAACGTCGAATATCTTGCGACGCAGATGGGCCAGGCAGGCAGCTTCTCGAATGGCGCCACCCTTGTAGAGCTGGTTGTAGCCGCTGAAACCGTCAGCCTGGAGCGTCCCGGCAAATCCGGCGAGCTCGCTCATCACGCTCTCGCCGGCGCGGCCCATGGTGGCGCGATACCAGGCGATCGGCGGCTCCTGCGAACCCGAGTTGCGATCGTCGGCAACGTAAACCCAGAGCGCGCCCTTGTGTGTCCTGCCGTTGCCGGGCGCCAGGATCGGAAGCCGCGTGTCGTCGGTGTGGATCTTGGTTCGGGTACGGCCGATCTCACGGATGCGGTTGTAGATCGGATCGAGCAAGGCGGCGGCGTAGCTGGCGCTGCGCGCAAGCGTGGATCGCTCGATATCGACGCCCTTGGCGGCCATCATCTGTACCTGACGGTAGAAAGGCAGATAATAACCCCACTTGGCCATCATGATATGGGCAAGCGCGGCATAGCTGAGCTTGCCGCGTGCAATGGCCTTGGCTGGTGCCGGCGCCTGGATGATTTTATCGCAGGTCCGGCAGCTGTACTTGGGTCGAACGGTCTCCATCACCTGCCAGGCTTGGGCGACCAGATCGAGCATCTCATCACTATCTTGGCCCATGGCGCGCATGTCGCCGCCGCAGCCCGGACAGCATGCGCAAGAGGGCTCGCGAACGATCCGCTTGCGCGGCAGGTTCGGATTGAGCTTGCGCACCGGCAACACCCGGACCTTATCGGTGCCAGCGACGATAGGCAGTTCGAGATCGGGCGCGCTGGCGACGAAATCGGTCTCGAGATCTTCGAGTTCAAGCCGCATCTGGTCCAGCTTCTCGGAGGAGCGGCCGAAGGCCTTGCGGTTGAAGCGATCGATCCGCAGCTGCAGGCGCGGGATGCGAAGTGCGGCCTCGGCGCGCTCTCTTCGCAACTGCTCATCCCGTTCGGCGATGGTGGTGTCACGGGCACAAACGGCCGCCTCCAGAGTGGCGATCCGGGCGAGGAAATCAGCGTAGAGGGAGCTTGTTCCGACACCCAAATTACATACCCGAAAGACCTCGTCTACGGAAGCAAAATCGACACAAAATCAATGAGAACGGCCGAATTTAGCCGGCCAGACGCGGTCGATAAATCTTGTTCGGCCGGCGCCAATCGATCCCGTCCAAAAGTAGCGAAAGCTGTGCCTTGGTGAGCGACACGGTCACCTGATCCTTGGTGGTCGGCCAGGCGAAACAACCATCGGAAAGCCGTTTTGTAAAAAGGCAGAACCCCTGGTCGTCATGGGCTAGAATCTTGATGATATGACCCTTGCGTCCACGGAAGCAGAAGATCGCGCCAGTGTGCGGGTCGAGCGCGAGCACCTGCTGCACCATCCGCGCCAGGCTGTTGATCCCGCGGCGCATATCGGTCTCACCGCAGCAAAGGTAAATCCGGTCGGTCGGCACCACCGTGATCACCTGGTCAACTCCGCCAGGACGATACGCAGCGCTGTCGGATCGACGGTCCCGTCGATCCGCAATCGCGCGCCGTTCGGAAAGGCCACGACGATCCTGCCGGCCGGGTCCGGGCAATCGGCGACGGGATGCTCGACCTCGGGCAGATCGTTCACTTCGATCCGCGCGAAAGTTGCCACCGCCCGATCGGCCTCGAGCTCGCCGCCGGCCATCTGCTTGCGCCAGGCATAGAGCTGTGACGGAGCTACACCGAATGCCTCCGCGACCTCGGTCACCGACGACCCCGCCGCGCTCGCCAGATCGACCAACGCGCGCTTCTCCGTGCAACTCCACAGCCTTCGTTGCCGCACGCGCCCGGGCACCGTTGTAAGATCTTCGGCCGCCGCGGCGCCGCTTAACTCGGCGACCATATCGCCCGTTGCATGTTCCAATGTCATGGCGCGAAAACTCCATGTTCATCGGCCTCTTGCAAGGTGCCTTGGCGCACCGCTTAC
>NZ_JAMYQT010000124.1:0-2521 GCF_040320985.1 Mesorhizobium sp. M0571
GCGGATCAGGCTGCAGCGGTTTTGAGGAAGTTGAAGGGCAGCAGGTCGTCGATGGCTGCGTTCTCGGGGCGCTGAGGTAGTTCAGTGAGGACGTGGCGCAGCCAGGCTAACGGCTCGACGCCACAGGCGCGGCAGGTCAACATCAGGCTGTAGATGACGGCGCTGGCCCTGGCTCCGTCGACGGTATCGCTGAACAGCCAACTTTTCCGACCAGTGGCAAAGATTCTGATGTCACGCTCGAGAAGATTGTTGTCGATCGGCATGCTGCCGTCCTCGGTGTAACGAGTCAGATATCCCCATTGGTTCAGGGTGTAGGAGACGGCGTCGCCGAGCTTGCTGTCCGGCAAGACTTTTGGAGCGATGTCGTCGAGCCATGCCTTGAGAGCCTGGAGGATCGGGACACTATGTTGCTGGCGGAAGCGGCGAATGCAGTGATCTCGCGTTTCGCCGTCATCGGGGATTTGGTTCCGCGCCTGCCTTTCAATCCGATAGAGCTGTTCGAAGAACCGGAGCGCCTGTTCCGGCGGCCCGCCACCCTTCTTCCTCGCCTTTAGGGCATCGACGAAGCGCCGCCTCGAATGAGCCATGCAGCCAAGATGCCTTGCCCCTTCCAGCGTGCGCCAGGCGGAATAACCGTCACTCATCACGATGCCGCGGTAATCGCCCAAGAAGGTCTGCGGGTGTATCTGGCCGCGACCCGGCTGATAATCGAGCAGCACGATCGGCTCGTCACTGTCGTGGCCGCTCCGGTATGCCCACATGTACGAGGTGCTGGTGGCCTCTCTGTCCATTTCCTTCAGCACCTGGACCGTGGTCTCGTCGCCATGGATGAGGGGCTGCGATCTGAGCCGCAGCTTCAGCACGTCATAGATGCGGGAGAGATGCTTTTCGCTCGAGCCGATCACCCAGTGGCCCAGAGCGCCACGGCTGACAGGAACGCCCGCGCGCTCGAAAGCCTGCGCCAGGCGGTAGAGCGGTGTGCCGTCGACGTATTTGTGAACGAGCGCGAAGGCCAGCGTCGAAGCCGTGGCGATGCTGCCCGGCAAGGGTTGTGCGGGCATTGGCGCGGTCACGACAGGCGTGTTGATGCCGGTACGCTCACAATGACGGCAAGCATACTTGAATCGCACATTCTGCAGGACCTTCGCCTTCACCTCGATATGAAGTTGCTCGGTAACGGCCTCGCCCATGCGATGCATCTGGTGACGGCAGCAAGGACAAGCCTTCTGATCGTCGGGAAGGTCGTACTCGACGCGCTCGCGCGGCAGGTTTTCCGGCAAGGCCTTGCGGCCGCGCTTCTTTCCCGTCGCCCCTTCGCTCGCCGGCAAGCCCGTGTCCGGCAGGACAACGACGCCGCCATCTTCGCCGTCGGCGGCGTCCTCATCCGCAGCCTGTTCGGCTTCATTGAAGAGGCGGTCAATGTGCTTTTCGCTCTTCGGCGCAAAACGATGCAGTCGTGCAAGCGCCAGCTCTTCCTCGAGTTTGACGACGCGTTCGGTGAGGTGACGGTTCTGCGCCTGCAGCGCAGCAATACGCGCCATCAACTCTTCAACAGTCGGTTCGCCGGGTCGATTCATCAGATTCTTGAATCGAAAGCATGCCGGCGCGTCAACCGCTCAATTCGAGAGCCCTCAACCGGCAACCTGATATTGCCGCACCGGATGGCGGACCATCGCATCGATATCGATGCCGTCGAGGATCCAGTGCAATTGCTCGGTCGTAAGCGTGACCACCGCTGCCTCCCGGCGCGGCCACCTGAACCTGTCCTCGGTCAGCCGCTTCAGGACCAGCACAAAGCCCGAGCGATCGAAGAACAGGAGCTTCATCCGGTCGCGACGGCGATTGCAGAACGCAAAAACCGCCGGAGCAAACGGATCGAGCGCCATCGTCTCCTGGACCAGAACCGCGAGGCTGTTGATGCCGGCCCGGAAGTCGATCGGCTCGCGGTGCAGGTAGACTTTCAGGTCAGCGCCCAGTCTGAACATGACCCAGTGCTCCGATGGTCGCCGTCAATGCATCCAGATCACCGCATTCCAGCGTCAACGTCACGCCGTTCGGCAGCGACGCGCTCACCTTGGCTGGAGAGGAAAAATGCGCTGTCCTTTTCGATGCCGACCAACGCACCCCATCGCAAGTCCCCGGCAAATCCACCGCAGCCATGCTGCTCTGTCGCAGCAAGGCCCGATCGGAAGTGCTTTCAATCTGAACCGGGATGAACGCAGGTGGCGGGGACGGCGGGAGGGACTGGGTCTCCGCGCGCTTCTTTATCCACTTCCGAAGAAGGTTCGCATTGACCCCATGTTCGAGCGCGAGCTTCGATACCGACACGCCAGGCTCAAGGCAGGCCGAGACAAGACGCTCCTTCGATGCGGCGTCGTATCGGCGTCGCCCGTCCCGACCGACAAGCCTCACCCGCAGTTTCTGCTCATCTTCTTCGATCACTTGGTGTCCACCTATTTCGGTGGACACCTTGTGCATCAGAGCACTCAACAGCAAAAGGTGCGGGGAAATTCGCGCTTAC
>NZ_JAMYQT010000125.1:0-2508 GCF_040320985.1 Mesorhizobium sp. M0571
ATGATCCACCCCGAACCACTTGATCGACAGCTTGGAGAGTGAGCCGTCATCCTTCATGCTCTGGATAGCGGCCGCAATCTTGTCGTTAAATTCCTTGTCGCCAGGCGCTACTGCCAAACTCGCCGGCGTGGAGAATGCGACGCCGATCGCCTTTAAAGGGTAACCAGCGCTGATCGCATCCTCCACCCCCGAATCGTCACTAAGAGCTCCATCAAGGCGAACACCATCGCCGAGCCGAAGATCATCAAACGCGATCTTGCTGGTCGCGTAGGTCTTTACCTGACCCGGCGTGAATTGGTATTCAATCGGCTCCGCACCAATCCAATCCGCTGCTAATTTGTGATTGACGTATTGTTCTGCCGAATCGCCTGCCGCGACGCCGACCACCTTGCCTTCGAGTTCGGAGAGCTTGGTTATCTTGCTGTCCTTGTGAACAACGCCGACCACCGAGTTCTCGATGTAAATTGCCGGGAAGTCGAATTTTTCAGCCCGCGCCTTGGTCGGCGTCATCCATGTGGTCATGTCCCAGCGGCCCTGCCACTTGCCTGCTGCAATGACGTCCCAGCTGGGCGTCACGAAATTCGCCTCCACGCCCAGGGACTTTGCAACGCTCTTCACGACGTCGATGTCGAATCCATCGAGCTGGTGTTGGTCGTTCAAGAACGCCATCTTACCCCAGTCAGTCCCGACGGCCACAGTCAGCGTCTTGGTTTTGAGCACCCTATCGAGGACCTCTCCGGCATTTGCCGTAGCCGGAAGAGCCAAGGACGCGGCCGCGAGCGAGGCTGCAACTGCTATCGTTCTTACAAGCTTGTTCATGCGATGTTCCCTTCTTTTTATTGTCTTATTGTCTTGCAGATTTTATTCCTCGACCCGTTCTCCATGATTAAGACAACAAGCGCGCTTACTCCTCTAAGCCGATGCATTCTAATCCTAATTCAATCGCTAGTAGCCTGACAGAATATTGTCGATATCGTGCCCATCTTGATCTTAGATGGCCATCAGCACGGCACCACTGATGACCATCCGGCGCGGGGCGTGTCGCCGTGGAATTGCCGAGGCGATCGACGCGCCGCGTTATTCAAACAGGAGGGCCTGCCCGGCGGTCCGGCCTGGGACGACGTGCAGCAGCTGGTCGCCAGCACCGGCAGAGAAGACCCGCGCCATTCGCGACCATGCGATCCTCATGTTATTCGCCATTTACGGTCTACGAAGCGGTGAGGTGCGGCAGTTGCGCCCTGAATATCTGATTGGTGGAATGAATCACCGTTCATCGACCAAAGGAACGGCGCGCGCAATACTACCCGCCCGTGACTTCCGTCGGTGACGCTATCCTTCAGTACCTCAAACGCGCCAGGCCACCTTGCGAGGGCCGGGAGCTCTTCCTGGCACTCAAGGCTCCATTCCGGCCGCTTCGTTAGGCGACATGTACCATGTGGTCAGCAGTCGCTTGGCGCAGCTGGGCATTCCTGTCCCCAGCCACCATGGGCCGCATTGCCTTCGCCACGCCTGTGCCACCCCGCCTGGTCGCGACCGGGCTCCGCTTGAAGGAGATCGGCGATCGTCTCGGCTATCGCAGTGCCTATGCGACACGGGTCTATGCCAAGGGCGACCTGACCGGTTTGCGCGAGGTGACGGATTTGACCTGCGGGGGCTCGTATGAAACTGACGTTGCCCCCAGTTTTTATCCAGTTTTGAGTTCGTTTCCGGCGTGGGTTGTGCCCTGCTGGGCGGGTGAAGCGACGGGCGCTAGCGCGGAGCCTTTGGCATAGCGCAGCGCGAGCGACCGTCGCAGATTGAAGGTGGTGGCGAACTCGGCCGGTGTCTGCCAGGCGATTTGGGAATGCGGCCGCGCGGTGTTGTACAACACGACGAGAGAACGCCCACGGGACCGAGGAACGCAAGTTTCTTTATCCATGGCATCCCTGGGCCGGGCGTTGTGTTCACGTTCATGAGGTGATCGAGAAGGCTGACCGGAAGGTTTTCCGCTGCAGTCTCTCTGGCCACGCCTCCGATCGGTGGCTGGAGGTTCCGGCCTGGATGTTTGATCGCGCGGTCTGCACCGCGTGGCGCATTGCCGCTGCCCCACATGTCGATCCTAGAACGCTTGGGGTCTTGGTGACACTGCTGCAGGACGCGACGGCCAATTCCCACACCCCATCGCAATTGGAGGATTCGGGCGCAGCATCGGGTCCTGACGACGCGAATCGGGGAGAGGTCCATGCCGCGCCAGCCCACGACATATCAATTCGATCTGTTCTCCAACCCGCACGATGCGGAGACCGCGCAGATGCCACCATGGCAGGCGCTGCCGGAAGAGACGCGCCTGACGCTGACAAAGCTGATGGTGCGCCTGATCCTCGACCACGTCGACGGCGAGCGCGCCGTTCCACGGGAGGAGGCGCGCCATGATGCATGAGAAGATCCGGCCCCACCATCTGGAGCGAAAGGCGATCCTTTATGTGCGGCAGTCCTCGGCCCATCAGGTTCTGCACAATCGTGAGAGCA
>NZ_JAMYQT010000126.1:0-2466 GCF_040320985.1 Mesorhizobium sp. M0571
ACAGCTCCTCCTGCATCACACTTTGCTCGCCCATCATCGACTCAATCTCCTCTTACGACGAAGATTGAATCAGTGCTTCAGGACTGCTGCAACCCGGACTTTTTCAACACAATCGGTCGGGATCTTTCGCTGTTTTCGAGCCAAGCGAGCCTAGGCAACAGATCAATCGCTGTAGTTTTCCATTACGAAGTCCACATCCTTATCACCCCGGCCAGAAAGATTGACCAGGATTCGCTCCGACGGGTGACAACGCGCCGCCAATTGCATCGCAAAGGCAACAGCGTGTGCGCTCTCTAGAGCAGGAACAACGCCTTCTGTCCTCGACAACCGATAGAACGCCGCGACGGCCTGCTCGTCATCCACTGCGGTGAACGACACGCGTCCTGCGTCATGGAGCATACAAATCTCCGGGCCGACGCCCGGATAGACAAGCCCCGATGCGATTGAAGAAACCTTCGCAATATTGCCGTCGGCGTCCTGGAGAACGATGCAGTGCGAACCGTGCAGCGTGCCAGGCGTTCCGAAGGTCAACGTGGCGGCATGCTCGCCGGGCTTAGCTGATTTTCCCAAGGGCTCAATCCCGTGCAGCGACACACCCTGATCATCTAGGAAACCAGCGTAAATACCCATTGCGTTCGATCCTCCGGCCACGCACGCCACGACATGATCAGGCAAAGCCCCGCCATTCACCGCCATGAATTGTTGCCGTGCCTCCTGTCCGACTACCGATTGAAAGTCGCGGACGATCAGCGGAAACGGGTGCGGGCCGATGGCGGAACCGATCGCATAGAGGGCATGTCGATACTGCCGCGCATAGGCGTTGTACGCGGAATCGCTTGCTTCCTTGAGCGCCGATTGACCTTGTCCAACCGCAATCACCGTTGCCCCGAGAACCTTCATGCGGCTGACATTGGAACGTGCCTTCTCAAGATCGACTTCTCCAATGTGCACCTCGCATTCGAGGCCGAAATAGGCGGCCGCCGTGGCAAGCGCGACCCCGTGCTGGCCTGCGCCTGTCTCCGCGATCAACTTGGTCTTGCCCATATGCCGCGCGAGCAGGGCGAAGCCGACGCAGTGATTGAGCTTATGGGCGCCGGTGTGGTTCAGATCCTCGCGTTTGACGAACAGTGTGGCGCCGCCGATTTGAGCGGAAAGATTGGCGAGGCGGTGTACGGGTGTGGGCCGACCCTGGAAATAAATGCGGGCATCATGCAGTTTGCGCTGGAAATCCGGCATGTTCCAGGCGAGCTGATGCGTTTCGGCCAAGGCGGCAAGCTCGGGCCGCAACTCCGCGGGGTAGTCAATGCCACCATACCTACCGTAGTAGCCTTGGCTATCCGGGTGGCTATTACGGTAGGTGCCCGTAGTTCTTTGAAACGACATTTGGTCGACCTCTTGATGGTGAGGTCCGACCGATACGCCAAGTGAGCGGCAGTTTATTGAATGGGATTTGCGCGACGCAGCGATTGCCCTGCCCGGCGGCTGTAGCTAATGGGAGTTGGCTCGAAGGTCGTGCGAGAAGCGGCCAGGAGTGACACCGTAGACCTTCCTGAATTCGCGGGTGAGATGCGCTTGGTCGCAGAAACCAACCGATTGTGCCGCCTCACACAATTCGGCGCCTGCACAGATCAGTTCTCGCGCCCTCGCGATGCGCAGCTGCCTGACATAGGTTTGCGGCGCAATGCCGGTCGCGCGGTGGAATATCCGGACGAAATGGCTCTTGTGAAGTCCGACATGCCGGGCAAGCATGTCCGTGCGGATCGCGCGCATATACCGTTCGTCGATGAACTGACAAGCGGCTCGGACAGCGGTCATGCCGCTTGCGGCGAAACCGGCAGGCTCGAACGAGCAGTTCTGCAACAACTTGCGCAAGGCGGTCTCAATCGGAGCGGCGCCTGAAGTTGGAGAGGATAGGGCATCGACAAATGCTTCGGTCGCCGCGCATCGGCGCAATACATCGGTCCGGACGAGAGGGACGGTGGAGGTGCAGTCGCCCGCCGAGAGGCAGTCCGAGACGAAGCGTGGGGACGGATACAGAACCTCATAGCGGGCCGGCTGGTCCAAACTGCCACCGCTATGCACCTCGAATGGATTGAAGAAGAACACGTCGCCTGGCTGCGCCCTTTTGCTCCATCGGTTCGATTGCAATGAAGCACTTCCCGCAGTGAGGACAACCACCGAGAGAGTGTCATGCATGTGCTGATCGAAATGGCGCGCCGAAGCGCGCGCCCTGAGAAGATCCGGCGACCCTAGTATAAACCTGCAAGACTCGACAATGGTCATCACACCACACTGCACTCAAACTCTGATCATGGCCTCACAATAATATCGCATGCCTCGTTCGACAGAGGCCGTCTCCGCACTAACCACTCTCATGATTGCTGACAATGGCCTTTGACATAAGCTGCAGCCCGCCGATCCGATCGGCGGTCGAGGCACTTGTACGGCGGATATGAGGTGCAAGAG
>NZ_JAMYQT010000127.1:0-2301 GCF_040320985.1 Mesorhizobium sp. M0571
GTAGAGTAGGGATGAAGCGCCTTACCTCGTCTCCGAGGCAGGTCTCTTCATCCCCCGCTCCGAACCGGACGTGCAAGTTTCCAAGCATCCGGCTCTCCATGCGTGGCTTCGGCCACGGGTGACCCTCGCAGCGTGGCGAAGGCGTTGGTCGACTCCCAGAAGGTGGCATCCCCTTTTCGGAAGTGCTCATCCGGGTCGTTCCATCCGTTCGGTATGCGAAGGCCCCGGTCCGGGTATCGCGGGCGTTTGGTGTCGGCGAACCGGGCGAGTTTCTTCCCGCCCACTCGCCAACTGCCGCCTTTCCCGGCTCCCGACTCGGCGTATATACGGCGCAGTGTCCTTCCAGACGCCTTGCCGTGTTTCTTCCCGAGCCAGTACTTTATGCGCCGGTACAGCCACCAATCGTGCTTGCTGAACTCCCTCCATGCCCGTGTGGCATAGCGGTAGTAGTTGCGCCAGCCGATGATGACCGGGTTGAGGTCGTCGATGAGTTCAGCAAGGGTCTGGCCTGTTGGCCTTTCCCTCACCTTGACCTTGATCTTGTCGCGTAGGAACTGCGACTTGCCCTTCGGAATGAAGAGCAGGCCGACACGCCGGTCAGATGACGGCATCCTGACCTGCGCGACCCGATAACCGAGAAAGTCGAAGCCTTCCTGGACATCGGTGATCTTGGTCTTTTCCATCGACAACTCCATGCGCAATTCCTCTTTCAGGAACTGCGCCAGCGCCAGACGCTCTTCTTCGGCATTTTGTTGCGTTCCCTGCACGAGAACGACGAAGTCGTCCGCGTATCGCACGATGTAGAAGCCCGGCCGACCACGTTGATAGTCGGATTGCAGACGCTGTTGCGCCCGCTCGCGGGTCTTGTCGCGCGGGTTGGGAACCCAGCGCCGGTATCTCTCGTCTATGGCCGTCAGATAGACGTTGGCCAAAAGCGGCGAGACGATTCCCCCTTGCGGGGTGCCGGTCACCGGGTGCCGAAGGCTGCCTTCGATCATGATGTCGGCCTTCAGGAAGGCGAGCACGAGCCGCAGGACCTTGCGGTCCCGGACGCGGCGTCGCACGCGCTCCATCAGCACGTGATGATCGATGGCATCGAAGCACCCCTTGATATCCCCCTCGATCACATACCGGGTCCGCGAGGAACCGGCCGATGTCGGGTTCAACTTGTGACGCACCCTGGCGAGCGCGTCATGGGTGCTCCGGCCGGGTCTGAAGCCATACGAGGTCGGATAGAAGTCCGCCTCGAAGATCGGCTCCAGCACCAGCTTGAGCGCCATCTGGACCAGTCGGTCTTTGAGCGTGGGTATACCCAAGGGTCGGAACTTTCCCGGTTTACCCGGCTTTGGTATCAGCCTCTGCCGGACAGGTTCAGGCCGGTAAGTTCCCTGTCGCAGGTCTCGCCGGATGTCCTCTAGAAAGCCTGCGACCCCATCGGGTCGCCCTTCGACCGCCTTGCGCGTCACGCCGTCCGTGCCGGGCGTGTTGCTGCCCCTGTTACGAGCCAGCCGTTGCCAGGCATGAAGCAGCGTTCCGCGATCGCATACGATATTGAACAGATCCGCAAACGTCTTGTCGGGGTTCGCGGCACTCCACCGATACAGCTTGCGCTGCATGTCGAGAATAAACCCGGTATTCACCGTGTCGGACATGGTGTCCCTCTCCTGCTTGCAAAATGTATCCACTGCCCGCCTTCGCCATGCGGACGGCTTTCCCGTCCTCGGACTACTACGCAGGCTCCGCCCCCGCTTCGCGCGTTCGCCGGTCGCTTCGGCCAGCCGATCCCGTGAGGGTCGGCAACGCGGGCAGGTTCCCAAGTTCCACCAGCTGCTCCTCGTCCGCTGTAGGAGCCGACTCTACCCCGTGTGGAATCCGGCTTCCGGGCCTTGCAGGCTTTTCCGGACGCTGATGGCGGGTTTCCCCGACATCCCTGACGCGCACCCATCAATCGCGCGTCGGCACTCCACAAGTCTTTCGACTGCCTCACCCACTTCCGAGTCGGTGAGGAACCTCCTGACGGGGCTTCGGCCATCGGTTCGGTTTCCCTCTCCATGGCGGACTTGCTGGCCGGGCCGTTCTCGGGATCGGAAGTTCCCTCACGCCCGGCTTTAACGGGTTCTGCTGATTTACGGCTCTCCGGAAGCACCCGGTCGGCCTCACCCGTTCGCTTCGCGCCCCACGCTGCACCGTGTGGCGGGGAGGGTTTTTCGCCCTCCGGAGATGTTGGTGGCTAGTCTTCCAACTCGGCTTTTCTCCTTTCTGGTCAAAGAGTTAGAGGGCTGTGCTTGGCGCACTGACGGG
>NZ_JAMYQT010000128.1:0-2297 GCF_040320985.1 Mesorhizobium sp. M0571
TGTTGTGGAACGCGATGACGGCGACCTCGGCGGGCAGCGTGAACACGACGTGGAAGTAGCCGACTGGCAGCAGGTCGGCTTCGCGCTCGGCGAGCCATGTACGCGCGGCCGCGCCCTGGCACCTGGGACAGTGCCGGTTGCGGCAGCTGTTATAGGCGATCCGCCATTGCCCGCAGTCCGCACAGGCTTCGACATGACCACCCAATGCAGCGGTGCGGCAGTGTTCGATCGCCGACATGACCTTGAGCTGCTGCAGGCTCAGATGCCCTGCGTGGGCGACCCGGTATCCGGGGCCGGCAGCACGGAAGATATCGGCGACCTCCAGGTCCGCTCGCACCGGTTCAGCCGGGCGGCGACACCGAGCGCGGCCTTGTACTTGATGCCTGGCGCCGCTTCGAGCAGCCGCGCCGCTTCCTCGACGCTCAGCACCTCGGGCAGCTTGCGCGGATACCGGGTGACCACCAGCGCGCGCGCCAAATCCCGCCGCTTCAGCGTCACCGTGAACAGGAATCGCAGCGCCGAAACCGCACCGTTGATCGTCGCAGGGCCCATGCCGTTCTCATGCTGGTGCAACTGGAAGCGCCGAATGTCCTCGGTCGTCGCGGTGTCGGGAGCACGACCAAGGAACGCGGCGAAGCGCCGGACATGACGAACGCAATCCTGCTGCGTATGCGGTCCCAGGCCCGCATCAGCATATCTTGCTGCATGCGCTGGCGAAGTGGCGTGATCGGAGCGTCGGTAGACAGAGTAGCCATGGCAAGTTCCTCTCGTTGAAGGGAACTCCATGGTCGGATCGCAGGCTTTACCCGCTCAAGGCCTATGAATGTCGCGCCATCTCAGAACCAGGCGACCCTCCCGCGAAGCGGGTTCGTGCATGAGGCGCGAAACGGTCATCCACGATCTTCAGGTTTTGACCCAGGACGGCCTTTCCCCGGTAGTGAGCGGGAGGGCGCGGTCGTCGAGCGAGTTGTCAGCCGCCTATTTCCGCAGCCCATTAATGTGCAACTTGGGAAGCCGCTGACATCAATTCCTCCGGATTCGGCGCCTTGGGGGTATTGAGGCCAGCCTCCAGAACTTCAGTGAAGCTCCAGCGTACAATGCCCCCTTGGTCGATGAGAAACTGACCAACCAGCAGCTCCTTAGCGGAAGCCATCATCTGCTGATCGGCTTCCGTAATCTCATACCCCTCCTTCTTGTTGAGAAACTCGTTTATTGCCATGGGGTCCATAGGCTCGGGCAACTCACCCGGGAGATCGATACGGATCCCCATGACCTTGTCCATCCCGATCTCGCGCAAGCCGAAAGCACGGTGCGAGGCCCGCTCCGGGTCGGACGCGGCGAGAAGATCGGGTGTCGGATGGTAACGGAAATAGAGCCGTGCCCGCTCTACCGGCGTATTGACGACCGCCAGGCATTCGACGCCTTTCTCAGCCAGAGCCGGCTTGAGTTGCGCCATTGCCGCGACATTGCGCCGGCAGAACGCACAGTGCAGGCCTCGAAACAAGCCGATCAACAATGGGCTACGACCTCGAAAATCAGTGAGCGCGATTTTGCCTTCGCGGGAGATCGCATCGAGAATAATATTCGGCGCCCGGTCGCCCGGCTGCAGCGGGCGTTCGACATTACTCGTGGACATGGACAACCTCCTCGCCCCGGATAAGCACACCCAGCCATCCGGAGTTGAGTCCGTGCTGGGGGACGCCAGGGCAAAAATTGCTTTCGACCTTTGCCATATTGCCGAGGTCGAGATTGCGCGCGTTGCAAGTGCATCATAACACGAAAAAAGCCTCTGCGGGTCGCCCGTTTCGCGAGCTGTCGCGAGCGCTGTGGTAAACAGTGTATCGTCTCATCCGTGCCATGGGACGACACAGCGGCGGGACCGATTGGATCTTCACATGCTTGCGGTGTTCAAGTCTTGAAACTTGGGCGGCTTCGATGTGCCCGGACGTCAAATGTAGCGCTCCCGAATGCTCTTGCGCTGAAGGTCAGGTTCCCGGCCTCGTTTTGGACGTTCAAATCTGCAACGACCAAGGTCGAGATCGGATCTTCATATTTCGCCACGATTGGCGAAGGTCCGGTTGTGGCGCGGCCATGACCTCCAGCATTGTCACCCGCGATGTCCTCTGTGGATGGCTCCCGCGATGCAAGAGGTAATTCGACATTATGGCGCGTTGGTCGGGTGCAGTCTTCTGTCCGGCCTGTTGATGCAGCCATTCGAGACTGCTGGCCCTGATGGGGTCGGCGAACTGGGTCCCAATCTGCTTTGCAGGCTATGATGCCTCCGACATCGCATGGGT
>NZ_JAMYQT010000129.1:0-1974 GCF_040320985.1 Mesorhizobium sp. M0571
CCACTCCATGCGCCTGCGCTCCTCGCTGCCGCAAATCAGGCGGCAAATCTCCCCAGTGCATAGCCCTCAGGCAAGATGGGGTGCTCGTCACGCTCACGAACAAGCCGCACCCGACGTGCCGGTAACCAAGCCGCCGCACTGGTGAGGGGGCGAGCAACGCCTAAAGGCGCGGTCTGCGCGACATCAGCAACATGGGCGCGCCGTCCTGTTCAAACTCCTCGACGGCCACCCAGCCCAGCGTGGCGTAAAAGTCGCGCGCCTGCCAGGTATAGACATAGAGTTCGCTGACATCGGCCGATGCGGCATGCGCTTCGATCGCCCTGGCCAGTGCCGTCCCGATCCCTCGGCGCTGATGCTCCGGAGCGACGGCCAGCCCGGCCAGCCACGGCGTCAGATCATGCGCCGGCTCCCGCTCGCTGCGGACAAGCAGACAGGTTCCGGCCGGCACTCCGCCAACCCGAACGATCAGCGCGGTCTCGAACCTGTCGCCGGCCAGCAGCTTGCGAAGGTCGGCGACGTCGTCTGCGAGACTCCTCTCGCTCCCCTCAAAGAACGCGACAAGACGCAGGCTTGCGACTGCCTCGATATCGCGCTCGCGCGTGGGTTCGGTTATCGGTTGCATCGGTAGCTTGTCCGGTTGACGTCCTGAAGCAAGAACCTGCTGACACAAACAAAACCGCCGGGCTTTCACCCGGCGGCTCGTCAGCTCAGCAGTGTCTGTCGATCAATACGGGCAGGCATTGTCCGACATATAGTCGTGCACCTTGATGGTACCGGCGATGATGTCGGCCTTGGCTTTTTCGACCGCCGCCTTCATTGCATCGTCGACAAGCGCCTTGTTGTTGTCGTCCATGGCGTAGTCGACGCCGCCTTCCTTGAGGCCGAGATCGTTGACGCCGGCGGTGAACTTGCCGTCCTTGGCATCCATGAAGGTGTTGTAGACGGCAACGTCGACGCGCTTGACCATGGAGGTCAGCACCTTGCCGGGCTGCAGGCCGTTCTGGTTGGAATCGACACCGATGCCGAGCTTGCCGGCGTCGGCCGCTGCCTGCAGCACGCCGACACCGGTGCCGCCTGCCGCCGCGTAGACCACGTCGGCGCCCTGGTCGATCTGCGTCTTGGCGATCTCGCCGCCCTTGGCCGGATCATTCCAGGCTGCCGGCGTATCGCCGGTCATGTTCTGGATGACGTCGGTGGCGCCGGCCGCCTTGGCGCCGCCGACATAGCCGCAGCCGAACCTGCGGATCAGCGGAATATCCATGCCGCCGATGAAGCCGACCTTCTTGGTCTTGGAAGCCATCGCCGCCATCACGCCGACGAGATAGGAGCCTTCCTGCTCCTTGTAGACCAGGGAGCGGACATTGGGCTTGTCGACGACCATGTCGATGATGGCGAATTTGGTGTCGGGGAACTCGACCGCGATCTTGTCCAGCGCATCCGCCCAGGAGAAGCCCGCCATGACGATCGGATTGCGGCCGTCCTCGGCGAAGCGGCGCAGCGCCTGCTCGCGCTGGGTGGCGTTGCTGACCTCGAATTCCACATAAGGGATGCCGGTCTCGGTCTTGAACTTTTCGGCGCCGTTAAAGGACGCCTCGTTGAACGACTTGTCGAACTTGCCGCCGAGATCATAGAGGATCGCGGGTTGAATGTCCGCGGCGAAGGCCGGAAGAACCATTGCAGCTGCGGCCATGAGGCCGAGAACGATACGTTTCATGTGATCCACACCCCTGTCGGTTATTTGTCCATTATGCACCGCATGCCGGCCCGGTTCTCCGGCAGGCACACGGCATCAGGCAGGAGTGTCTTCCTCCCGCTTCGGGCCAATCTGGCACGGCCCGAAACAAAATTCACGTGGAATTTTGACCTTTTGGAAAGGCGTGGGGCCCCCGACCGGGCGCCCCCCCATGTTATTGGGGGAGGGGGCGTAAAAAAAGCGGCGGCCGGGGCCCGGGGGGGGCCGGGGGGCGCCGGGTG
>NZ_JAMYQT010000130.1:0-1971 GCF_040320985.1 Mesorhizobium sp. M0571
TTGTTCAGGTTTCTCGCTACCACTCGAAGGCCAGCCCGCCCCTTCCGCGCGCTTCTTTCCCCCAACGCGCGTTGAGTTAACACTATACCACCGGCTTCCACCGGGACCGGACAATCAGCATCGCACCGCGCGACTTTTTGCGTTTCCGGTCTCGTGTAACCCAATCGACGACCTCCTGCCGGGTTGCAGCCCGCCACCCCTCGATGCTCAGGCAGGCAGGCTCTTTGACAGCCTGCCTCTTCTTTCTCTATTGTGGTTTACGTGCGGCCATCAAGAATGTTCAACGCGTAACGTGTGTGTCGCCGTTCGCCGGTTCTTATCAGTGCACCGTTGGCAACGAGGTCCTGCAAATCTCTTGTTGCCGTCGCGCGCGATGCCTGCGTGATGGCGATATAATTCTCGGCGCTGAGCCCCCCTTTGAACCCGTCGATGCCCGCGCGGAACATCCGGGCGATGACCTTTTCCTGGCGCTCGTTGAAGTGATCCCGGTGGCGTTCGTAAAACTTGGCCTTGGCGACGGAGAATTCGACACGAGCGAGCGTTACGCGCTGCGCTTCGAGGATCGTGTTGGCGAAGTAGAGCAGCCAATCTGTTACCGCGTTGCTCGTGTTGCTGGCCTCCAGATGGTCGTAGTAGGCCTTGCGGCGGCGCTCTATCGTGTAGGCCAACGCGATGAGGCTGGGCTCACCCAGGTTTTGCGCCAGCGCCTTTTCGCAGAGGGCACGCCCTATGCGGCCGTTGCCATCCTTGAACGGGTGAATGCTCTCGAAATAAAGGTGCGCGATGGCGGCACGCGTCAACGCTGGGAGCGGTGTCTTGCCTTTGGGTGAGGTATCGTTGAACCAAGCGGCGAAGGCGTCGATTTCGGGTTTCACCCGCGCGGAGGGCGGCGCTTCGAAATGAACTTTGGGCTTATCCAGCCGATTGGAAACGATCTGCATGGCATCGGCGTGCTGGCGATAGTTGCCGATGGTCTCGATACGCCGCTCACCCGACATCACCATCTTGTGCCATGCGTAGAGAGTGCGATGCGTCAGCGCATCGGCAAAATGCAAGTAGACATCGGCCATCATTTCAGCGATGCCGCGCTCGGCAGGCGGAATGCGCCTGGTCTCGCTGCCCAGACCAAGTTGCTGGCGCAGGGATGATTGCAGGCTCTCGCGGTCGAGGTACTCTCCCTCAATCGCGGATGTCTTCAAGGCCTCTTCGCTGATAAGATCGATGCGGATCTGGTCGCGATCGTCGGAACCGACATGACGAAAGACGCCTAGGAACTCGCCCGATCGCAACAGGAACTCGCTTTCCAGCGGTTCCAACGCCTTCTTATCGTAGGTAAAATGCGGCCAGTCCGCCTGCTCCCAATTCCATACCATGAGTTATAGGGCACCTTTCTATAACTCACGATAGCAACAATTGTGAGCTATGGCAATCTTCTCCATGGCTCAGAAGTCGCGGCTTTGCCCCGGCGCGATCCAACGGCTAACCATCCAGATCAATTTAATCATGCTTGTAGGGCCGCCGCATTGCGGGCCGCGCTCAATCGTTGCTCGAACGTTTCGGTTTTTTCTCCCAGCTCAATGAGCGGCTTAAGTTCTTCATACCCCGCACGTGCAGCGACACGCGACGTGGTGCGACGGGATGACAATGGCGTGTGACCAGGCCGCATGCTTCCAGCCGCTTGAGCAACGGCGTCAGCGTCGCCGAATCAAGCCCAAGCACTTCGCCAAGCTCGCCCACCGTGCTTGGCGCTCGCTCCCATAGCGCGAGCATCGCCAGATATTGCGGGTAGGTCAGCCCCAGCGGATCGAGCAGCGGCCGGTAAAGCCGGGTCATCAGCCCGCTTGCCGAATAGAGCGCAAAGCAGAGCTGCTGATCAAGCCGCCGAAATCCCGCCGGAAGCCGCCGGGAGGTCCTGGGGTCTGGTTGTGATCTCTAAGGGCATGCTGCCTTTGCCGGAAGTGCCACCGCCGA
>NZ_JAMYQT010000131.1:0-1851 GCF_040320985.1 Mesorhizobium sp. M0571
CATCGGCGAGATCTCGGACACTGATAAAGTTCGTGAAGCCGCGGCGCATGCGCGACGGCTTGGCTTTGCCGGAGCTTTGGCGATCCATCCGACACAGGTGGCCATATTCAATGAGGCTTTCTCGCCAAACGCAGAGGAACTCGAGTGGGCCCGCGATGTCGTAGCCGCCGAGAACGATGCCGCCTCCCGCGGACTGTCTGCATTCTCGTTGAATGGTAAGATGGTTGATCCGCCGGTGGTGCGGCGCGCCCGTGAGATCCTGGCTCTCGCCAGCAGCAACTGACCTGCCTTTAATCAACCGGCGGACAGACGCCGGTTTCGAGCCATGGCCCGACAGGTTTGTTGCTTGCTCGCCATCTCGTTTCGAGATAGACATGAAGGCACTGGGGATCATGCCCCGGTTGGATTTTTTCGTCGTGGACATCAGGCAGTTAAGATACTTTGTCGGCGTAGTCGAAGCCGGTAGTTTCACGAAGGCCGCTGCGCTCCTGCATGTCGCTCAGAGCGCCCTTAGCCTGCATGTGCGTCAACTGGAGGAAAGCTTCGGCACTCAGCTGCTGGTACGCGACAGGACCGGCGTCAGCGTGACGGCCTCCGGAGCCAAACTGCTCGAGCGGGCGCGGACGATTCTCAAGGAAATTCGACTCACTGAGGCGGAACTGACCAACTCGGTGGCTGCTCCTTCCGGAGAGGTGACCATTGGCATTCCGTCCGGAGCCGCGCGCGTCCTTAGCGGTCCCCTGCTTGAATCGGTAAGAAGCGAGTTGCCGAGGATCTCCCTTAAGATGATCGAGGGCATGACGGGACCGCTCGAGGAGTGGATGGCTGCTGGCCGTTTCAATCTGGCTGTCCTTTACCGCACTGCCGAGAGTGTAGGGCGAATGACGGTCCTGGCACGGGAAGAACTTTGCCTCGTAGTGCCGCGGGGTGAACCGCCTTTCGAAGATTCGATACCGCTCGCCGACCTGCACCAGTTTCCGCTGGCGGTTCCCATGCGCAACAACAATGTCAGGCGTTCGGTGGCTGATGTGGTTGCGCAGCACGGGTGTGTGTTGGACGTCAGATTCGAAGTCGACTCCCTTTCTACGATCATCAACATGGTCATGGAAGGAAAAGCCTATTCTATCCTTGCCCCGTCGGCCATTCAGAAGGAGACCTCTCAAGGCCAAGTCCGAACGGTCAAAATCATTGATCCAGTGATTACCCGTTCCGTTGTGCTTGCCGTCAACCCGAAAGATGAGCACTCTCCCGCCGTCTCTGCGGTCCGCAAGCTTATCCCCAATGTCGCCAGGACATTGATCGAGAGCAGGCAGTGGTCAGCCACGGCTCCGGACCGGGCTTAGGCACATCCTTCAAACCAATTTGCAGTGCTAGCACTCTTCCGCGGCTGGCCTGAGCGGTAACAATCTGGATTCGAGATGGTTTTGGGCGATATTCCATATTTGACCCGCGGCGACCATCGCGATGAAATTGGCACAAGAACGACGTAGCGGTTTGGATATCGAACGCCGCTCGGATAGGCAAAAATTCACCCAAGCGGAGCACGCGATGTCCGACGCCACGCGCTACGAGGTCTTTATCAACGGCGTATGGCGAGCCGGTGGTGACGGAGCCACTCTGCCGGTGATCAATCCGGCGACAGAGAAGGTATTTGCCTCGGTGGCCTCGGCGACGATACCGGATCTGGATGAGGCCCTCGCTTCGGCAGAGCGCAGCCGCAAGGCCTGGTCCTCACGGCCTGCAAAAGATCGTGGCGAGATTCTCGTAGCAGCCGCCAGGATTCTGGCAGCGAAGGTTGAAGCGGCAGCCAGGGACCTGTCAGCAGAACAGGGCAAGACGATCGCCGAAGCG
>NZ_JAMYQT010000132.1:0-1751 GCF_040320985.1 Mesorhizobium sp. M0571
GGGACTACAACCAATACCAGTTCGAAACTTATCTCGTGCTGGCGGTGATCTATGCGCTGCTGTGCCTGATCGCGTGGCTCATCGTGCGCTTCTTCGAACTTCGGTCCTCGAAGTTCGCACCGACAGCGGCGCCGGCGAAGAGCATGATCATGGCGAGCGTTTGCTCGAAGAAAGGGCCATCATCACATGTTCGATATCGATGTCTTGCTCCCGGACCTGTGGAGCATCCTGGGCGCAGTGCCCGTGACGCTCGCCATGGCGCTGGCGATCTTTGTCTTCTCCACGATCATCGGCAGCCTGTTTGCGCTGATCCAATATCGGCGGATACCCGTGCTGCGGGAGTTCGTCGTGGCGTACAAGGTCGCCTTCAAGGGCGTGCCGATGGTGATCGTGATCTTCCTTGCATACTACGGCCTCCCGCCGACCCTCCAGTTCTTGGCCTCACTAGTCGGGATAGAGTTCAACGGCCACGCAACGCCGAACTGGGTCACGCTCGTCATCGCGTTGACCGCTTGCGTTGCCGCGTTCCAGGCGGAAGTTGTGAAGGGCGCTTTGAATTCCTTCGACACCGGCCAGGCAGACGCAGCCTACTCGTTGGGCTACAAACGAAGCCAACTGTTCCGACGAATCCTGTTTCCCCAGGTGATCGTCGCAGCAATTCCGGACCTCGCCAACTCGTTCATGGTGATCATGAAGGCGCTTTCTCTTGGATTTGCTATCGAGGTTGTCGATATTTTTGCGCAGTCCCAGTTGACCGCCGCGCTGAATTTCTACTACCTCGAAGCCTTCGTGATTGCCGTCGTGATCTACATGGTGATTGCCTACATTGTCACACATATCGCTGACAGGACGGAGGCTGCCCTTAGGGTACGGACCTAAGGGTAGCCTCGTCGCAACTCACAAGAGCGGAATCCGTTCAGTTTGCATCGTAGCTTGCGGCAGCGAAGAGGGACACCTTGCGGGGACGGAGACTCAAGCGCGCGAAATGATCGGAACTGACCACGCGTCATTGCTACGCGAGGCGCGCTTACTAAAGACCGGCCAAAAACCGCGAGGATAGAAGCTACGCTTCGGCTCTCAATTCAAAAAAGGCCCGCCAGCAGAAGCCAGCGGGCAAGGGGTAGACTGTCCGGGTTGGGGTCAGCCCCCCAGTTTGGGATAAAAGTCTTCTGTGACCTGCGCATCGGCCGAACAGATGAAGCAGTCCGTCTCCGCCCTTTCGGAGAAGTTACGGGAATGATGGAAGCCCAACCGATCGCTTGGGATCTGCCAATCGCCTACCGTCCAAGCGGCTGTCGGGAAGCCGACAGAAGTTCTTCGTCGTCCACTAGTCCGGCCATGTAATTTGCAATGATCCGGGACGCGAGCGCTTGACGTTGATGCTCAGATTGAGCGTCGACCTTCAACCGATCGAAAACGCGGCCCAGCAGCGCCATCTCGGATGGCTTGAAACACCAGCATTTTCGGCTTTTCGATGTATCGGCATGCCAAACCCCCTTCGAACGGGATTTTGTCCGTGCAGAGTTGCCATACACGGATAACAGCGGCCGGTCTTCCTGAATGGCAGGAGCGAGACAAAAAATACGCGGTTGCCCTGACCGCTTTCCATCCCGGCGGGAGCTTCCCGAGCCTTGTCATAAGCTGAAGTCTGAACGTGCCGACCCGCCAAGGTGTGCAAATTCCTGACGTTGGCGCTCGGCGCAGCCAGGTCGCAAGTTGGCTTGAATTTCTAATCAACAACATGTATACAT
>NZ_JAMYQT010000133.1:0-1651 GCF_040320985.1 Mesorhizobium sp. M0571
CTAGCCTGAATATCTCAAGGTAAGGGGTGCATCGGCCCCAAGAATCTGAGAAACTTCTTTTGTGACAAAGAGTTACCAGATTCAGGAACGGGGTCCGATGCACACACACTGTATCTCCGACCAGCTCGAATTTGAAGGCTTCGACGGCCACAAAGTGGTCGCCGGTTTCGACGGCGGAGCGATCACCTCAGATGCCGGCGCCTTGCTTGTGCGCCACGTTGACAAAACCGTCGGCCTGTTCGGCCGGGTGGCTGCCTGCTTCATCGACCGACGCGATCCGGACTGCACGGTGCACAGCGTACAGACGCTGGTGGGACAGCGCATCGCGGCGATCGCGCTGGGATATGAGGACGTCGACGATCACGACACGCTCCGCCACGACCCCGTGCTGGCCCTTGTGTCGGAAAGCCTGACGCCGAAGCGGGAGGATTGCGCGGTGCTTGCCGGCAAGTCGACGCTCAACCGGCTGGAGCTCAGCCGGGTCGGGGAGCCGACGCGCTACCACAAGATCGGCCACGACACGCAGGCGATCGAAGCTCTGTTCGTCGACCTGTTCCTGGAAGCCCACGACACGTCGCCGGGCGAGATCGTGCTCGATCTCGACGCCACCGATGACCCGCTGCACGGTCACCAGGAAGGCCGGTTCTTCCACGGCTACTACAACTGCTACTGCTACCTGCCGCTCTACATCTTCTGCGGCCGGCACCTGCTGGCGGCAAAGCTCAGGCGTTCCAACATCGACGCCAGCAAGGGAGCGGTCGAGGAGGTCGAGCGGATCGTGCGGCAGATCCGCAGGAAGTGGCGCAGAGTGCGCATTGTCCTGCGCGCCGATTCCGGCTTTGCCCGGGAAGAGCTGATGGCCTGGTGCGAGGCCAACGGCGTCGACTATGTCTTTGGCCTTGCCCGCAACGAGCGGCTGGAGAAGAAGATCGCTCCAGCCTTGCAGGAAGCTCGCCTGGCATCCAGGAAAAGCGACCAGGCCGCGCGCGTGTTCCGCGACTTCATGTGGTCGACTTTAGACAGCTGGTCACGCCGACGGCGGATCGTCGCCAAGGCCGAGTGGACGACGCGGGGCGCCAATCCGCGCTTCGTCGTGACCTCGCTCAAGCCAAAGCGTTGGGCGGCACGGGGGCTTTACGAGGATCTCTACTGTGCCCGCGGCGACATGGAGAACCGGATCAAGGAGTGCCAGCTCGACCTCTACGCCGACCGCACCAGCGCTCACACCATGCGCGCCAATCAGCTGCGGCTCTGGTTCGCCTCGTTTGCCTACGTCCTGATCTGCGCCTTGCGCCGCCTTGGCCTCGCCCACACCAGGCTCGCCAACGCCACCTGCGGCACGATCAGGCTGAAGCTGCTGAAGATCGGTGCGCAGGTCCGTGTCTCGGTGCGTCGGATCAAGGTCGCAATGGCTTCAGCCTGTCCATACGCGGACGAATTTGCCCTGGCCCACGCTCGAATATGCGCCGCGGCCCGCTGACGCCGCCGGACCTGAACCCTTCCCGCAAACGACAGAGGAAAATTGCAGAGCCCAGCACCGCCGCTCTCCGCGGCGCTGGCTGCGCTCGTCCTCAAAACGGGGATGAGCAGCGCCGACCCGCGCCAGTCAAGATGCGGCTCGAGCCTGGGCGCGGTGAGAGAAGCGGGCTAG
>NZ_JAMYQT010000134.1:0-1525 GCF_040320985.1 Mesorhizobium sp. M0571
CGATTGTGTTGAAGAAGTCGGTGATTAAGCCAGGCGTTCTTTTCGCCGCGACGAGTTGCGATTGGGTCGAGGCGGCCTCCTTGCCCTAAGTGGCTGGGATTGGTGTCCGGATAGTGCAGATCTTGGCCAATTTCCTGAGGTTCTGGGCGATGGCTGCGAGGTGGAACTCATCGCGGGCACCACAGGGGCCGCGCAATCGCAGTCTGTCGAGCTTCAGGATGCGCTTGAGGTGCGCGAACAGCATCTCCACCTTCTTCCGTTGATAGCGTGAGGTTTGGTAGGCCTCGGTCTTGGCGATGTCGCGGGCCATGTCGCGCGCGCCCTCATAGATCGAGCGCAGCACTTTGCGCGCCGGCTCCTTCGGGCAACAGCGGGGCTTCAGGGCACAGGCGTCGCAATCCAGCTTGCTGGCGCGATAGCGCATCATGCCATTCTCGTCGACGAGAGGGTGTGGCACCCGATAGGTCTTCTGGCGCTGCCTGAGCGTCTTTCCGCCCGGGCAAATATAGGCATCGGCCTTATGGTCGTAGGTGAAGTCGTCGCGCGAGAAGGTGCCATCCTTGCGCCTAGACTTGTCGAACACCGGGATATGCGGCTCGATCCCACGCTCATGCACCAACCAGTTCAGCATTTCGGCCGAGCTGTAGCCGGTGTCGGCAATCAGCCGCTCCGGCCACAGGCCGAGCTCGTCGTGCGCCCGCTCGATCATGGTCTTGGCGGCCGTCACCTCGGCTTGGCGCACCGCGGTCGAGGGCTCCACATCGACGATGACGGCGTGCTCCACGTCGATCAGATAGTTGGTGCAATAGGCGTAGACGGCCGGGCCGCCCCAAGAGGCGGTCCAGCGTGCTGCAGGATCGACAGGCGATACGAACTTTGGCTCTACCGGCGTGGCGGCCCCGAAGGCGGCGTCATCCAGAGTGGCGAGATACTCAGCCACGGCCCGCTTGGCTTTGGGATTGAGGTCCTCGGCCGTTTCGATCCCGCGCTGACGATGGGCGTCGGCGACGATCATGCTGGCATCGACCGCAAAGCCTTCGCCGCCGACGAGCCCTTCAGCTATGCAGCGCCGGACGACGGTCTCGAACAGTTCGCGCAGCAGGTCGGCATCGCGGAAGCGGCCGTGGCGGGTCTTGGAGAAGGTTGAGTGGTCAGGCACATCACCCTCGAGACCAAGCCGGCAGAACCACCGATAGGCCAGGTTCAGATGTACCTCCTCGCACAGCCGGCGCTCCGAGCGGATGCCGAAGCAATAGCCGACGATCAGCATGCGGATCAGCAGCTCAGGGTCGATCGAGGGACGGCCGATCGAGCTGTAGAAGGGCGCCAGATGCTGGCGGATGGCGGACAGGTCGACGAAGTGGTCGATCGCTCTGAGCAGGTGATCCGCCGGCACATGCCGCTCCAGGCTGAAGCCGTAGAACAGCTCCTCCTGCATCACACTTTGCTCGCCCATCATCGACTCAATCTCCTCTTACGACGAAGATTGAATCAGTGCTTCAGGACTGCTGCAACCCGGACTTTT
>NZ_JAMYQT010000135.1:0-1325 GCF_040320985.1 Mesorhizobium sp. M0571
CCCCTGAAGGCAGCATTTATGGATTGAGATCTATACGTCAGAAATACGTCGGCCACCTTGAGATATAGCGGCACAAAGTGAAACGAGCTGAAAAGGGAAATGTGGGCTTGGACAGGATGAAGTCTTCCGGATGGCTGCCACGGCACTTGTCAGCCGAGGGGCCACGTTATCTGGCCCTGGTGAATGCGTTGGAACAGGATGTCAACGAGGGCAGGTTGACTGACGGTTCCCGCCTACCCCCGCACCGAGAGTTGGCCGAGCAGCTCGGCTTATCCGTCGGCACCGTGAGCAAGGCCTACCAGGAGGCCGAGCAGCGGGGCATCATCAGTGGGCATGTGGGGCAAGGCACCTTTGTGCGCCGTCGCACCCTCGGCCGCGGCGGAGCAACCGCTGCGCGGGGCCCAGTGAATATGGCGTTGAACGTGCCGGCTGATGGGCGCGAGACCGAGATTCTGTCAGGACTGTTGACTGAAGTGGCGCGCATCCGTGACCTCGCGCCCCTCCTGGCCTACCATCCCCACGGCGGTATCGTGCAGCATCGCGAGATCATTGCCGCCAATGTCTCCGACGGCTCGTTCAATGCAGACCCGGCGCGCCTGTTTTTGTGCAACGGGGCCCAGCATGCAATCGACATAGCGGTGCGTCTGGTGGCGCGACCCGGCGATACCATCCTAGTCGATACCCTCACCTATTCCGGTTTCAAGGCTACCGCCGCGGCCAACCACCTCACGCTCGTCCCCGTAGCCATGGACGACGAAGGCGCCGATCCTGACGCTCTGGAAACAGCCAGCCAGGCCTCCGGCGCGAAGGTGTTCTATTGCACGCCGACCTTGCAGAGCCCCACGGCTCGCACCATGAGCCTTGCCCGTCGGCGGCGCATCGCCGAACTGGCTGACAAACTCGACCTTACGATCATCGAGGATGACGTCTATGGCTTCTTCTTACCTGAGCGCCCGGTTCCGCTCACGGAACTCATTCCCGACCGCAGCTTCTATATCACGTCCTATTCCAAATGCGTCGCACCGGGATTTCGCCTTGGCACGCTGACGGTGCCATCGGCCTTAACCAAGCAGACCGAACTTCTCCTGCACGCATCGTCTTGGTTCGTGGCTCCCATGCTCAGCGAGCTGGCGGTGCGGCTGATAGGAAGCGGCAAGCTGGACGACTTGGTGCGCGAGCGGCGGCAGCAGGCGCTCGATCGCTATCGTGTGTTTTCCGGAATCTTCCCCTCGGTAGAGAGGCTGAAGTTCCCCCCGTTTTATGGATGGCTGCCATTACCCCCAGAATGGTCGGCGGTCGGCTTCGCCTCTGCCGCGCGCGGCCAC
>NZ_JAMYQT010000136.1:0-1243 GCF_040320985.1 Mesorhizobium sp. M0571
CCCTTCATCAACAGATGCCAGATCACGACAGAGAGTTTGCGTGCGGTTGCCACGGCCGCGACATGCTGCCCGCGCCGGGCTCGCACACGCAGGAAGAAGGCTCGCAACGGTCCGGGAGCACGAGCGGCCGCCCAGGCCGCCTCGACGAGCATGCCGCGCGCATGACCACGGCCCTGCTTGGTGATCCGCCCATGGTAGGCCGGACCTGGCCCGGACTGTCGGACGCTTGGGTTCAACCCGAGATAGCTCACGAGCTTCTGCGGATCGTCGAAGCGCGACACGTCGCCGATCGCCGCCTTCATCGCCAGCGCGACGGTCATGTCGACCCCGGGAATGGTCATCAGCCGCTTCACGCCTTCATCCGCGAGAGCCGAGCGGGCAAGATCGCGTTCGATGACCTGGAGGTCTTCGCCCAATCGGTCGAACTCGCGCAGATGCCGATCGATCGCGAGGCGCTCGTCCTGCGGCACGACCTGCTCGCTCAACCATGACCGGCCCTTAGTGCCGCACAGGTCGGCATGCGGGCAGGACGGGATCAGGTGGCTATGAAGGATCGACTGGATGACGTTCTTCAATCGAGACCTCTGCCGGACAATCTGATTGCGCCGTGTCACCTGTCGACGCAGAGCCTGCGTCGGCTCATCCGGAATCCAGACTTCCGGCAGGAAGCCGCTGGCATAGAGCTGCGCCAGAACGCTGGCATCGATCGTGTCCGTCTTGATCTTGGCATAGGCGATGATGCGCACCTGCTTGGGGTTTGCGATCACCACTTTCTTCACATGCGGCGCGACAACCGCGGCGGCCGAGGACGCGTTGCCCGTCGCCTCGATCACCACGACATCATCCAACGACAGCTTTGCGGCGAAGGCATCCAGCAGATCGCGCCGCATGTCGACACGACCCAGCCGCCTGAGCCTGCCGTCCTCCCAAGCTACCGCCTCGGCGAAGGCGCGATGGATATCCAGTCCGATGATGCGCATGCCCGTTCCTCCTTCTTGGCTCGGTCAAAGACGGGAGCTGGCGGGCAACACGACATCTACTGATCCGCGCTCGCAGCGCATCCGGGAAAGTCGCGAGGGGCGGCCATGTAACGAGCTCGGGCTCTCAGCCCACGGTCTATTGACGGCCTGCCTGCACCTTCGTGCTCCCGGTGCCCCACGTCCCGGATGGGCTCACCATAAGGCCGTTCCAAAACAAGAACAGCAGGACGAAAAGGCACCACAGATCACATACCGGATAATGG
>NZ_JAMYQT010000137.1:0-1234 GCF_040320985.1 Mesorhizobium sp. M0571
GAGGGATGGTGCGTCGCACAAAAATATTGCAATGCACTATAAATGCCGTAACGTCAGTTTCGTAAATGAACGAGACGGCTTTTGTGAAAGGCCGTCCACCGGAAAGGATGGAAACTATGGCCAAGACCGCTGACACCGTTGAAAATACCGCATTCCCCACCTTCGACGCGTCGAAGGCTGCCGACCAGGTCCGCGCTGTCGCCGAAAAGGGCGTCGAGCAGTCGAAAGAAGCCTATGCGAAATTTGCGTCAGGCACCGAGACGACCCAGAAGGCTCTGCAGTCGAGCTTCGAAACCGCCAAGACCGTCGGCAACGAGTTGTCGCTGAAGACAATTGCTGCTCTGCGCGCCAATGCCGAAGCCGGCTTCTCGCACCTCGAAGCCCTGGTTGCCGTGAAGTCGCCGTCCGAGTTCATCGAACTGCAGACTGCCTTCTTGCGCACGCAGCTCGAAAAGACCGTCGAGCAGGCCAAGGAATTTCAGGCCGTGACGACCAAGGCTGCCGAAGATGTATCGAGGCCGATCAAGGATGTCGTTGAAAAGGCGATGAAAGATCTCAAAGTCGCCTAATTGAGTCTAAGCGATCGGAAATAACCGCGAAACAACACCTTCTCCAGCCGGTCTTTTTCCTTTTGGCTGGATGCTCTTTGGTGCCTGCGTTGCCATGGCGGTGCGGGCATGGCTCTCTCGGCTGCGATCATCCGCACAATCTGACGGCGGCGAGCGACGAGCCCGGCCAGGGCCTCGGTTTCGGTGCCGCGCAACGGGCACTTGCCGCTTGCTCGACCCAACGAAGGCAGCGTTACAGCAGCATCGGTGGTGTCGGTCCTGGCCCGCTTGCCGAGCGCATTGGCGTAGGCTGTCACCTGCCCCGGATTGACCACGACAACCGCCAGGCTAGCACCCTGTCCAAAGCGGCAACGGCTAAGCGCGATATCCTGCCCCATTCTTGGCACGTCGAGCCTGCCAGCCATGATCCGTTGACATTCACCTGCGGCAAATTCAGCTGGGCCTTCGTTGCACGGATTTTCGGCGTGCTGGCCGACACCATCAGAAGCCGGCAGGTCGCAATGATCGCGAGGCAGCGCTGATCCAAAGGCGGAACTTCGTGCACAGGGCAAACTACTGCCGGCTTGCCCTGTTTTTCTTTTGGGCCGGCCCGACGTCCCGCCCTTGAAAAGCAGCCGTGGCTCCCCCGCAGGCCGTTCGTGGTAGAGCGAATTGAGGGTCCAGCA
>NZ_JAMYQT010000138.1:0-1203 GCF_040320985.1 Mesorhizobium sp. M0571
CATGCAGAATGCGCCGCAGCGCCCGCTAACAGCCGATCCCGCTCAACAGCGCTTTGATTTTCAATGACATAGAAAGTGAGCATTATGACGCGTGGCTGCTCGGGCACAGCAAGCTCGATACCACCGCGCTCTACACCAAGGTCTCGACCCGGACGATCCACGCGGTCGCAGGGCCGCTCGACCGGCTGATGGCGCTGATAGAAGGCAAGACCCCTCCCGGCTGAACCGGTGCGCGCGGACCTGGAGGTCGCCGATATCTTCCGTGCTGCCGGCCCCGGATACCGGGTCGCCCATGCAGGGCATCTGAGCCTGCAGCAGCTCAAGGTCATGTCGGCGATCGAACACTGCCGCACCGCTGCATTGGGTGGTCATGTCGAAGCCTGTGCGGACTGCGGCCAATGGCGGATCGCTTACAACAGCTGCCGCAACCGGCACTGTCCCAGGTGCCAGGGCGCGGCCGCCCGTACATGGCTCGCCGAGCGCGAAGCCGACCTGCTGCCAGTCGGCTACTTCCACGTCGTGTTCACGCTGCCCGCCGAGGTCGCCGTCATCGCGTTCCACAACAAGGCGCTGGTCTATGACCTGCTGTTCAAGGCGGCATCGGAGACGATGCTGACGATCGCGGCGGATCCCAAGCACCTCGGCGCGCGCATCGGCATCACCGCCGTGCTCCACACATGGGGCTCGGCAATGACCCACCATCCCCATGTCCACATGATCGTGCCGGGGGGCGGCATCGCGCCGGACGGGTCACGCTGGATATCGTCGCGGCCGGCCTTCCTTCTCCCAGTCAGAGTACTGGGCAAGCTGTTCCGCCGTCTGTTCCTGACCCGGCTGGTCGCGCTGCACGACGCCGGTCGGCTCGCCTTCTTCGGATCGGCGGCGCACCTGGCCGACCGTCGGGCCTTCCTGCGTCATCTGAAGCCTGTTCGCAGCAAGCGCTGGGTGGTCTATGCCAAGCCGCCCTTCGCCGGCCCCCAAGCGGTGCTCGCCTACCTGTCGCGCTACACTCACCGGGTCGCCATCTCGAACCGCCGCCTGATCGCCTTCGACGAGGCTGGAGTCACCTTCCGCTACAAGGACTATCGCCGCGACGGTGCCGAGCGCCAGCGCGCCATGACGCTTGCCGCCGACGAGTTCATCCGCCGTTTCCTGCTCCATGTCCTGCCGCGTGGGTTCCACCGCATGCGTCACTATGGGCTG
>NZ_JAMYQT010000139.1:0-1198 GCF_040320985.1 Mesorhizobium sp. M0571
TCGGTCGTGCCGCCAGATTTCCTTGTGCTATATTTGTCCGGCACGGACGACCACGTGGCAAAGAGTGGTGCGAGAGGATGAGAGTGCCGCCACGCAGCCGTTATAGTCGTTCCTCGTTTGTGGCGTCCGTGCGCCGCTTCAGCCCTCGTGACCGCCAATGCCGAACCATTAGCTCGTAGGCACGTTCGGCATTCTCGGCCGCGGCTTTCTCGCTGTTTCGCAACTCCTTCACGTTGTAGGCGTAAGCCGAACCGCGGCGACCGACACCGCGCTCGCCCGGCGCGCCGGCCTTGAGAGCGAGCTGCCTCTGCTTTGCCGCCACCAGCGCCGGGCGAGCCCAGAAGTAGTCCTGCTCCTTTGTCAGCAGATGCCAGATCAGCACGGCGAGCTTGCGGGCGACCGCCACAGCTGCCTGTTGCGCAATTGGCATTGGGCAAGGTCCTCAACAGTAAGGTAGTCGCCCTGTCCGGCTGCCTGCCGCAGATCTGGGCGGGCGACGCCACGACGGATGCTCATCGCAAGGCGCTATTGCGGTGCCTGATCGAAAAGATCGTTCTCGATCGCGGCGAGCGCGACGTTGCTCTGGTCAGGATCGTGTGGCGAGGCGGCGCGGTGACCGAACTTGAAGTGAAGATGAAGGTTAACTCCGTCGCCAAGCTCACGCGCGGTGGAGAGATGCGCGCGCGTCTGATCGAACTCGCGCAGGCCGGCATGCCTGACAATGAGATTGCCGCCGTCCTCACCCGGGAGGGGCACCACTCGCCCAATTGCTCGGACAAGGTCCTGCCGATCACTGTGCAGCGGATCCGGCTCGGTGCCGGGATCAGGATAACGACGCAGCGCAACCGATGGACCCACGAGTTCACTTCGCTCAGCGCCACACAACTGGCCGCACGGCTGAACATCCCCGTCAATTGGATCTACGTGCAGATCAGGCAGAAGCGCCTCTTGATCGACCGTCAGTCGACTGGAGCTTACCTGTTCCAAAACTCGCCTTCCGTAATCGATGCGGTCCGTGACCTCCGCAACCACACCATTAGCCACCTTGATCTGAGAATCATTCAGCTTCACCAGGAGGGGCATCAACATGCGTGATCGAACAAGGCCGCGAACATCGCCGGCGACATGCGCATCACGCCGTCGCGAACCTGCGGCCAGACGAACTTCGAGCCCTCGAGCCGCTTGTGCACCAGCACAA
>NZ_JAMYQT010000140.1:0-1138 GCF_040320985.1 Mesorhizobium sp. M0571
GCCGCTGGCCAAGAGCCTGCTGTTCGATCCGCTCGGCATGCGCTCGAGCAGCTATCGGCACGAGGACTTCATTGCCGCCGGCAACAACCGCGCCCTGCTGCATGCGCGCGTGGCGGACAATGTCTTCGAGCCGCTCTACGACCGCGATCCCGACCAGCAGGCGCCGGCGGGCGGCGTCTCCTCCAGCGCCCAGGATCTTGCCAAGTGGATGATCCTGCTGCTTGCCGACGGCACCTATAACGGCCAGCCCATCATCGACCCCAAGATCCTGCAGCCCGCCATCACACCGCAGAGCGTGACCTACCGCGGCGAGACGCCCGATACGCGGGTCAGCTCCTATGGTTATGGCTTCAATGTGGGGGTGAACGCCAATGGCCGCACCACCATGGGCCATTCCGGCGCCTTCCTGCTCGGCGCCGGCACCACCTTCCAGATCCTGCCCTCGGCCGATGTCGGCATCGTCGTGCTCACCAACGGCTCCCCCGTCGGCGCCGCCGAGGCGGTCGCCGCCAGCTTCATGGACATCGTGCAATATGGCCAAATCACTCGCGACTGGTATCCCTACATCAAGCCGCGGTTCATGGTCTACTACAAGCCGGTGGGCGACCTCGCCGGCAAGGACAAGCCGACGAACCCCGCCAAGGCGCGCAGTTCATCCTTCTACGCCGGCCAATATACGAGCCACTATTTCGACACCGCCACCGTGCTGGCCGATGGCGACAAGCTGGTGCTCGAACTCGGCCCCAAGCCCATGCAGTTCACGCTCGAACACTGGGACGGCGACACCTACGCCCTCGCCCCCCGCGGCGAGAACGCGCCGATCGGCTCGCTGTCATCGGTGAAGTTCGTCGGTTCCTCCGGCGGCATTCACGCGCGGGTGATGACGGTGGACTATCTGAATGAGAACGGGTTGGGGCATTTTCAGAGGTAGGGGGTGAAGGCGTTGGGTGCTCTATGCATCGCATGCCGTCGAAAAGCCGAACCGGCCATCTGCAAGAAGGTGCCTGAGAAGGCGGATTTGTGACGGTTCGCTTCCGGGCGTAGAAATTAGGAAGCCGGCATTTGCTCGGGAGCTTCCGACAAGCTATGTCCGCGTTCGCCAGCCGCTGATCCGAAGCAGACCGACGGCTCCCGGCCC
>NZ_JAMYQT010000141.1:0-1039 GCF_040320985.1 Mesorhizobium sp. M0571
GGTCCCGCGAGGAGATTACGGATCTGATGGCTGGCGGCGAAACGATGGCCGATCTGGAAGCCAAGGTCGATGGTTACATGGCCGAGCATGAAGGTCATCCGCCGTCCTTCCAGGTGCTGGAGGGCCCAGCCGCTCGTTAGATTTCTTAAAAGGCGCCAACCAGGCGTGGCTCCATGCCGCCGAGTTGGCCGTTGCCCGTAAGTTCGAAAAAGCAAAAGCAGGACAGAAATGACAATCCGCATTGCAGTGATCGGCGCCGGTTTGATGGGCGCGGATCATGCCAAGATAGTTGCCGAGGAACTGCCCGGCGCAACCCTTCAATTGGTCTGCGACATGGATGAGCAGCGCGCTCGTCTGGTCGCCGATGCATTTGGTGCCTTCGACATTGCCACTGACCCCCAGGGCGCCATCACGCGGCAAGACGTGGACGCCGTGATCATTGCGAGTCCCGATTTCACGCATGCGCCGCTTTCGATGGCCTGTATTGCCATGGGCAAGCGCGTTCTGTGCGAAAAACCGCTTTCACAAGCGTCGGCTGACTGCATCGCCGTGATGGAAACCGAACAGAAGGCAGGGGCGAGATTCGTCCAGCTCGGCTTCATGCGGCGTTACGATCAATCCTACCAGGAGATGAAGCAGGCGCTCGATAATGGTCATCTCGGTCGGGCGCTGATGATGCACAATTTTCACCGCAATGTTGAAACGCCTGCGGCCGATTTCACCGGCTCTATGGCCATCACCAATTCGGCACCGCACGAATTCGACGTCGTGCGTTACGTGCTCGGGACGGAATACGCCTCTATTTCCGCGTTCCAGCCGCGCCGCTCGGACGCGCGTGTGGCACCTGTCTTCATGGTGTTGGAAACAGTGGACGGGCAGCTCGTCAATATCGAGATCAACAACAACGCCGCCTACGGCTATGACGTCCGCGCCGAACTGATTGGCGAGAACGGCGCCGTGGCAACCAACAACGTTGCCTACACCCGCACGGAGTCAGCGCTTACCCAAAGCACAAACTACGACGCCGACTGGCGCACCC
>NZ_JAMYQT010000142.1:0-1038 GCF_040320985.1 Mesorhizobium sp. M0571
TTGCCGCCATAGCGAAACTTTCAAACAACGGGTTCGCCTACGCCATCGCCAGCTTTTACACTTCGTTCTTCCGCGGCCTGCCTCTTCTGATGCAGGTTTATCTAGGCTCAGGACCAATAAACCAGTTGCGGAGATGATGATCAGTTGATTCATTGGTTAGGCTCAGGACTCATTGATCAGAGCCAGAAGATTACGGCGGCGGCGATACAGATCGCGGACATGAAGGTGTGGGCGCAGCGCTCATATCGGGTGTGGATGCGGCGCCAGTCCTTGAGCCTACCGAATATTTTCTCGATCTTGTGGCGACGGCGGTAGAGGACGGTGTCGTGCGGGATCGGCACGTTGCGGTTGGTTTTGGACGGGATGCAGGCGACGATGCCGCGATCGGCCAGGGCAGTGCGGAACCAGTCGGCGTCGTAGCCTTTGTCCCCGAGCAGGGCTGCGGCTTTCGGGAAAGCGTCAATCATCAGCGCCGCGCCTTTGTAGTCGCTCATCTGCCCTTCGCTGAGCAGCATGATCAGCGGTTGACCACGGCCATCGCATACAGCATGCAGCTTGGACTTCAGGCCGCCCTTGGTTCGCCCGATACGTCGGGGAACAGCCCCTTTTTAAGCAGGCTTGCGGCCGTTCGATGCGCCTTCAAATGGGTGGCGTCGATCATCAGTTGATCGGGCCTGCCGCCTTTTGCCGCCAATTCGGCGAATATCTGGTAGAATACGCCGAGGCAGCTCCAGCGGATGAAGCGGTTGTAGATCGTCTTGTGAAGACCGTATTCCTGGGGCGCGTCGCGCCACCGCAGCCCGTTCCTGATCACGAAGATGATGCCGCTGACGATCCGCCGGTGATCGACCCTCGGCACACCGTGAGACCGCGGGAATGCGGCTCGATCCGGCGCATCTGCGCATCCGATAACCAAATCAAATCACTCATTGCAGGTAAGCGGTGCGCCAAGGCACCTTTCCCGAAATCGCCTTGATGGTTAGTCTCTCGTTCGTGGGCGCGCCGGCGCCGATCACTCCGGGTCATAATGGGTGACGT
>NZ_JAMYQT010000143.1:0-1014 GCF_040320985.1 Mesorhizobium sp. M0571
ATGACCGTCCTCGCCTACAACCTTGCCAATGGTATCAAAGGATCGTGGAGGTCGTCTTCGTGCCGGACGAACTGCATCTGTATGTGGAATTCAGCCAGCCAGACGCCGACACAAACCCGGTTGATTGGATGAGGGAGATGATTTCCTTGCATGGCGGCCGAAAGGCCCACTCCACAAGCGAGCGCGCGACAGCTTGGTTTCGCTCATCTGCAAGGCGCTGACAGGGCGATGAGACAAGGGAAAACCCGCGCCGAGATCGAGTGCGAGCGCCGCGGGCGGGCCTATTCGACGAGGAGTTTGACCGGCTGGGATGGGTCTCGAAGAAGGTTCTCCAGTTCGGACAGTGCAAGATGCGGCGCTCCGTTCGAACGTCGCATGCTCCACAATCAGTTCATGAGCCGAGCGGCATCGCGTGGCGATGCAACTCGGATCGCAATGGTCAACTATCTGAACCTTTCGCCAACTCGAAGCCTTCGTCGAGCCAACCCGTAACGCCGCCAGCCATGATCTTCACCGGGCGACCGAGCTCCGCAAGGCGAAGCGCTCCACGGGCGGCACCGTTGCAGTGAGGGCCGGCGCAGTAGGTGACGAATACGATTTGGTCGGACCAGCGCTCCAGCTTTGAGCGGACAATCTTGCCATGGGGCAAGTTACATTGGGTCAGGCCTGAAATGGTCGAGGTCGCCTATCTCACCTGGACCGAAGACAATCTCCTGCGTCAGGTCGTACCAAGGCGAGCGTCAGGACAAGCCAGCCCGGCAGGTGGTGCGCTCCCCGCCCCATCCCTGATCGATCGGACGCCGTTTCGTTTCAGGTCACCCGACTTGCTCTACCTGCAGTGTGCTGGGTGGAAGGACCTTGATCAGCGACGTCGCCGACACCGAAGGGTCGACCGCTTGGTCGCTGGGACGTCATTCGAAAAGTTGGGCCTCGTAGTAGTGTAGCTCGAGCAGCAGGCACCCGGTCTGCGACCGGAAGGGACCGTGATAGACGCCAGGCGGCCGGCAGGCGTAG
>NZ_JAMYQT010000144.1:0-1014 GCF_040320985.1 Mesorhizobium sp. M0571
ATCGAAGCCGAGGAAGCCAAGCGCTTCGAGAATGGCGGCCGTACCTTCGCGATCTTCCGCAACGACGCGGATGAATACTACTGCACAGACGGGCTTTGCACGCACGAGAAGATTCACCTCGCTGACGGCCTCGTCATGGCGAATACGGTGGAATGCCCCAAGCACGCTTCCGTTTTCGACTTCACGACTGGCGAAGTAGAGACGCCCCCGGCCTGCGAGAACCTCAAAACTTACAAGACGAAGGTCGAGAACGGCCGCGTCATGGTCGAGGTTTGAGCCGTCATGAGCCAACCCTTCCAGTTGGCCGCCTGCGCCGAGATGCTTTGGCTTGATCGTCCGATGGCTTGGCGCGTCGCACGTCTGCATGAGATGGGTTTCGGCGTCGGATTGTGGAATTGGCCGGACCATGACCTCGCAGCGCTCGAGAAGTCAGGGGCGACCTTCACGATCATGAACGGCTACCTCGAAGGAAGGCTCGCCGACGACGAGGGCGCCAACATGCTCTTGAAGTCCGCCCTGGAGACCGCAAAAGTCGGAAAGCGCCTCGGGATTGCCAGGCTCAACCTGCACGGCACCGGGCTCGGCGAAGGCGGCATTCCTATTGTGAAGTCCGAAGTCGAGACCGGCCCCATGTGGCTGAAGGCGCGGGACACCTTGAACTGTATCTGCGACATGGCCGAGGCCGAAGATGTCGTCTTCACGCTTGAAAACCTGAACCTGCTTGACCACCCGGGCTGCCCCTTCGGCTCGACGGCAGCGGTGCTGGCATTGGTGTCATCGATCAATAGACCCCAACTGCGGATCAACCTCGACCTTTATCACACTCAGATCGGCGAAGGCGATATCGTGCGCTGGTGCGAGAAGTGCCTGCCCTTCATCGGCGAGGTGCAGGTGGCCGATAATCCGGGTCGTTGCGAGCCGGGAACAGGCGAGATGAACTGGCCCAACATCGCGAGAGCTCTATTCGACATGGGGTATCGCGGGCCGGTGGGTCTGGAAGCCTTTGCCCAAAAC
>NZ_JAMYQT010000145.1:0-934 GCF_040320985.1 Mesorhizobium sp. M0571
AGTGTCCGTTCCAAAAAGAGTTGAGTGATTTCAGCAGGTTGTGATTCTGTCGGATTTGCGAGATTCGATGGAGATCACGATGGCCTGGACTGAAATCACCCGTGCGCATTATGAGCGGCGTTGCGCCCGCTACGCAAGCGATCTGACCGATGCAGAGTGGGTGCTGATTGCGCCAATGATGCCGTCGGCGAGCCGCATCGGCCGGCCGCGCAAGACAGACCTGCGCGAGGTCGTGAACGCACTTCTTTACCTCGCCTCGTCGGGCGGCGCGTGGCGATTGCTGCCGAAAGACTTCCCACCCTTTTCAACGGTGCAGAAGTACTTCTATCGCTGGCGTGAGGCGGGCTTGTTGCGGACCATCAGCAATAGCCTCGTCATGGCGGCGCGCGAGGCTGAGGGTCGGGAAGCGAGCCCGACGGCGGGCGTGATCGACAGCCAATCGGTCAAGACCACGGAAAGCGGCGGAATTCGTGGCTTCGACGCGGGAAAGAAGATCAACGGGCGCAAGCGTCACATCGTTGTCGACACCATCGGCCTGATGGTCGGTCTCGTCGTCCACGCCGCTGATATCCAGGACCGGGACGGCGCACCGGCTGCCCTCAAGACCATTCTCGAACGCTGGCCGTGGCTGCGACACGTCTTCGCCGACGGCGGATATGCCGGACCGAAGCTTAAGGGCGCGATGCAAAAGATCGGCACGTTCACCCTGGAGATCGTCAAGCGGACGGATAAAGCCAAAGGCTTTGAGGTCCTGCCGCGCCGCTGGGTCGTGGAGCGCACATTCGCATGGCTGGGGCGATGCCGCAGGCTGGCCAAGGACTGGGAGAAATCCCTCGCTTCCGCAGAAGCCTGGATATACGTCGCTCACATTCGCCTGCTCACCCGCAGGCTCGCAAGAAGTTGATATCAAAACACTCTTTTTGATTCAGGCTCT
>NZ_JAMYQT010000146.1:0-908 GCF_040320985.1 Mesorhizobium sp. M0571
AGAGTCCGTTTTGAAATTCAAGGATGAGCGTTTCGGCGGATGAGGTTTGCGCCCATTGCGACGAGGATCATTGCGTGAGAGACGTCGATGCGCTGCTCGTAGTCGCGCACGAGGCGGCGCCATCTTGTCATCCAGCCGAAGGTCCGCTCGACGACCCAGCGTCGGGGCAAGACTTCGAAGCCCTTCTGGTCATCGGATCGGCGGATGACCTCGACCACGAAGTCCAGATAGGCGGCCTTGTCCATGAGCATTAGCCGATCATAGGCGCCGTCGGCGAACAGATGCTTCACCCAGGGCCAGCGCTGGCGGATACCATCCAAGATCGCCTGAGCGCCGGCGCTGTCGGAGATATCGGCCGGCGTCAAGTTGACCATCAACAGCCGCCCATCCGTATCGACTGCGATATGGCGCTTGCGTCCGACGATCTTCTTGCCGGCGTCGTAACCCCTTGTTCTTGCTTGCGGAGCCTTGACCGACTGGCTGTCGATCACCGCCGCCGACGGGCTCGCCTCGCGCCCGGCCCGCTCACGATCCAGCATCAGCGCCACGTCGTGGATGGTCTGGAACAAAAATCGCCGCGCCAGCTCTCGAAACCAGCCATAGACCGTCTGCCAGGGTCCAAAGTGGATCGGCAGCATCCGCCAGCCGCAACCCGAACGGACCAGGTAGCGCACCGCATTGATCACCTCGCGAAAATCAACCTCGCGCGGACGGCCACGCCGCCCAGGCTTGGGCATCAGCGGCGCGAACTGCTCCCACTCCTCATCCGTCAAATCAGACGGGTAGCGCTTGGTCTTCTTGGCGATCTGGGCCATCCGGCCACGGCTCTGCTTTGTCCACATCCACAGCTTGAATCATAACCCAGCCTCAGACGAAACCCCAGTAAGCCGATTTTCAAAACGGCCTCT
>NZ_JAMYQT010000147.1:0-903 GCF_040320985.1 Mesorhizobium sp. M0571
GAGCAGCACCTGGATGACGCGGATGTCGACATCCTGCTCAAGCAAGTGGGTGGCGAAGCTGTGACGCAGCGTGTGCGGACTGACGCGCTTGCGGATGCCGGCGACTTCGGCTGCTTCCTGGACCGCGCGATGCAGCTGCCGCGACGAGATCGGCGCTGTGCAGCCGCGCCCCGGGAACAGCCAGCCATGGGGGAGCATCACCCCGCGCCGCTTGCCTTCGCGCCACCACAGCCGCAGTAGTTCCAGCAGTTGCGGCGAGAGCATGGCGTTGCGGTCCCTGCGTCCCTTGCCCTGTTCGACGCGGATCAGCATGCGTGTCGAATCGATGTCGTCGACCTTCAGATGCGCGACCTCGGATACGCGCAGGCCCGCGCCATAGGCGACACCGAGCGCGGCCTTGTACTTGATGCCTGGCGCCGCTTCGAGCAGCCGCGCCGCTTCCTCAACGCTCAGCACATCGGGCAGCTTGCGCGCATATCGCGTGACCACCAGCGCGCGGGCCAGATCGCGCCGCCTCAGCGTCACCGTGAACAGGAATCGCAACGCCGAGACCGCGCCGTTGATCGTCGCCGGGCCCAGGCCGTTCTCATGCTGGCGCAGCTGGAAGCGTCGGATGTCCTCGGTCGTCGCGGTGTCGGGAGCGCGACCAAGGAACGCGGCGAAGCGCCGGACATGACGAACGTAGTCCTGCTGCGTATGCGGTCCCAGACCCCGCATCAGCATGTCTTGCTGCATGCGCTGGCGAAGCGGCGTGGTCGGAGCATCAGTCGACAAGGTAGCCATGGCAAGTTCCTCTCGTTGAAGGGAACTCCATGGTCGGATCGCGGGCTCTACCCGCTCAAGGCCTATGAATACCGCGCCATCTCAGAACCAGGCGACACTCCCGCGAAGCGGGTTCGTGCA
>NZ_JAMYQT010000148.1:0-839 GCF_040320985.1 Mesorhizobium sp. M0571
TTCGGCCGCATGGTCGGCAACCAGCGCCAGGGCTGGGCAATTCTGTCGGCGATGGGTGTGCTGTTCATCGCCGGCGTTGCTGTCTGCTACTGGGCCGAGGCCGCCGGCAACCCGCTGGTCCATGCGCTGGGCATCGACGGCGGCAACATGGAGGGCAAGGAGAGCCGTTTCGGCATCGCTCTGTCGGCGCTGTTTGCGGTCATCACCACCGCCGCATCCTGCGGCGCGGTCAATGCCATGCACGACAGCTTCACCGCACTTGGCGGCATGATCCCCATCATCAACATGCAGCTCGGCGAGGTCATTGTCGGCGGCGTCGGCGCCGGCTTCTATGGTATCCTGATGTTCATCGTCATTGCCGTCTTCGTCGCCGGGCTGATGGTCGGACGCACGCCCGAATATCTCGGCAAGAAGATCGAGGCCAAGGAGGTCAAGATGGCGATGCTGGCCGTCCTCTGCCTGCCGCTGGCGATGCTGATCTTCACCGCTATCGCGGTGGTGCTGCCGACCGGCGTTGCTTCCATCGCCAATGCCGGCCCGCACGGCTTTTCCGAGGTTCTCTATGCCTATACCTCGGCTGCGGCGAACAATGGTTCCGCCTTTGGCGGCCTCGGCGGCAACACGCCCTGGTACAATATAACGCTCGGCATCGGCATGCTGATGGGCCGCTTCCTGGTCATTATTCCGGCGCTGGCGATTGCTGGCTCGCTGGTGGCGAAGAAGACCGTCCCTGCCTCCGCCGGCACCTTTC
Organism: Mesorhizobium sp. M0571; assembly: GCF_040320985.1. Classification (NCBI taxonomy): domain Bacteria; kingdom Pseudomonadati; phylum Pseudomonadota; class Alphaproteobacteria; order Hyphomicrobiales; family Phyllobacteriaceae; genus Mesorhizobium; species Mesorhizobium sp. M0571. The sequence goes on from NZ_JAMYQT010000148.1 coordinate 752, forward strand.
CGACCGACGGTCCGCTATTCGTCGGGCTGCTGGTCGGTGTCATCCTGATCGTCGGTGGCCTGACCTTCTTCCCAGCCCTGGCGGTCGG
>NZ_JAMYQT010000149.1:0-829 GCF_040320985.1 Mesorhizobium sp. M0571
ACCCTTGGACGACGCGTCACCGCGCTCGAAAAGCAGATCGGCGAACCGCTGTTCGTGCGTCAGCAAACCGGCTACCGGCTGACCCCAGTCGGTGAAGAACTGCTGCGGCGCGCCGAAGACGTCGAGGCAGCAATGCAGTCGCTGACCCGCTGGCGCGAAGGAAACCTGCCCGACCGCATTGTCCGCGTCTCGGCCGGGCCATGGACCTCGGCCTTCGTTGCCGCCCATATCGGCGAGATCTGGACGGTCGATGACGGCATAAGGGTGGAGCTCGTCACCACCACCGACCGGGTCGACATTGGTCGCCGTGCCGCCGACATCGGCATCCGCAGCGAGCGCCCGACCGAGCAGTGGCTGGCCGGCCGTCAGAGCGGCAAGGTCGCCCACGCCATTTATTCCGGACGCCACCTGATCAACGGCATCGCCGCCGGGTTGTTCGTCGGCGTCACCGGCGAAGGGGCAAACATTGCCTCGGCGCGCTGGCTGCAAGCCCATCACGGCGATCGCATCGCCGTGCGCGGCAACAACACCCATTCGGTGCGCGAACTGGTGGCTGCCGGCGCCGGGCTTTCGATCTTTCCGTGCTTCGTCGGTGACAGCGATCCACGGCTGGTTCGCGTCGCTCTGCCTATCCCCGAACTCGAAACCGACCAATGGATCGTCACCCATCATGAGGAACGTCACTCCCCGCCGGTACGAAAAGTCGCCGACCGGATTGCCGGCTTGATGCGGGCGCACCAGCCGCTGTTTCGCGGCGAGACGCCGATCCAGTAAGCTCCAGGCGTCGATCGGCCGCCAGCTGAGCCGCACGCTGGCACTCATGCCCTGG
>NZ_JAMYQT010000150.1:0-805 GCF_040320985.1 Mesorhizobium sp. M0571
TGATTGCCATGCAGCTCGAGCGCAATGCGCTCGACGCCGTTTTCTTTCGCCAGCGCCACGATCTCGGTCCAGAACGGGATCAGCTTTTCTTCCCATTGATATTTAAGGATGGTCTGCGTTTCCGGCGGCCAGGACGAGACGACCCAGTTCGGCATGCTGTCGCTAGCGCTGCCAGCCGGCAGACCGCTCATGGTGCAGACGGTGCGAATGCCCATCTCGCCGGCGACGCGGATCGTGTCTTTCAACCCTTGGCCTTGGGCCGGATCGGTTGGGTGCAGCGGATTGCCGTTTGCGTTGAGGCTTATGATCTCCAGGCCGCGTTCCTCGAAGGCTGCAGCAATCCGCTTCTGCGCTTCCCTGTTACCCAGCATGGACGAAAGCCGGAAATGCGGGGCGGTCGACCAGCCGCAAGTGTTCACCTCGATGCCGGATACCCCCATGCGCTGGGCATGATTAAGCACCGCGTCGAACGGCAGATTGCCGAGACTGTCTGAAACGAAACCCAGCTTCACGCGTAGAACTCCGGCTTTGCAATCATCTGGACAGGCGTACGACGGGCTTCCTTCAGCGCTACCACGCCGGCCTCGGCAACGACGGCGGCGCAGTAGCCGTCCCAGCAGTCCGAGGCGGTCGCGGGGAACTCACCAGTCATGACGAAGCGAAGGAAGTCGCGGTTCTGGCGGCGATAGGCATCGTAATAGCGGGTGCGCCAGTCGGCGTCGTAGTTTGTGCTTTGGGTAAGCGCTGACTCCGTGCGGGTGTAGGCAACGTTGTTGGTTGCCACGGCGCCGTTCTCGCCAATCAG
>NZ_JAMYQT010000151.1:0-788 GCF_040320985.1 Mesorhizobium sp. M0571
CGGCGCCGGTTTGATGGGCGCGGATCATGCCAAGATAGTTGCCGAGGAACTGCCCGGCGCAACCCTTCAATTGGTCTGCGACATGGATGAGCAGCGCGCTCGTTCTGTTGCCGACGCGTGTGGCGCTATCGACATTGCCACCGACCCCAAGGGCGCCATCACGCGGCAAGACGTGGACGCCGTGATCATTGCGAGTCCCGATTTCACGCATGCGCCGCTTTCGATGGCTTGCATTGCCGCCGGCAAGCGCGTCCTATGCGAAAAACCGCTGTCACAAGCGTCGGCTGACTGCATCGCGGTGATGGAAGCCGAACAGAAAGCGGGGGCGAAATTCGTCCAGCTCGGCTTCATGCGGCGTTACGACCGCTCCTATCAGGAAATGAAGCAAGCGCTCGATAATGGTCATCTCGGCCGGGCGCTGATGATGCACAATTTTCACCGCAATGTTGAAACGCCTGCGGCCGACTTCACCGGCGCGATGGCTATCACCAATTCGGCCCCGCACGAATTCGATGTCGTGCGATATGTGCTCGGCACCGAATATGCTGCCATCTCCGCATTCCAGCCAAGCCGCTCGGACGCGCGTGTGGCACCTGTCGTCATGGTGCTGGAAACGGTGGATGGGCAGCTCGTCAACATCGAGATCAACAACAACGCCGCCTATGGCTATGACGTTCGCGCCGAGCTGATTGGCGAGAACGGCGCCGTGGCAACCAACAACGTTGCCTACACCCGCACGGAGTCAGCGCTTACCCAAAGCACAAACTACGACGCCGACTGGCGCACCC
>NZ_JAMYQT010000152.1:0-767 GCF_040320985.1 Mesorhizobium sp. M0571
GCTGATCAAGCCGCCGAAATCCCGCCGGAAGCCGCCGGGAGGTCCTGGGGTCTGGTTGTGATCTCTAAGGGCATGCTGCCTTTGCCGGAAGTGCCACCGCCGATACAAGCGATCTATGCGCGACAACCGCTGTCGGGCCGCGGCGCCGAAAGCGCCACTTCGACATTGCCCCTGATGGCATTGGAATAGGGGCACATCCGATGCGCCGGTTGGCCGGCGGCTCGTGGCGCTTGCCGGTTGCGGGGTTGTTGGTTCGATAGCGTTTCACGTTGGTCGCCGCGGTGCGCAACTGATAGGCCGTCCCGATAGTATTGGGACAACCAGCGTGCCGCCGGGTCTTACCGCGTGTCGGTGGCCCTGCCGGCTGGAATGAATTGTAGGCCTTTTCATGCGTCGTTACCAATTTAATAAAATGGGTTTCGTTGCCCCTGTCAAATTTGTGGAGCCTCAACAAGTTGTCCTGGGTTTAAACGAGGGTGACTGATCGGCTGGCCTTGAGGCGTGTTGAATGGCACGGATCACCGCTTCCCACGGTTATCAGCCTATGACTCGCGATGCAGGCGCCATTCACAAGTGTGCCTACTCTACTCTAGATGTTTGTGGACCAATGTGATGCGCCACTTTCCCGATACATAGCGCATTTAGGCTCGTCCCGAGAAAATTTCAGTGCACCTGTTGGCGCGCTTATCAAATGCGTCACCGCGAAAGCCGATTTTCATCAATCAAGGTGAGGCAAGGGGGCTTTGTCGCTCCAACGCCAGAGCGCG
>NZ_JAMYQT010000153.1:0-735 GCF_040320985.1 Mesorhizobium sp. M0571
CTGCCACTCGCTTGATCCCGCTGCCCCGGCCAGCAATGGGGCTGGGGCAGTCCAGTACAGACTCTGCCCATCGATCACCTCGATCGGCACGGACTCCAGACCGACATCGTCGAACAGCCGCGCATTTGACCGCGTTCGCAAATTAATGGCCGGATCTTTGCGAAGCCTCCGCATTTTCGTGGGGGAAGCCCTCCCAGCCTCATCGTGATTGGACTTCACGATCGGTCGGAGTCACTCTGGCCGCAGGTATAAGAAGGATATGGGTGGGCCAACTATCGTCCGAATAGGAGGCTAAAATGAAGCACCAGACGCTTGAGCAACTGCAGATCGTCGCCGAGATCGATCAGGACTACCTGCGCCAAACCATGTCGCGCAGCGAACGTCTTGAACGCTGGGCGGAGCTCCTTGAACGGAACCCTGACCGGCGCCTCTCGACGCTGCACCAAACCGAGTATCAGCCGGTTAGAGCACGCGCGGCCATGCGCGGCGACGGCTCGCCGATCGCAGTCGCTTTCGAGGATCCTGTCCTCCGCGCCGCCGGGTTGGAAAACGACAACTACGGCGAAGCGAAGCGGTTCTTCGAGCTGACCGACGGGCAATTGCATGAGATCATCTGCTATTGTCATTTCGGCGCGACGGTGAGCGCCGCAACGGCCGCCCGTCACATCCGTGCGGCGGTTGCCGGGAGACAGCCCGGCATGTTCGCTCGGATGCGTGAGGCGTTCGTCGGATAAA
>NZ_JAMYQT010000154.1:0-719 GCF_040320985.1 Mesorhizobium sp. M0571
TCGAACAAGGCCGCGAACATCGCCGGCGACATGCGCATCACGCCGTCGCGAACCTGCGGCCAGACGAACTTCGAGCCCTCGAGCCGCTTGTGCACCAGCACAAGGCCGGTGCGATCCCACACCAAAATCTTGATCCTGTCAGCCCTTTTGGCCCGGAACACGAAGGCTGCCCCACAGAACGGGTCGAGGCCTAGCATCTCCTGCACAGCCAATGCCAATCCGTCCATGCCGCGCCGGAAGTCAACCGGCCGGGTCGCCACGTAGATCTTCAGATCGTTGCCCGGTGCAATCATCGCGAGGCCCGAACCGCTCGGATCACCTGCGACAGCTGCTCGAGGTCAACCGCCGTTCGGATCACCATGTCGTCGATCACGATCTCCACCTTCGCCGGCGTCGATTTCGATGGCCTCATCCTCCGCTGAGGCACCGATGTTTCGTCCACCATCAACTGCGCGAACATCGGCGCCATGCTTTCCGGCAGTGCCAGTTGTCCCTGACGAAGGCGACGCCGCCAATCGTAGACCTGCCAGCGGGTCGCGCCATGCTTGCGTGCGACCGCCGCCACCTGCACCCCCGGCATCAGGCTCTCGGCCGCAATCCGGGCTCTCTCAGCCTCCGAGCGAACCCGCCGTCCCGTTGGACCTTCCAGAACCTCGAGCCGGCCTGCGTAGCCAGCTGTTGGGACGTCCAAATCGACGTCCATTTTGCCGTCTGCTCCC
>NZ_JAMYQT010000155.1:0-698 GCF_040320985.1 Mesorhizobium sp. M0571
GCGTGCAAAGCCCGTCTGTGCAGTAGTATTCATCCGCGTCGTTGCGGAAGATCGCGAAGGTACGGCCGCCATTCTCGAAGCGCTTGGCTTCCTCGGCTTCGATTTCGTCAGCGGCACAAGCGTCAACCCAGGGCATTGAGTCCCTCCTCAGATATCTTGCGGTTTGAAGTCTGCGGGAGCTGACGGCATCACGCTCTGGAGGAGCGCGACGGATTTTTCGAGCCCCTCCAGCGAGTTCAGAAGTACGTCCTCGTGCTCGATGGAAAGCCAGCCGTCGTAGCCAGCCATCTTGAGCCGATAACAGAATTGCCGCCACCACTCCTCACCATGGCCGAACCCGAGCGTGATGTAGCTCCACGAGCGGGCCGGAATGTCCATTAGGTTGCCATTCTCAAGCAGCGAGGTCGTTGCCTGGACTGGCCGGTTCAGCATCGTGTCCTTGGCATGGACATGATAAACGGCCGCGCCCAGCGCTTCGGCAGCAGCGAGGGGATCAGCACCCATCCAGAACAGGTGCGACGGGTCCAGATTGGCGCCCACGACAGGTCCTACCGCTGCTCGAAGCTTCAGGAGCGAGGGCACGTTGTACACGCATTGATTGCCATGCAGCTCGAGCGCAATGCGCTCGACGCCGTTTTCTTTCGCCAGCGCCACGATCTCGGTCCAGAACGGGATCAGCTTTTCTTCCCATTGATATT
>NZ_JAMYQT010000156.1:0-696 GCF_040320985.1 Mesorhizobium sp. M0571
GCCATGGTCAGTGGCGTGTTGGGCTCGGTTGGTGTTGTCGGGTCAGGGCATGGTGCCGTGACAGCGTGAGGGGCCGACGCGCTAGCGGCGCCGAACGTGCTGGAAGGGCGCCGACCCAGCGTCGTTCTCTGCCGACAATGCCGGCGAAGCCCCCAGGCGGCCTCTCCTCGGGGCTGGTCTGGCGCCGGGCCGGCCTCAGCCTGCAACGGCTCCGCCGACCTTCTTCCCCTGCGGCTGCGCCGCATTCCTCGCGGGGCAACAAGCTCGGCTGCCGCCGTCCTCCGCTCACGCTACGGCCCAAGGATGCAGTCGTCCGGTCCGTCGCCTCTCGACCGCCATCGAGGCCGCATCGGGCGGCTTCGAGCAACTCAGGAGATACGACAATGGCTCAGATCGGCACCTTCACCCGCGACGAAAACGGCGCCTACGCCGGGACGATCAAGACCCTCGCCCTCAACGTCAAGGCAACCATCAAGCCCTGCGAGCGCGACAACGACAAGGCGCCCGACTATCGCGTCACCGCCAATGGTGTCGAGTTCGGCGCCGGATGGAGCCGGACCGCCCGCGAGACGGGCGCAGAATACCTCTCGCTCAAGCTCGACGATCCGTCCTTCACGGCGCCGGTCTACGCCTCCCTCGTCCAGGGCGACAAGGGCGAGCACAAGCTCATCTGGTCGCGATGACCGGCCAAGGGCG
>NZ_JAMYQT010000157.1:0-691 GCF_040320985.1 Mesorhizobium sp. M0571
AAATGCGGAGCGTTTTGAGCGGGCTGGGACGAATAGATTACGGAAGGCTGAGAAGATCGAGACGAAGCGCTGCAGGCTTCCCGGCGAACGGAAGCCCTGCATCGTCCGCTCCCGCTTTCGCAGCGGCACGTGGGAATTCTCGGCCCTGTTGTTGAGGCCCTTGTGCGCGCGGTGCTCGACATCCGGCATGACCTGCCGTTTCGCCGCTCCATAGGAAGGCAGCTTGTCGGTGATCATGCGCTTTGGTGCGAGGCCCTGTTTCTTCAGCAGCCTGGCGAGCAGGCGCTTGGCGGCCTTGGTATTGCGGCGGTTCTGGACGATCTCATCGAGAACATATCCATCCTGGTCGACAGCCCGCCACAACCAATGTTTCTTGCCGGAGATGGTGATGAGGACTTCGTCCAGGTGCCAAACATCGTTGGGGCTGGGCCGCTTCCTGCGCAGTCGGCGAACGTACTCGGGCCCGAACTTCTTCCCCCAACGGCGGATCGTTTCATAGGAGACGACGATGCCGCGCTCCAGCAGCATTTCCTCGACCAGGCGCAGGCTCAATGGGAACCGGTAATATAGCCACACCGCATGGGCGATGATCTCGGCGGGAAAGCGGTGGCGTTTGTAGCTGATGAGCGCGTCATTCATGGACCGGCGTCTACCCCAGCGACTCCTCACAAGAAGTTACCGTGACATCGCC
>NZ_JAMYQT010000158.1:0-631 GCF_040320985.1 Mesorhizobium sp. M0571
GTAAGCGGTGCGCCAAGGCACCTTTCCCGAAATCGCCTTGATGGTTAGTCTCTCGTTCGTGGGCGCGCCGGCGCCGATCACTCCGGGTCATAATGGGTGACGTAGTGGAGTTCGCGCAGAGCGGGGATGACGAGGGCGATGTCTTTGTACGCCTCGTGCTCGATGAAGTGCGCGGTCTCGGGTCCTGGCCTGGGCTTGCCGAGGACGGGCCTCCCCTTTTTGTCGACGCAGTAGATCAGGATCGGCAGCAGCAGGCCGTGATGGGGGTTGTTGAGGTCGAGTAGCCGTTTCCATTTTTTGATGTTGAGATTCATGGCCGCGTAGAACCCCTGGCACCACGGCCGGGCGTCCATGCCGCCCCTGGGCTTGGTGGCGAATCGGGGCGCATAATCCTGCGGTCTGTCGAAGAGCGTCTCGTTGATCCGGTTGTGGATCCTGGCGACGCTAGCAAACACGGCCCGATCTGTTGCAGAGCCTTTGGCCAAGACGTCGCGCGGCAACCCCATGAGCGGGCACATCCAGTCTTGCGGGTCCGGGAACCGCGGCCCGGTGACCGCTGCCGTTACGAAGCCATCCAGCGCCGACATGGTCCGCACCAGCGGGCGACGGTTGATCTTGACGGCCATCCAGG
>NZ_JAMYQT010000159.1:0-604 GCF_040320985.1 Mesorhizobium sp. M0571
CGTCCGGTTCGCGCCAGCGCAATCGTGGCCACTTGCCTGCCCATCTGCCGCGGGTGGAGCGGATCATCGAGCCCAGGAGCACGCTGTGTCCGTGCGGCTGCGGCGAGATGGCCAGGATCGGCGAGGATGTCAGCGAGCGGCTCGACGCAATCCCGGCGCAACTGCGCGTGCTGGTCACGCGCCGCCCGAAATACGCTTGCCGGCGCTGCTCGGGCGCCGTCGTGCAGGCGCATGCGCCCGAGCATATCGTGCCTGGTGGCCTGCCGACCGAGGCGCTGATCGCCCAGGTCATCGTCGCCAAGTTCGGTGATCATTTGCCGTTCTACCGGCAGGCCGAGATCTACGCCCGCCAGGGCATCCAGCTGGATCGGGCGACACTGGGCAACTGGGCAGGCCGGGCCTGCTTCCATCTCAAGCCCATAGCCGATCAGATGCGCGGGCATCTGGCTGCGGCCGAGCGCCTGTTCATGGACGAGACCACGGCGCCGGTGCTCGATCCCGGACGCGGCAAGGTCAAGAAGGGCTTCTTCTGGGCAATCGCCTCCGATGATCGCGGCCATGGTGGCCAAGGCCCGCCCATCGTGCTGTTCCACTATGCGCCGGG
>NZ_JAMYQT010000160.1:0-604 GCF_040320985.1 Mesorhizobium sp. M0571
CCGCAGCCGCACGGACACAGCGTGCTCCTGGGCTCGATGATCCGCTCCACCCGCGGCAGATGGGCAGGCAAGTGGCCACGATTGCGCTGGCGCGAACCGGACGCGCCGTCCGAACGCCCCCGGATGACCCGCTGCGCCTTTTCCTGCGCGGCATCGAGCACGCCCTGCGCGATCTCCACGTCTTCGAGCGGCAGGTGGTATTGATCGGGATGCAGCTTCTCGGACTTGGCGCCGAACTTCTCGTGGTTGAGCTGGCTGACGACGCTCTCCAGCCGGCGGCGCGCCTCCTCGGACTCTGCCAAAGCTGCCTGCGCCTCGGCGAGGAGCGCCTTCAAACGCTCGTTCTCTTCCTGGAGAACCGTCAGATTCATGCACTAAATCAACCACATGATCTCCGATAACGCCATTGGAGACAAGGCACCTGAGTCACTGTGCCACACTCATCCGGCCAGCTGCGGACGCCGTGCCCGCTCGGGGCGAACCAGTCTCCAATCCAGCCCTTCGAACAAGGCCGCGAACATCGCCGGCGACATGCGCATCACGCCGTCGCGAACCTGCGGCCAGACGAACTTCGAGCCCTCGAGCCGCTTGTGCACCAGCACAA
>NZ_JAMYQT010000161.1:0-600 GCF_040320985.1 Mesorhizobium sp. M0571
TTCCTATGAAGCCCAGCGGGAGCAAGCCGGCCGCACGGGCAGCAAACAGCACGGCAAGGTTTGGCGCCAGGAGCAGGTCAAATTCAGGGGCGCCGCCAACAGCGGAACTGAAGTCTTCAGGACCGAGCGCCATTGCGATCAGTCTTGGATGGGCCGACGCAATGCCCGCGAGTCTGTGCAATGCTGCCGGAGTCTCGATCTGAGCAAGGAACCGGATGCGTCCCAATGGGAGATTTCTTTCTCGCTCAAGTTCCGATACCGCATTCGCGATCTCTGATACCCACTCAGCCGAATCCGTTTTCGGAAGAACAAGTGCGTCAACACCCGCCATCACGGCTGCATCCAGATCTGCCGCCAAGGCGCGCAAACCACGATTAACGCGGACCAAAACCGACCCGCCCTTGCTGCCCACCTTTGCCACGGATGCAGAAAGCTGCCGCCGTGACTCATCCTTTTGATCCTGCGGAACGGAGTCCTCGAGGTCGAGTATGACGCCATCTGCCCCGCGCTCATGAGCCGCTTCCACAAAGCGCGGAACGTGAGCGGGAACGAAGAGTAGGGATCTCCAGCGCGGTACAGACGTCTCACTTTCAACGGCCG
>NZ_JAMYQT010000162.1:0-585 GCF_040320985.1 Mesorhizobium sp. M0571
CGCAAAGCCATAGCGGCCCGGCCAGGCGGGGCCGCTTTTTTTGGAAAGGGCTGCCATGATCTATGCGGATACAGTTGAATCAGAGGTGCTTGTCCATAAGCCGTGGTTCATCGCCTCGGTCTTTGTACTCGTGCTTTCGATTTTTCTTATGTTCAACCTCACGGGCACGACCATGGGCGAGCTCATGCGGCCGGTCATCGGCGATCCGCTGGAGAGCGGCTTTTACGGCCGTTTCGCGATTGCGTTTGTGATCGCCGTTATTTTTTGCTTCAACCTTGTGCTGATCGGTTTTGCTCCGCTGAAGGTGCAAATCGGGGTCGTATGGTTTGAGCTGCTGATCCTGTTTCTCGCGTTCGTCAAGTTATTTGACTTAAGCCTGCCCTTCATATGGAAGAACCTGCCCTTTCTTATCACGCAAGGCGTGGTGACAACACTCTACATTTCAGCCATTTCGCTGGTCCTCGCATCGGCCATCGGAATAATTGCCGCCATAGCGAAACTTTCAAACAACGGGTTCGCCTACGCCATCGCCAGCTTTTACACTTCGTTCTTCCGCGGCCTGCCTCTTCTGATGCAGGTTTATCT
>NZ_JAMYQT010000163.1:0-575 GCF_040320985.1 Mesorhizobium sp. M0571
TTGTATCTGCGCAGAAATGTCCCTTCCTGCGCTGATAGGATGCGTACGCCATTCCTCGATTGGCGGGCGGATCCTCATTTGCAGCTGCGTGGGATGTCGAGTGATTAGGAAAACGGAAATGGACCAGAACAAGAGCAATCGAGACTTGTTCGACCGAGGCCGCCTGTCGGTCGATGCGTTTTATGAGGTGGAACATTTCGCGCGGGAAAATGGCGTGTCGCCGAGCCAGGTCAGCAAGCTGATCAAAAAGAACGGCAACGACCGTCTGACCCTCACCAAGGCAGTCAAAGAGCTGCGCGATCGGCATTGAAAAACCCGCCGCACTCTACAGCACGACGGGTCGATCGAGCGTTGCGCCGAGCACGGGGGCGTGGGCGCTGGGGTGGGCTGTGCCCGGTGCGGCCGATCATAACAAAACGATACCTGCGCGGCTGCTTGGCGTCTACCAACCGCCAGTTGGGGACAATTTTCGTAGCCGGTTGGGGCGGACAATCATTGCAAATGTCCGCCTTTTACATACCGTTGCCTCGTGCATCGCGACGGGCGCTAATTTTGATCACCAGTGACGGCCCTTC
>NZ_JAMYQT010000164.1:0-549 GCF_040320985.1 Mesorhizobium sp. M0571
TAGCCGGTTGGGGCGGACAATCATTGCAAATGTCCGCCTTTTACATACCGTTGCCTCGTGCATCGCGACGGGCGCTAATTTTGATCACCAGTGACGGCCCTTCCGAAGCTTGGGGGTTCCAAAATGCCTTTCAAACAAGCCGGTTTATACCCGTCCGATCTGGATCTTTGCCAACGCATTTTCGACCAGGTTTGCAGTGACGAGGATATCGCCCGCTCGTCCTTGGACGGCGAGACGCTCGCAATGCGAATATTGGCTGCCTTTCAAGAGGCTGGCCTGGACGAGGCCGATCTGCTCGAGCTCGTCAGATCGAAACGCAAGCTCATTCTTTGTCCCAAAAATTCCCCAGCTGCCAATCTATAGTTCGGAGAGACAGGCGTGGCGCTCAGGCCGGTCGACCTGTTCATTTCCGAACTGCTGCGCGGGGCCAATGAAGTCGATCGGCTGACGATGCCGGCGTGTGCCGGCTTGCTCCGTCGCGCAGCAGCGACGATCAAAGCTATCGTGACGACATCGGCTATTCCGGAACGCCAGCCAATGACACCGGCT
>NZ_JAMYQT010000165.1:0-544 GCF_040320985.1 Mesorhizobium sp. M0571
TGTAGCGTGCCGCCTCGCGATCGCGCATCAGAGCATCGCGGACCTGATCGCGGCGACTGGCCGCTTGCGCTTCGGCCTCGACGGCCGCGGCTATCGCTCCCGGCTCGACAACCCGCAGAAGAGCTTCCTCGATGGCGTCGTCGACGCGTAGTCCACCGAAGGCGATGCAACGCGGCTCGCCATTGTCAAGCAGACCACGCCAGCAGGAATAGCGCGGAATGTTGTGCTTGGTTCCCGTGTAGCGGACCGTCAGCTTGCGGCCGCAGCGCCGGCAGCGGACAAGGCCGGCGAGCAGAGCGTCGCCATGCTTGGGCGCCCCGTGATGCCGGCTCGTGGGCACGTTGTCGCTCACCATCTTGCGGATCGCTTCCGCCCTTTCCCAGCTGACGTAGCCTTCGTGTGCACCCGGGATCAGCGCCAGCCATTCATCACGCGCCTTACGGCGGCTGCGCGAACGAATGGCTGTTGCATCATATCCCGACGCAGCACGAGTCTTACCATAGGCGTAGGCGCCGCCGTAGATCGGGTTCTCGATCATTCGGTG
>NZ_JAMYQT010000166.1:0-544 GCF_040320985.1 Mesorhizobium sp. M0571
CGGTCTGGAGTCCGTGCCGATCGAGGTGATCGATGGGCAGAGTCTGTACTGGACTGCCCCAGCCCCATTGCTGGCCGGGGCAGCGGGATCAAGCGAGTGGCAGTTTAGCTTCGAAACCGCTGAAGGCCGGGCTGATGCGAGTTCTCCGCCCGGTCGTTGGGCCCTTGTGGCTCCAGTGTACGACTTCCGGCATGACCTGGCGCCTGGCTACTCCGCAGGATCGCAGTTTTGTCCGTGTCGAAACCATTATCGAAGTTACCCGGCTCGATGGCGGAGTGTTGCGGATTGCGCGATCCAAGGACCGGTCCGTCCAACAAGTTGAGCGGAAGCCATCTCAAAAACGGTCCAGGCTGTGCGTCGTCAGGATGGTAGCCGAACCAGCGAAACAGCCAATCAGGTGTCCCTTCCTTCGACCTTTAGAGACTGAGCAGTCAGCTGCCGCCAAGCGAGAATGACGATCGCTCTCACTGCTGCGGCGCTGGTATCGGTGTGCCGCCAAACCAACCAGCCGCATACGCAATCACGACCAATACCACGATCACGG
>NZ_JAMYQT010000167.1:0-530 GCF_040320985.1 Mesorhizobium sp. M0571
GTTGAAATAGCGGCCCTTGGCGAACGCGGCCCGGAACGCGGCAAAGGTTTCCGGCGGTACCCCCTCAAACTCGTACCGCTTGCCGCTGGCGACAAACCACACCGAGAGGGTCCTTCTATCCAGATCATATTCCATCTTGCGGATCGAAGTAGATGGCATGAGCACCACAGGCCGAGGCCCGCGCCTTGCGGGGAGCGCGGGCCGATCGGGATACCGATCTGCAGCAATACCTGGAGGGGGAGGATTCGCTGCGTGCACCGAACGTTCGCGGCGGTCCCGTGTTCCATCGAGATGCACAAAAAGGTAGCTGCACCTTTCGGCATCACGTAGACGTTGGATTTCTGAGAAAGGGCGAGCGTCAATACTACTCTGGTGATGGAATTTCCCGTGAGATAGGCACGCTCCACGGCGAAAGGAGTGCCCCGCCATGACCGTCCTCGCCTACAACCTTGCCAATGGTATCAAAGGATCGTGGAGGTCGTCTTCGTGCCGGACGAACTGCATCTGTATGTGGAATTCAGCCAGCCAGA
>NZ_JAMYQT010000168.1:0-515 GCF_040320985.1 Mesorhizobium sp. M0571
CTGGCAGCAGCTCATCGAGATGTGCCGCGTCGTCGATACCGTGCTGATCGACCAGGAGACGGTCTACGCACCGCGCCAGGGCAATGACCGGCTGCTGCTGGGACTGAAGGGCAGTCTCAACGGGTATGAGCTCGATCTTCTGCGTCAGCGCTCCCTGTCGGCCCGCTATGAGAAGGCCCGGCGCGGTGAACTCGTCGTCGCTGCCCCGGTCGGCTTCGTGAAGGTCGGCGACCGGCTGGAGAAGGATCCCGATCGTCGCATGCAAGAGGCCATCACCCTTGTGTTTGACAAGGTGGCGGAACTCGGCAGTGCCCGCCAGGCCCTGCTCTGGTTCCTCGAACATGGGCTGGATTTGCCTGCCAAGCGCAACAATGGCGATGTGGTCTGGCGCAGGCCAAGCTATGCGACCATTCACCGAATGATCGAGAACCCGATCTACGGCGGCGCCTACGCCTATGGTAAGACTCGTGCTGCGTCGGGATATGATGCAACAGCCATTCGTTCGCGCAGCCGCC
>NZ_JAMYQT010000169.1:0-509 GCF_040320985.1 Mesorhizobium sp. M0571
GTGCAGCGGGTCATATCGACCCAAAAATTGCCGATCGATTTGCCTGAGGCCCTGGCAAAGCCGCGGATCAGTGCGACCGCAATGGCGACGCCGGTCGCCGCCGACAGGAAGTTCTGCACGGTCAAGCCGGCCATCTGCACGAGATAGGACATCGTGCTTTCGCCGCCGTAGTTCTGCCAGTTGGTGTTGGTCATGAAACTGGCGGCGGTGTTGAAGGCCAGCCCAGGTTCGACGGCGGTCATGCCGGCCGGATTATAGGGCAGGCCGCCTTGCAGCCGTTGCAGGAAATAGAGCACCAGGAAGCCGGCCAGGTTAAAGAACAGCAGGGCCGCCGCATAGGAGGTCCAGTGCTGCTCCTCGCGCTCGCTGGTCCCGGATATGCGGTAGAGCCCGCGCTCGAGCGGGGCCAGAATTGGCGACAGGAATGTGCGCTCGCCGCTGAAAACGCGATGCATGTAGCCGCCGAGCGGCTTCGCCAGCAAAACGACGATCCCGCAATAGACGAGGAT